>JADQCC010000094.1 GCA_016278295.1 Roseovarius sp. | reverse complement strand
CGTGTGCTCTTCCGATCTCGTGGCCACGGCGACAGCCGGCGCACCGGTAGCAGCAAGCCGGAGGAAATCGCGGCGGCTTGTGGCCTCCTCGGGTTTCCGTGTCATTCTAGGGTCCCTCCCCTCTTTGATGGCGGCACACGCCGCCGGTTGTTGCGTGGCTCACGCCCCGCTCATCCGAAAGCCCTCGGCCTCGATCTCCATGAACACCCGGCCGAGCGCGCCGACCGAGGCATAGAGAACAGAGGACTGGGCGCCCTCGAGATCGGTGAAAAAGTGCCCCGCCCAAGGGCCAATGTGACGCGCGAAGAACATTCGTTGATCTTCGAGGCTGCCCGGCGCGCCAAAGCGGCCACGGATCAACCCGGCCATCATCTCCATGAGCGAGGCGATGTTGTCCTCGGGCTCGTAGACGTTCTCGGCCCGGCGCATCCCGCGCGCGGCCATATCCCGGCGCAGGCTGGCGAGCGGCTTCTCGTTGAGAAAGCCGGTTAGGTAATAGCTGGCGTAAGGCAGCAACTCGCCCCGCCCCAACCCGATGAAGAGCGCGTTGAATTCCGATTCCACCGCGCGCGGCGTGCTCACACCCGCCACCCGTGCCAGCGCCGACACCGCCTGCCCCATCGCAGTGTCGTCACCGCTCAGCGCGGCGGACCGCTCCAGCAGCGCGCCATCGGCGGGGCGCGCCAGCAGCGCGGCCAGGAAGTCGTAGAGATCGGCACGCATACGGTCTTCTTCGGCGATCGCGGGCGCGGCTTCTGTGGTGTCCATGAGGGCCTCTTGGTTGGTCATGCCTGTTCTCCGGCGTTGTCGGCATAGGCAAAGCGCATTCGCCGACGCGGCGGCGGTTGCGGTGCATTTTCCGCATCGGCATCGGCGGACTCGTTCGGCACAGGCGCAGCCTGGTCGCGGGCCTCCGCTTCCGACACGACCTCGGCCTCTGCCGCGGGCTCAGCCTCGGTCAGCGCCATCGGCTCAGCCGCCTCGCCCTCGGCCTCTGCGGCAGCCTCCGTTTCGGCCTGTCGCGCCATCTCTTGCACATGGGCAAGCATTCCCTTGCCCACCTGATAGGCGGTCTGCATCCCCTCGATCACGCAGGCGCTGTCGGTAAAATCCTCACCGTAATCCACCATCCCGTCGAGATTGGCGAGCGCCGGGTTGCTCAGCCAAAGCCGCCGCAGCGCCCGGCGGCGCAGGCGCTCGGGCACGGCCTTGGCCATGAAAGCCTGGAAATTGTCGCCCGCCTCAAGCGTGTCGGGATCGGGCAGACCCAGTTCCTCGCAAATCTCCGCGTCCGACTTGTCGGCCAGCGCGGTCTCGCGCTCGGCCTCCGCCTGCGCGACGGCGGCACGTTCCTCCGCCGCGCCCTCGGCGGCGACCCGCGCCTTGCGGCGCGACCAGAAATCTGCGGTCCCGGTCAATGCATCCTCTCCTTGCGGGCGCGCGACGGCGCGCGGTAGACATCCACCGCCTGCGGAATACGCGCATCGCCGACCCCATCCTCCGATCCCGTCACCTGGACCCGATCGCGCTTGCGCTTCTTGAACGCCTCCCCAACGTGATGCGCGGCGACAAAATCGCGGACGAGGGCGATGAGCCCCTCGGGCATCGGCACCCGCTCCACCATCTCTTCGCCGGTATCGCAGTAATCCTGCGCCTCGAAGGGCGAGGCGGTGACCAGCGTCACCTCGAAAGGCATCTGCCCGCCCTGCGCCGATACCTGACGCATGACCACGTAAACCGACGGCACCCGCGCGCGCAGCGCCTCTAGATAGGCGTCGGTTTGCGTGTGGTGCAGATCGAGCGTCAGCGTGGTGGCGTGATACTCGACGACATCGCCGTCGCGGCGCAGTTCGCGCCATTCAGCAGGGCCCGCGCCGGGCAGCACAGCCACCGCACGCCAACTCCACGGCACCCACCGCGTCACCCCCGGCGCACGCCGCACGACAACCCCGAGGGGCAGAAGCAGTTGCTTGTCATGTGCGATGGCAGTCACGGCTGGCGATGTCCCCAATTGCTGGCCCCGCACAAGATTGGTGCAGTTTTCTGACCACGCAAAGCATTTTCTGTGCGCAACGGTCTACCGCGGCACGATCCCGGACATTTTGAACCACGCCACCACGGCAACCGGGCCGGATTGGACAGATTGACCCGACCGGCGTCGGAATGCTGCGTCGCCGCATAGCAAGATGCTGAAAACAAACGGAATCAATCAGGCTTGCGAACCCGTGAAATCAGCCACTCACGATCGTGCCGCGTGATTCGAATGGCTGTTTACGGCGACCTCGAATCATGTCTAAGCTTTGGCCTGATCTGCGCCAAACGCGCCTTTCCCGAAACCGAAATACCCGGGGGAAACATGCCCAAACGCCTGATATTATGCGACTGTTCCGGCTCTCAGGAGATCGACGCCGCGGCGCTTTCTCGGGCTTCCGGGCTGGCGTGCTCGCGGATGCACAGTGCGCTGTGCACTGCCGAGACAGGGTCCGTCACCAAGGCCATCGCCGCCGCGGACGACGACGAACCGATCTTCTGCTGCACGCAGGAGCGCCGGGTCTTCGACGAGATTGCCGCCGATCTGGGCGCCGAGCCTCCCGCCTGCCTCGACCTGCGTGACCGCGCCGGGTGGACCGACGATCAGGCCCCGACGCTGCCCAAAATGTCCGCCCTCGTGGCCGAGGCCACCCTGCCCGCACGCCCCGACAAGAGTGTGGACGTCACCTCCGAGGGGCTGTGCCTGATCATCGGCGGGGCCGAAACGGCACTGCCAGCCGCCGAGCGGCTCGCGCCGATGCTGGCGGTCACGGTCCTTTTGACAGACGACAGCCCCCCGCCCGACAATCGCGATTTCGACACGATCAGCGCGCGCATCACGGCGGCACAGGGCGCGCTCGGCGGCTTTCACCTCCGGCTCGACGAGTTGCGCCAGGTCAACCCCGGCGGGCGCGGCACGCTGGAATGGACCGCACCGCGCAACGGGGCAGAGACAACGTGCGACATCATCCTCGACCTGACCGGCGGCACGCCGCTCTTTCCCGCACCGGAAAAGCGCGAGGGCTACCTGCGCGCCGATCCCGGCAGCCTGCGGGCCGTGGCCGACGCGATCCTCGCCGCCTCGCAACTTACCGGCACCTTCGAGAAGCCGCTCTACGTCGCTCTCGAGCCGCTTATTTGCGCGCATTCCCGCGCCGAGCAAACCGGATGCACCAAGTGTCTCGACATCTGCCCCACCGGCGCGATCACACCTGCGGGCGAGCATGTCAGCGTCGATCCGATGGTCTGTGCGGGCTGCGGAGCCTGCGCCGCGCGCTGCCCATCGGGCGCGATCACCTATGACGCACCGCCGCCCGACATGATCCTGCGGCGCATCCAGACGCTGGCCTCGGCCTACCGCCGCGCGGGCGGCGAAGCGCCACGACTGCTGGTGCATGACGCAGGCTTTGGCGCGGAGATGATCCGCCTCGCCGCACGCCACGGGCGCGGCTTGCCGGCAGACGTGATCCCGTTGGAGGTCTCGGCGCTCGCGGGCTTCGGCCATGCCGAGATTCTCGCCGCCCTCGCCTCGGGCTTTGCCGAGGTGTCGGTGCTGCTGTCGCCCACCACCGAGCGCGACGCGCCCGATCAGGAAATCCCGCTGGCGCAGGCGATGGCGGGCGATCACCCGGTGCGCCTGCTCGACCTCGCCGATCCCGACGCACTGTGCGACGCGCTCTATGATGCGGGTGCGCCTGCACCGCTCGCCGAGCCGGTGCTGCCGATGGGAAACCGCCGTCAGGTGGCCCGCCTCGCCGCCCGCGCGCTCAACGAGGGGGCCGAGAACCTGCCCCTGCCCGAGGGCGCGCCCTATGGTGCAGTTCTCGTCAATCAGGACGCCTGCACGCTGTGCCTCTCGTGCGTGTCGCTCTGCCCTTCAGGTGCGCTGCTGGATAACGAGGATCTGCCGCAGTTGCGCTTTCAGGAGGATGCCTGCCTGCAATGCGGCATCTGTGCCACGATCTGCCCGGAGAAGGCGATCACGCTGGAACCGCGCATGAACGTGACCGAGGCCGCGCTCGGGCAGGTGGTGCTCAACGAGGAAGAGCCGTTTGCCTGCATCGAATGCGGTGCGCTCTTCGGTTCGAAATCGACCATTGAAAAGATCACCGAAAAGCTGGCGGGCAAGCATTCCATGTTCGGCACGCCCGATGCCGCGCGCACGATCCAGATGTGCGAGAATTGCCGCATCAACGCGCAGTTCGGTGCGGCAGACAGCCCGTTCTCGTCGGGCGAGCGCCGGCGCCCGCGCACCACCGAGGATTACCTGTCCAACCGCAAGGTTCAGACGCCGAACCGCAAGGATCACTGAAGTTGCAACGGCGCACCCAGATCGGCGGGGGCGATCCCCGCCACATAGGCGAGGATCGCCTCGATCTCGCCGGGGCTCACCTCGACGGGCACGATGGCGGGCGGCAGGTGGCGGGCGAATCCCTCGGTCACGCCGGGCACCTGCGTGAAGGCGGGATGCGGGTTGAGCACGTAGAACGTCTGGAACCGCGCATCCCAGTCCGACAGCGTTCGCAGCGCCTGAAAGGATGGGGTCGAGCCGATACCGCCACCCCGGTCAGGATTGACCACATGGCAGCGCCCGCACTTGGCCTGCGCCACACGTCGCCCCAGAGCGGCGTCGCCGTCGAAGCTTGGGGCCTCCTCGTCCATCGCGTCGGCCGCGGGCGGTGCAAAGGGCGCCGTGCCCGCCACCTCGTAGCTCGTGACGGTTCGTCGCCCGATCTCCGAAGTCAGCCAATCCACGAAGCGCACCGCACCCGGATGATTGCCTCTGAGGCGCAGCCGCCATGTCTCCCCGGTGCCCGTGAACACCGCGCGCCCCTCTTGCGTGCCGAACGCCGCCTCGGCCGCGGCCTCGCCCGGCACAACCTCGATCCGCACCCCAGTCTTCAACGAGAAGCGCGGCAAGAGGTAATCGAGCAGCCCGCTTTCCACCAGCGACGCGGGCGCGGCGAGGCTGAACCGCTTGTCATCGGCCTGCGCCGCCAACGGCAAGACGACCGCCATCACCAGCGCCAGCGTGCCGCAAAGGCACACGAATATCGGGACGAGACGAACCATACCGGAGCGTAGAAACAGGACTATATCCGCGTCAAGCGGACGATCAGAAGAAAGGAGACCGAGATGAGCGACGATTTCAACATGTCGATGCGCAAGTTTCTCAAGCAGGTGGGCGTCACCTCGCAGCAGGCGATCGAGGAAGGGCTGCGCGCCAAGGGCGCGACCGCAGGGCAGGAATTCGAGGCTAAGGTCGTGCTGACCGTCGAAGGGCTCGATATCGAGCACGTCGTGACCGGAACGATCAAGAGGCAGAACTGAGGTGGCAGCAACACGCGAGAGCGTCCTCGAGGCGCTGAAGCAAATCACCGATCCCGTGAGCGGATCGGATATCGTGGCGGCGGGCGTGGTGCGCGCGCTCAATGTCGAGGGTGACGAGGTGCGCTTCGTGCTCGAAATCGACCCGGCCAGGGCCGAGACCTATGGTCCCGTGCGCGACGCCGCCGAACAGGCGGCGAAATCGGCGGGTGCGGGCAGCGTCTCGGCGGTCCTGACCGCCCATTCGACCAAGGAGCCACCCGACCTCAAGCCCACGAAAAAGGCCGAGCCCAAGGGACCGCAGCGCGTACCCGGTGTCGATCACATCATCGCCATCGCGTCGGGGAAAGGGGGCGTGGGCAAATCCACCGTCGCGGCCAATATCGCCTGCGCACTGGCCGCCGAGGGCCGACGGGTGGGCCTGCTGGATGCCGATGTCTACGGGCCGTCGCAACCACGGATGCTGGGCGTTTCGGGTCGTCCCGCCAGCCCGGACGGCAAGATTATCCTGCCGCTGCGCAATCACGGCGTCACCATGATGTCTATCGGCCTGATGGTGAACGAGGATCAGGCCGTCGTGTGGCGCGGCCCGATGCTGATGGGTGCGCTGCAACAGATGTTGATGCAGGTGCAATGGGGCGCGCTCGACTGTCTGATCGTCGATCTGCCACCGGGCACCGGCGACGTGTCCATGACACTCGCGCAAAAGACCGAAGTGGACGGCGCGATCATCGTCTCCACCCCGCAGGACGTGGCGCTTCTGGACGCGCGCAAGGGAATCGACATGTTCACCCAACTCAAGGTGCCGGTGCTGGGACTGATCGAGAACATGAGCACGCATATCTGCTCCAATTGCGGGCATGAGGAACACATTTTCGGCCACGGTGGCGTCAAGGCAGAGGCCGAAAAGATGGGCGTGCCGCTTCTGTCCGAGATTCCGCTGCACCTCGATATCCGGGTGGCCTCGGATGGCGGCGCACCCATCGTGGTGACCAAGCCCGACAGCCCGCAGGCACAGGCGTTTCGGCAGGTGGCACGCGATCTCGTCAGCATGGGCGTGGCATGAGCGCACCCTCCTTCCCGCCGCTGATGTCGGGGCTCGCCGTCACCGGCGCGATATCACCCTTCGACAAGGCCCGCGCGATGGCCGCGCTGGGCTGCGACGCGGGGCTCATCGTGCACAACGTGACCGACAGGCAACTGGCGGCGGCGCTCGTGATGGCCCCCGAGGTGCCGCTGGCGCAGGCGATGGCGATGCTGCCCGCCTGCGGCATCGGCTTTCAGAACGCGCTCGGCGCGCTGGCCCCGCCAGAGGTGGCGGTGCATCTCGAATGGCCGGGCGGCATCCGGGTCAACGGCGCACGCTGCGGGCGGCTGCGCGTGGCGGCAGGAGATACCGACCCGGCCGCCCTGCCCGGCTGGCTCGTGGTGGGGCTGGACGTGCCGATTACCCCCGGCACCGACCGCCCCGGCGAAACCCCGGACGAGACCGTCCTGCTCGAAGAAGGCTGCGCCGAACTTGACCCTCTCATGCTGCTCGAGGCCTGGGCACGGCACACGCTTGTCTGGATCACCCGCTGGGAGGACGAGGGCCCGCGCCCTCTTCACGCCGAATGGCGCGGCCTCGCATGGGGCGTGGGCGAGCCGGTCACGCGAGGCGATATGTGCGGTACTTGGCTTGGCGTGGATGAGGATTTCGGTATGCTCATGCGCGAGGGTGACATCACCCATCTGATCCCCCTCACCTCGCTGCTGGAGGTCACACCATGAAACTTGCCCGCGCGATCCATTTCGACGAGAGCGACCTGCGCGTCTATCACAGCCCAGCACGCACCGGCGAATGGTGCATTTCCGGCGGCTTCGAATTCTCCAACTGGGGCGAGGGCGATCTGGTCGGCAAGGCGCGGCAGGCCTTTGCCAATGGCTGGCTCGGGGTCGAGACCTTTGGCCGCGCCACCTTCGTTGCCGTCACGCAGATCGAGCCGGACGAGGCCGAGGCCGTGACCCAAGCGCTGGCGCAGCACTTCGTCGATGTCTACGGCGCGCCCGATATAAAGGCCGCCCTGCCCGTGGCACGCGACGAGATCGCGCAGATGGCCGACCTGTGCGACGAGCACGCGCCCAACACGCTGCTCACCGTGATGCGCGAACTGTCAGAGGCCGGGGTGCGCGAAAGCTTTAGCACCATCGCGCCGCAGGGGGCCGAACTCGACCTCGTGGCGGTGCACCGCTCGCTCGACGAATGAGGCGCGCCCGAAGACGCGCCCCTTGACAATCACAGGTCCGGGTAGATCGGGAAGC
>JADQCC010000272.1 GCA_016278295.1 Roseovarius sp. | reverse complement strand
AATCCCAGTTCTACCAGCCGCTTGGCCCCGACACCGTGTGGATTTTCCGCGCCGATCCTCGCGGAATGGCGCGATCGTGGCGACGTGGCGCTGCCCGATCTGGTGGCGCATGTCGTGGTGCACGAATTCGCCCACCATTTCGGCTGGTCCGACGACGACATCGCCGCCATCGACCGCTGGTGGGAGTGACCGGGCGCACCGGCGTGGCGGGCTACATTTGCCCCGCCTCGCGCAGCCGGTCCAGCCCCGCGCGGATATAGGCCGTGCGCAGCGAGTGCCCGCCCGGATGCAGGCAGAAATCGAGGATCTCGCCATCCGCGTTGCGCCATCCCTCGCAGGTCATGCTCTCGATCTGCGCCGGCTGTGCCGCGCGGAAGCGCCCGAGGCGGCGATACATCGCCAGCGCCTCGCGCACGTCGCCCTGCCATGTCTCGCGGATCGCGCGGCCCGTCAGCGGCACCGTGGGATCGCTCTGGCCGTGGATATGCACGACACTCGTCACCGGGGTGGCGCAGGTCTCGGGCGGACCCTGCCAGAAGGTGCCGGCCACGGCAACGATCCCAGCGAAGCGCTCGGGCATTTTGCAGGCGACGTTCCACATCAGCATGGCCCCCGAGGAAAACCCCGCGCCCATCACCCGATCGCGATCCAGCGCGAAACGCCGCGCGACATCATCCAGCACCGCCTCGATATAGGCGAATTCGCGCGCGCCATCGGTGCCCGCATGGCCCGGCGCGTTGGGGACCGCCCATTCCCCATCCAGAGAATCGAGGGCGATGAGCGCCAGCCCCTCTTGCCGGGCCATGCGGCGCAGCGCGCGGTTGCGCATCACCGCCGCCGCCGAACCGCGATAGCCATGCGCATAGACGATCGCACCGGCGCGCGCCCGCGCGTCCCCGGGCCATTGGATGCGGTATTGCCGCTCGCCGATCCGGCAATCGCTGTCGGCGCCGCAAGCAGCCGCACCCTGCGCCGCGAGAAGCGCCAGAAAAACCTTAAGAAAAAAGACAAGCCGCATATCGCACCCCACGTAATCGGACCCATGTTGCGACGCATGAGATAGCGCCGACAAGTCACATCCGCATGGCGCCTGGCAACATCTCGCGCAAAGGTGATCGCGAGGAACCGCCTGCGGAAACGATTTGATAACGCTGCGCGCGTTCAATGCACAGGCGATCCAGGATGAAGGATGACCCGGCATGACACGTCCGCCACTCTCCGCGCTTCTGGTGCTCGGTCTGCTTTGCGGAACCGGGGCGGAGGCTCAATCGCTCAACGAGCTGCGCACGCGGCTTCAGGCGACCTTGCAGCGTAGCCTGAACCGCTCGATGCTCGGTGGCGCGCTGCCCGATATCGATCTCGCGACGGGCGCGGTCACCCGATACTATCCGACAGAGAACCACGAGATCATCCTCGAATTGGGCGATGTCTACGTCATGTGCGCCACACTCGTCACCGAGGACGGGCGCGAGGCACCGGTCGATTACTACATCGCCGAAAGCGATGGGCGTTTCGGCGTCATCCGGACAGAGATCGACAACCGCGCGCCGCTGCGCGCGCTGATGGACGCGGGCCGCGCGACGCGGCTGGAATGAGCGGCGCGCCCGTGGCTGCCACCGCCGATCCCCGCACACCGACGCTGAGCCTGTATCTCAAGCTCACCGCCGTGATGGTGCCGACCTTCCTCGCCTTTGCCGGGGCCGGGCTGCTGTGGCTGAGCGAGAAGAACCTCCTGCGCAGCGAGGAAGCGATGGCGATGCGCATCGGCAACGCCACCGCGCGGCTGGGCGGCGCGCTGGAACGGTTCAGCGACCAGTCGGATGGCGCCACCGACTGGAGCGCGCCTTACGTCACCGACCTGATGCAGACGCTGCTCGGCGACCCGGCGATCCGTTGCGTCGAGCTGGTCGATCCCGGGACCGGACGCCAGCTTGCCGTGGTGCCACGGGGGCTGGGCTGCAAGGGGGCGATCGGCGCGCTGACCCTGCCTTACGAGGTGTATTCCTGGCCGATCACCAAGCTGGTGACGCATTTCGACGAGCGCGAGATCGCGACCGTCAGGCGCTATCAGCGGGATTTCCTGCTGCTGCTGCTGGCGGGCGGCATCCTCGTCGCCGCGCTCGCCAACTGGGTGTCGTTCCGGGTGATCGTCGGGCGCCCGCTGCGCGCGCTCCTGTCGCGGCTGGAATGCGCCCGCGCCAAGGCGATCGCCGCGAACGCGGCGAAATCCGATTTCCTCGCCAGGATGAGCCACGAGATCCGCACACCCATGAACGGCATCCTCGGCATGGCCGACCTGCTGGCGGAAACCCCGCTCTCGCCCGAACAGGAAACCTATGTCACCACCGTGGTGCGGTCGGGCGACGCGCTGCTGGCGATCATCAACGACATTCTCGACTTCTCCAAGATCGAAGCGGGCAAATTCACCCTCGCGCAAGAACCCTACCGCCTGCGCGAGATCGTCGAGGATGTCGCGCAACTGCTCGCACCTCTGGCGTCGCGCTCGGGGATCGAGCTCTATGCCGATGTCGCCCCGGACCTGCCCGAGGTGACGATCGGCGATGCCGGGCGGCTGCGGCAGGTGCTCATCAACATCGCCGGAAACGCCGTCAAGTTCACGCCGGAGGGGCATGTCGGCGTGACCGTGGCGCGCGGCGGCAAGGACGAGATCGTGATCTCGGTCCACGATACCGGCCCGGGCATTCCCGAGGATCAGCAGGACCGGATATTCGAGGCATTCGAACAGGCGGGCGGCGGCGGGACCGCGCATCCCGGCGGCACCGGGCTCGGCCTCGCGGTGAGCTGGCAGCTCGTGCAGCTCATGGGCGGCCGGATCACGCTGTCCTCGCGGCCCGGGGCCGGGTCGTGCTTTGCGATTGCCCTGCCGCTGGTGCCCGCCGGCGATGCCGCCGACGCCGCGCGCAACGGGGCCCTCGCCTTGCCGGGCGGCACCGCGCCGCTGGTCTGGCTGCTCGATCCGCTGCCCGGGCGGCGCGCCGGGATCGCGGCGCTGCTCGCGCATCACGGGGCGCGGGTGGCCGAGGGCGCGGCGCCGCAGGATATGGCCGCCGATCCGCCCCCCGATCTCGTGGTCATGGACGACCGCGCGTTGCCCCCCGCCCGCGCGGCCCGGGCACCCTGCCTCCTGCTCGGCAGCGCGGCGCAGGAGGCCCCCGCCGGTGGCGCGGCCCTGCGCAAGCCGCTGCGCGAACGGCTGTTTCTCGACACGGTGGCGCGCCTGCTCGGGGTGGAAGCACCCCCCCGGACCGCCCCGCGCACCGGAACCGTATCAGGGGCCGAAGGGGCCGCGCCAGCCGCTGCCTGGGCCAGCGGCCTGACCGTGCTCGCCGTCGATGACAACGCCACCAACCGGCTGCTGCTCGAACGGTATTTCGCGAATTCCGGTGCCGATCTGCGGCTCGCCGCGAGCGGGGCCGAGGCGGTCACGCTCTACACCGGGCACCCGGCCGACATCGTGCTGATGGATGTCTCGATGCCCGGCATGGACGGCTACCAGGCCACCGGCCTCATCCGCATCCACGAGGCGGCGCAGGGCCGGGCCCCGGCGCATGTCGTCGCGGTCTCGGCCAACATCCTCGACCAGCACCGCGCGGCCGCGCGGCTGGCGGGGATGGACGCCTTTCTCGGCAAGCCGCTGCGCAAGGCGGATCTCGTCGCCCATGTCTCGCAACTGCGCGAGGCGCGCACCGCCGTGTTGTCAGACCGCCCCGCCCCCGGGATCGGCCACGCCGCCGAATGAACCGCCTCAGCCGGTGCCGGTGCCGCCCTCGCCCGATAGGTCGCGCCAGCGGTTGACGATCGGATAGCGCCGGTCGAGCCAGAAGGCCCGCGACGACAGCCTTGCCCCCGGCGCGGCCTGGAAGCGTTTGTACTCGCTGATATAAAGCAAATGCTCCACCTTCCGGGCATCCGCCGCGTCATGGCCCGCCGCCACGCAGTCGGCGACCGAGCCGTCCTGATCCACGAGGATGTAGAGGATCGAATCGAGCACCGGGTAATCGGGCAGCGAATCGCTGTCCTTCTGGTCGGCGCGCAGCTCGGCGCTCGGCGGCTTGTCGATCACCCGCGGCGGGATCACCTCGCCCGCCTGCCCCCGCATCCACACCCGGTGATTGGCGTTGCGCCAGCGGCAGATGTCGAAGACCCGCGTCTTGTAGAGATCCTTGATCGGGTTGTAGCCGCCCGCCATGTCGCCGTAGATCGTGGCATAGCCCACCGCCACCTCGGACTTGTTGCCGGTGGTCAGCAGCATCTCGCCGAACTTGTTGGAAAGCGCCATCAGCAAGAGGCCGCGAAGCCGCGACTGGATGTTCTCCTCGGTGATGTCCGGCGCGCAGCCCTCAAAGAGCGGCGCGAGCGTGTCGGTGATCGCCGCGCGCCCCGCCGAGATCGGTACGGTATCATAGCGGCAGCCGAGATTTTCGGCCACGGCCCGCGCATCCCCGAGCGACGCCTCCGACGTGTATTCCGAGGGCAGCATCACGCAGCGCACATTCCCCGCCCCGAGCGCATCGACCGCAATCGTGGCGACAATCGCGCTGTCCACCCCGCCCGACAGGCCCAGCAGCACCCGCTCGAACCCGGCCTTGCGCAGGTAGTCGCGCAACGCGAGAACCATCGCGTGGTAATCCTGCTCCAGATCGCCGGGCAGATGCGCCAGCGCGCCGGCGCGCGCGCGCCAGCCGTCGGCGCCGCGCTCGAAATCGACCTGCGCCACCGCCTCCTCGAACATCGGCAACTGCATCGCCAGCGCGCCGCCGGGGTTGAGCACGAAAGAGCCGCCGTCGAACACCTGGTCGTCCTGTCCGCCGACCATATTGAGATAGGCGAGCGGCAACCCCGTCTCGACCACCCGCGCCACCATGTGGTTCTGCCGCAGCGCCATCTTCTCGCGGTAATGCGGCGAGCCGTTGGGCACCAGCAGCATCTCGGCCCCCGTCTCGGCGAGCGTCTCGGCCACGTCCGGATACCAGCTATCCTCGCAGATGGGCGAGCCGATGCGCACCCCGCCCACCGCGTAGGGCCCGTTGACCTGCCCGCTCTCGAACAGGCGCTTCTCGTCGAACACGGTCTCGTTGGGCAGGTGATGCTTGAGCACGCGCGCGGTGATCCGCCCGCCCTGCAACACGTAATAGGCGTTGTAGAGCCCGACACCGTCGAGCGCCGGGCCGCCGATCGCCAGCGCCGGTCCGTCGGCGCAATCGCGCGCCAGCGCCTCGATCGTGGCGATCGCGGCCTGGTGGAACGCGGGCTTCAGCACCAGGTCCTGCATGTTGTAGCCGGTGATGAACATCTCGGGCAGCGCCACGAGATCGGCCCCCGCCGCGCGCCCCTCGTCCCACGCCCCGCGTGCAAGCGCGGCGTTTCCCGCCAGATCGCCCACCGTCGGGTCGAGCTGTGCCAGTGTCAGGCGAAACCTCTCGGCCATGCGCGTCCCCTCGCCGATTTGCCCCTTTGATCTAGCAGATCGCGGCGCGAGGAAAAGCCGATTTGCCCGAATCCCGTTGTCACATGCCGCGGGCTCATCTAGATTTGCAGCGCCTGCCGCCAGTTCTGGCGGGCGAGAGGCATCGGGGCAGACATGACACGCATAGTGACGCAAACGACGATCCTGACCGCCGCGCTCGTCGCGGGCCATGCGGGCTTTGCGCAGGACGGCGAGGTGCGGACCAAGCAATACGACGACGGCGGCATATACGAGGGGACGTTCAAGGACGGCCTGCAGCACGGCACCGGCACCTACACGCTGCCCAACGGCTATGAATATTCCGGCGACTGGGTCGAGGGCGAAATCCGCGGCGAGGGCGTCGCGCGCTTTCCCAACGGCTCGGTCTACGAGGGCGAGTTCGCGCGCGGCAAGCCGCACGGCCTGGGCAAGATCGTGTTCGCCGATGGCGGCACCTACGAGGGCGAATGGGTCGAGGGCGAGATCACCGGCCAGGGCATCGCGGTCTATGCCAATGGCGTGCGCTACGAAGGCGGGTTTCTCAATGCCATGCATCACGGCACCGGCCGCATGGAAAGCCCGAACGGCTATCGCTACGAGGGTGACTGGGTCCGCGGCGTCAAGGAGGGCCGCGCCACCATCACCTATCCCGACGGCGCGGTCTACGAAGGCGAGGTCAAACGCGGCGCACGCGAGGGCGAGGGCAAGCTCACCATGCCCGACGGGCTAATCTACGAGGGGATGTGGAAGGACGGCCAGATCGACGGCACCGGCAAGCTCATCCAGCCCAACGGCGATATCTACGAGGGCGATCTGGTTGCTGGTCAGCGCGAGGGCAAAGGCCGCGTGACCTATGCCAACGGCGATGTCTACGAGGGCCAGTTCAAGGACGACATGCGTCACGGCCAGGGGGTATTCACCGGCACCGACGGCTATCGCTACGAGGGCGAATGGCAGAACGGCAAGATATCCGGCACCGGCCGCGTGACCTACCCCGACGGCTCGGTCTACGAGGGCCAGTTCCGCGACGATCTCGCCAACGGACAGGGCAAGATCACCTACCCTGACGGTTCGACCTACGAGGGCGAATGGGTCGGCGGCGTGATCGAGGGCACGGGCCGTGCCACCTATCCCAGCGGGCTGGTTTACGAGGGCGAGTTCGTGAACGCGCGCAACGATGGCCACGGCGTGATGACCTATCCCGACGGCTATCGCTACGAGGGCCAGTGGAAGGACGGGCAGCGCCACGGCCAAGGCACCGCCACCTATCCCGACGGCACCGTCTACGAGGGACAGTTCGTCGATGGCCAGCGCCACGGCCAAGGCAAGATCACCATCCCCGACAACCCCGACACGCCAGAGAACGACCGCTTCGTCTATGAGGGCGAGTGGCGCGAGGGCGAGATATCGGGGCGCGGCGTGGCGACCTATGCCAATGGCGATGTCTACGAGGGCATGTTCCTCTCCGGCAAGCGGCAGGGCGAGGGCACGATGCGCTACGCCGGCGGGAAGGAGACGAGCGGCACCTGGGAGGACGGCGTGCTCACCGACAACCTCAGCCGCACGGAATAGTCAGACCTCGTCACCCGCATCGGACCGCGCCAGAAATGCCGCCGCGCCGATGGTCAATGCCGTTCCCATGCCGACAGAACTGCCCCCGCTTCAAGCATCGCGCACCGCCAAATTCACGCTTTTCAAGCGCACGCCCCGCTCTTATAGTGGCGGTCATGATGATGCAGGCCCATACCCGGATGTCGCATCGCGCCTCGGCGCGTGCCGATGGCCTGCGCGCGCTCCCCGGCCTTCTCCTGCTTAGCCGCCTCTGAGCGTGCCCCGCGGCGCGAGCGCTCAGAGGATGTGCACCCCCCGCGCCCAAGGCCAACGGACATCATTGAACAAAGAGACCCGACATGACTGATACAGCCACGGACCGCGTTTCGCCGGAGGCGAACAAAGACAGGGTGGTCATTTTCGACACCACGCTGCGCGACGGCGAGCAAAGCCCCGGCGCGACCATGACCCACGAGGAAAAGCTCGAGATCGCCGGGCTGCTCGACGAGATGGGCGTCGATATCATCGAGGCGGGCTTTCCCGTCGCCTCGGAGGGCGATTTCCGCGCCGTGAGCGAGATCGCCAAGCAGGCCAGGAACGCCACGATCTGCGGCCTCGCCCGCGCCAATCTCAAGGATATCGACCGCTGCTGGGACGCGGTGAG
>JADQCC010000206.1 GCA_016278295.1 Roseovarius sp. | reverse complement strand
ATTCCCGTCAGGTCATCGTCCTGTGCCTGCATTTTCAATATTCGCATAAACTTGACCGTTTAATTCCTGAGCGTTGCGGGCACGTTGGCAACCGGCCCAACAGCCGACGGCTTCGTACGCACCTGAACCACCATGATCCGTAATTGGCGACCACCAGCGGATACGGATCATCTGCCCTCTTCGCCTCGGATATGGTGGTAGATAGCGGGCAAGCATCGGAGCAGCGTGAGGTACAAACGCGGCCCATAGGGGCGCAGGACTGCCTGCTCCAGGGTTCGTCGACTGACCAGAACCCGGTTTGGGCGATGCTGGTGGAACAGGCCGGAAAAAGAGATGCGCAGGGCCTGAGGCGCGGGGTGACAAAAAGGCCGGCTAGGCCGGTCAGGTCATACTGATGCAGCCTCGAGGTTGCCACCGTCCCCGTTCAACCCCCGTGTCTCGACCGCTCCAAACGGCCTCTTCAATGGCCTGATCTGGCCGAAAACCAGCGCGATGCGCTTCGACCGCTCTAGCGCAACAGCGTCGTCACAACTTTCTTCCCCTGCCGGCAAAGCCGACATTCCGCGCGGAACAAGAAAGTTTCTCCTGTGCTGTCCAGCCCCCAAAGGGGGTGCGCTAGCGTTCGTCTCCGGCCGGTCGATCGCCATAGAGGCCGCAATGGTGCGGGCTCGAAAACGGAAAACGGAGACTTAAAATGGCAACCATCGGCACCTTCAAGAAGACCGGCTCGAACGAATTCACCGGCGAAATCGTCACCCTCAGCGTCCAGGCCAAGGGCGTGCGCATCATCCCCGACCTGCGCGCCACCGGCGAGAACGCCCCCAGCCACCGCGTTCTGGTCGGTCGCGCCGAAATCGGCGCCGCTTGGTCCAAGCGCTCCAACGAGGGCCGCGACTATCTGGGCCTCAAGCTGGACGATCCAAGCTTTAACGCTCCGATCTACGCCAATCTCTTCGACGAAGAAGACGGCGAAACCTTCTCCCTCATCTGGTCCCGCCCCAACGGTCGCCGCGGCGACTGAGGCGCGGAACAAAGGCTCCGACCGCAAGGTCGGGGCCTTTCTCATGCCTGCGGGAAAGCCGCTAGGCCCGGTGACCTGTCCGGGCTGGAACTGCTCAGCCGGTCAGGATCGGGATCATGGTTTTCACATGGGCGTCGATCCGTTCCAGCACGAGCGGGGGGACCACTTCGCGTTCCGGCAGGGTCCACCATTTCGTATCAATGCGTTTCACCGTCTCGACAACGGCCTTGAGAACGGCTGGCTCGGGAAGCCTTGCCCGATTGGCAAACGTCTTCCAGCGGGCCGGAGCCAGGCCCTTGAAGGCTCGCTCGCCGCCCAGAGACAGCGCCAGCCCATCTGCCGGAATATAGGGCACGGTCGAAAGCATGTCGTAGATCGGCGCAAGGGTGGGCGTGTCGCCATCGCCCGGATAGATCAGTGACCAGTTCTTGAGGTGCATGTCGCCATTGCCCATCACCACCGAAAATGTCAGCCGCCGGACAAACTCCAGTGCGGCAAATGGCGAGATCGCCACGTTCAGCACGGATGCGATGTCGTGAGAGGCTGCTCCGTCATATTTGCGGGCAGGATATAGGCCGAAGACCTGCGCGAAATCCTCGATATGGATCCGCTGCCCATTGCTTCCGCGATCGAAGCGCCGGACCAGCAGGACTAATCCCTCGGCGAGCGTCTCGAACTCTTCGGGAATGCCCTCGAACTGGTCGCGACCGACCAGTTCCCGCTCGGGCACTTCCATGCCGATTGCTTCAGCAAGCGCAAGGTTCGCGAACTCGTTCTCCGACACACCCGGAAAGGCCGTTGACGGGAACTTGGCGATATATTGTCCTTCGCCATCACCGAGCGGCAAGGTCAGCCCGCCGCCCTTGCCGGTGTTCTTCATTACCGAGAGCTTCATCTGCACGCCCGCCAGCGAAAAGCGCGCTTTCGGCTTGTCCGGGGACGCCGCCGTCCGGGCCCCCGGTTGGCCGTCACTGGGCAGAACCCGCACTGCGCCCGGCAGATCCGCGCCAAGAGCCGTGAGGAGATCGAAATCATTCCCCGGCCGAACATGGGCGGCGTGGTGCTTTTCCATCGCCTCTCGCAACCTGTCTTCGGGCAGGAGATTGGCAAAGAACGGCGGCAACGCGCCTGCGACCGGGCGCGGGTCTTTGCGCAGGCCCCCCGTAGCGGCACGCAACGACAAGCTCAGGACCGGGTGACCTCCTGTGGCGCGGTACGCCGGGTCAAGGCTGAAAGCGTTGAAGTCACCTGGTGTTCTGACGATCGTGCCAATCCGCACACTGTTCAGGAACACGTCCAGCGCGGTGATGGTCTCAGCGGTACGGACGGCTGTCATCGTCGCTCTCCGGTTGCGGGCTGAAGGCCGGGTGATCGTCCTCGGCATCCGGGCGCAAGAGCGCCTCGATGGCTGGCACCATCGTCTGTGGAACCAGCATCATTTCCAGCCCAAGCGCCCTGGCAATGTTGATCAATGTCGTGGTGCGCGCAGCCGCCGCCCCCGTCTCGATGTCGCGGTAGCGCGGGCGCGAAATGCCCGCAAGATCGGCCACCTGCTCCTGGGTCAACCCCGCTGTAAGACGCGCGCGGCGAAAATGGTCGCCGATCAGCCCCAGTGTTTCTTCTTCCGCCTTCATGTGATGCCTTTACGGATCATTTTTGCTGCACTGATCTGGATGGGTATCATATCCAGCGCAAAACGCAAAGAAAATGATCTCCAAACATATCACACTCATTTCCCATGGAGCGTTTGGGGATCATCCCGCGCTGGTCGGCGTTACGGCCAGCACAAGTGCTGCAATTGCGGCATACAGGCGAATCAGTCGGGCTGCATGCTCAGCCGTGCAGATAACGCCCTGGCCAGATTCGACGATTTCTTATGGCGTATCGGGCGAAGGCGACTAAAATAGCCGTAGTTCTGGAATGCGCGCCGGTCGCGATGGGAGGTGATCATGCATGATCACCGCTCGACAGTCGCGGGCCGCACGCGCGTTACTGGGTTGGACGCAGGAGACGCTCGCTGACAAGGCCCGAATATCGCTGACTGCCTTGAAGCGCCTCGAGTCCGAGAGCCGGCTTGAGGTGTATGAGACAACGCGGGATCAGGTGCGCCGGGCGCTTGAAGCAGCAGGGATTGTTCTCTTGTCCACGGATCGCGGGCAAGGAGTGTTGCTAGTTCATGGCCAAGACGAGAAGAGACACCGACATATCCACGACAGCTGATTGGCGCAGGCGCCATCATCGATCTGCGGCGGCGGCCTGTGTCTTGCGGCGATACTCGACATGACATCCGCAGCCCCCTCCTTCGACGACATTGCGCCCATTAGCGACGAGCTCACCGAGTATGATCGCGCGCATATCAAGCTCTATATGCGGCTACTCGATGCCGACGACGATGGCGCGGAATGGACCGAAGCCGTCGATGTGCTGTTCGGTATCGACCCTGTTCAGGACCCCGAGCGCGCAAGGCAAGTCCATGACAGCCATCTGGCACGGGCGCGCTGGATGACGCAAAGCGGCTATCGCCAGCTGCTCCACCGTCCGACAGATCGCGACTGACCTCGGCGCTGACGCCAGAGTGATGCCCTGTGGGCATCACTCTATGCCCCCTATCTGGCTTCCTTCCGTGTAGGAACGCCGCAATCTTTTCACGCTCCACCTGTGCAATTTCAACCAGGAGCGGAGCAATGAAGCCGGATACTTCCCGTTGGCGAGACCAGAGCCAATATGAATTCTACGATGCGCTGCCTGTTGAGGGCGTCGCGTGGGAATGCTTACGCCGTAATGCTGCCTATCAAGCCAGCTTTGACGATCTTGTAACGAAAGACGCCGGACATCTCCCCCTTTCGGATGATGTCCAGCGTCGCTGGGGGTTACGATTTCCCGGCAGACCCCAAACATTCTGCGCTCGACCAACCGGTCATCTGGTCGCCGCTTGCCAATCCGGCCGTGCTGATGCTTGGCGCCACCCCCGATTTTCTTACCCCTTCGCCCGCCGCGTTATCCGTCGATCTTGTTGATGTCATCTGCGGACCAGAGGGGGCATATGGCGCATGCCGCGCCGGAGATGGCGTTCAATATGTGATCCTCGCCGACACCGATGCTGATGCGCAGCCGGCAATCATCCTGCCACTTGATGGCGATCTGCCGGACCGGCTCGAAGCCATTCTCAGGCTCTGGCACATGCTGGCCGCGAAACCGGCGCGCCGCGATCCCAGGATGACGCCATATCAGCGCCGGCGCTTCCGCCTAATGATGCAAGCCGCAGACGGAAACGCCGATCACGCGACCTATCGCGAGATTGCCGTCGCGATCTACGGAGAGGACCGCGTTCGGGCCGAGCCGTGGAAGACATCGGCCTTGCGCGCCTCTGTCATCGTCCTTGTCCGGTCCGCCGCCGCGTTCATCGATGGCGGCTATCAAGACCTTTTGCGCCGTCGTCGCAAACCCTGACGCCGCCGCCAGATGGGGTGAGGATTTCACCCCTTCGATCTTCCTCATCCCCCATGCCGGCGCTCCTTCGCCACCGTGCGCATGACACGCCGCTGATCGTCAGCGGCATCCTGCACAACCACGGAGGCCCGCCCCATGCGACCCGATCTCGCCGCCTTGCCGCCACGCTACCTGCGCACCAAGGAAGCCGCCGACTTCCTCAGCCTGTCCGCACGCACGCTGGAAAAACACAGGACCTACGGAACGGGGCCTGCCTATCACAAGCTCGGCGGCCGCGTCGTCTATTCGGTCGAGGATCTGGCGGCCTGGGTCGCGCGGGGATCCGTTACCTCCACGTCAGATCCGCGTGGACAGGTTCTCCCGGCGAAACCTCGGCCGGTGACACCGTTCACCTCGCCCAAACGCGTTACCCGCTGAACGCGGCTGCAGCTCCTCATGGCACCTCAGCACCGATCCGGCTCGGAACGCGGACAACTCGATCTGTTTCGGGCGCTTCCCGGTGAATTCGCACCACGAGACGCACAGGATCTCATGGCTTACCCCTTCTTCTCCCTTTCCAAATCACACCGCATCCGCCCGATTGATTTTGCCGCGGGCGACGTCTCGATCCGCGTCGAAGCTGTTCCCGACCACGGCATGGCGACGATCTGGGATGCCGATATTCTGATCTGGGCCGCGAGCCAGATTGTCGAGGCGCGAGACGCAGGCCTGCGCACTTCGCGCCTGATGGCAGCAACGCCCTATGAGATCCTCACATTCACGGGGCGCGGCACTTCGAAGCGGGACTATCAGCGGCTGAAGGCGGCGCTCGACCGGCTGCAATCGACCACGGTAGCGACCTCGATCCGCCAGCCCGCCAACGGACGGCGGCATCGCTTTTCCTGGATCAACGAATGGCGTGAACGGACCGATGCCAATGGCCGTCCGGACGGTCTCGAGATGATTGTTCCCGACTGGTTCTACAGTGCCGTCCTGGACGAAGCGCTGATCCTGACCATCGACCGGGCCTATTTCGACCTGACCGGCGGGCTCGACCGCTGGCTTTATCGGCTCGTGCGCAAGCATGGCGGACGACAGAAAAACGGCTGGCGGTTCGATTTCCGCCACCTGCACCAGAAATCGGGAAGTCTCTCGCCGTTCAAACGCTTCGCGTTCGAGCTGCGCGACATTATCCGCCGCCAGCCGCTGCCCGGTTACACCCTGTTCGCCGAGGTCGAAATCGGAGGCCGGATGTTGCTTGCTTTCGAGCCTGTTCCCGCCTGTGGAAAACCTGTGGATAGTCTCGTGCTATCGGGAACCCGCACTATCGTGCCATCAGGAACCGGTGGCTCGTGCTATCGGGAACCCAAACAGCGCTTATCCTACGGTAATAAAAGCGAAAATCGCGCCCTTAACTTAGAGTCTAACACAGAATCTAACTTTGAAGAGCGACGGCGCGATGTGGAAAAGCTCATCGCGAAGGCTGGCGCTGACCTCAGAGCGGGCGCGCACAAAGGCAAGCTGAGACCCGCAGAGCAAGGATCACTCGCGCCAAAAAACACGCCCGAACTTCCTCTTGGCAAGTCGGGAGGGCGGAGATGATCGTCGCGCTCCTCAATCAGAAGGGCGGCGTGGGCAAAACCACGCTGGCGCTGCATCTCGCAGGAGCTTGGGCCGCGAGGGGGCAGCGCGTCATCCTGATCGACGCCGATCCGCAAGGCTCCGCGCTCGACTGGTCGCAGCGGCGCAGCCATGAAGGACTGCCAAGGCTGTTCAGCGTCCTCGGCCTTGCTCGCGACACGTTGCATCGCGAAGCGCCTGAACTGGCGCGTGACGCTGATGTCGTCGTCATCGACGGGCCACCCCGCGTCGCCGGTCTCATGCGCTCCGCGCTGCTCGCCGCCGACCTGGTGCTGATCCCGGCCCAACCATCGCCTTTCGACGGCTGGGCTTCGGCAGAGATGCTGGCGCTGGTGAAGGAGGCGCGGATCTATCGGCCCGAGCTGGCCGCACGCTTCGTCCTCAACCGCTGCGGCGCGCGCACCGTCATCGCCCGAGAGACAGCCGAGACCCTGGTCGGTCACGATCCGCCATTGCTCGCCACCACCATCGGCCAGCGCGTCGCTTTCGCTGAGAGCGCGCAAACCGGACGGCTCGTTTCCGAGACCGATGGCGGGGAGCGCGCCATGCGCGAGATTGCGGCGCTTGCGGTCGAGATCGACGGCCTCGGGACCGGGAGGGCACGGGCATGACACGTCCTCCCGCCAAGGCCCGTTTCGTATCGCGTCCGGGCGATCCCGATAGCTGGATCAGGGCAGCGGATGCGCCGCCAACCGGCAAAGACGACGGCGCGGCATTCACCGCGCGCCTGACCATCGACATCACCCCCGAACTGCGCGGGCGCATCAAGATCGCCGCCTTCCGGCGCGGCATCACCGTCGCCGCCATGCTGCGCGAACTGCTCGACGGGGAGTTTTCACCCACCGAAGGAGATCAGCCATGACCGGCATGGCAGCGCGTCCTGCACATGGCCGTCCGCTCCCGGACGGGCCAGCGCCCTTCACCACATTGATCGAACTGACCTTCCAGAAGCAGAAGGTGGAACGCTGGATACGTTTCGGACGCAAGAACTACGAACAGATCATCGATCGCCGCCGCAGCATCGTCGGCTTCGCACCCGAGAGCATCTTCGCCTTTGTCCGTTGGGCCTCCAACGACTACGGCACCATCGTTTCGCGTCTCGACATCCTGCGTGCCATCGGACGCGGCGAACCGTTCCAGACGGTGCCTTTCGTTCGTCCCGGCGGCGAGATCCTGTTGCGCATCGACGGCTGGCGACAAGTACAGCGGGCGCTGGCCGTGATCGACGCCGTGGAGGCACTCAGCGTCGATCCCGCTGACGCATCGCCGGATTACTGGCGGCACGTCCATAACCGCCTGAGCGCGGGTCAGGAGCCAAATCCCTACACCCCGCAGCGCCATGCCGCGTGGATCGGCCGCCGGAGGATCGCGCCATGAGCCGCCGCCATATTCTCGCGGTGGCGTCGCTGGCCGTTGCCAGTCTTATCGCCACGACCGTCGCCGATCTGCCGTTCCGGTTGATCTGGAACGCTACAGCCAGCGCGCCCATAGGTTTCTACAAAGTCGAACCCGCCAATGCGCTCGAAGTGCCCGAGCTAGTCGTCCTCATGCCGCCCGAAGCGCTGGAGCAGTTCATGGTAATTGTGATTGGGAGTGTTATTGGATGCAAACAAAAAAAGTTTATCTATATGTA
>JADQCC010000052.1 GCA_016278295.1 Roseovarius sp. | reverse complement strand
GAGGACGTGTTGCACGTATCGTCGAGCTTTCGCTACGATCTGATGACGGCGCACGATCTCGGCATCACCCACAAGGCATGGGTCAATCGTGGCCATGAACCGGCCAATCCGTATTACGGTTATACCGAGATCCCGGATATCTCCGGGTTGCCCGCTCTGGTCGGGCTATAGGTCAGGCAGGGACGATCATGAAATACGCATCCTACTGGCACGATACCGCCCCCGCCTTCGAGACCGGAGAAAAAGGCCGGGTCGAGGGCCGCTTTGACGTGGCGGTGATCGGCGGCGGCTTCACCGGGCTGAGCGCGGCGCGCCGGCTGGCGCGCGCGGGGGTGTCGGTGGCGCTGCTCGAGGCAGAGCATGTCGGGGCTGGCGGCTCGGGCCGGAACGGTGGACACCTCAACAACGGCATGGCGCACAGCTATGCCGCGGCCAAGGCGCATCTGGGGGCAGAGCGCGCCCACGCGCTCTACCAGGCCTATGACCGCTCGATCGACATGATCGAGGATACCATCGCCGAAGAGCGAATTGCTTGCGACTTTCGCCGTTCGGGCAAGCTCAAGCTGGCGTCGAAACCAAGCCATGTCGCGGCGCTGCGCGCCAATTGTGAGTTGATCGCGCGTGAGGTCGATCCAGAGGCGCGTTGGCTGGAGCCTGACGCGCTGCGCGCCGAGATCGGATCGCACGCATTCCACGGTGCCAGCCTGCAACCGAAATCGGCAATGATGCACATGGGGCGCTATGTGTCAGGACTGGCGCGGGCGGCGGCAGAGCACGGGGCGCTGATCTGGGAAAATGCCCCGGTGACGGGACGGCGCAAACAGGATGGCCTGTGGAAGCTCGATACCCCGCGCGGCCATCTGCATGCGGAGCGGATCATCGCCGCGACAGGCGCCTATGCAGGTGCGGTCAAGGGGGCGCCGCTCAAATCCTTTTGCAGGCGCATCATCTCGGTCGGCTCGTTCATCGTGGCGACGCGCCCGCTGACCGACGCAGAGGTCGCCGCGACCTTGCCCGGCAATCGCACTTGCGTAACCTCGATGAATATGGGCAATTATTTCCGCCTGTCGCCCGACAACCGCCTCATCTTTGGTGGCCGCGCACGGTTTTCAGCCAGTTCCGACCAACGCTCGGACGCGAAATCGGGCGAGATTCTGCGCGCCGGGATGGCGCGGATATTTCCGCACCTTGCAGATGTCGAGATCGACTACTGCTGGGGTGGCCTTGTCGGGATGACCAGGGACAGGTTCCCCCGCGCTGGCGAATTGGACGGCATGATCTATGGCATGGGCTACTCCGGTCATGGCGCGCAAATGTCGACCCTGATAGGTGCGTCGCTGGCGGACATGGCCACGGGACACCCGGATGCCACCCCGCTGGCCGGTCTCGACTGGCCCACGGTGCCGGGATATTCCGGGCGTCCGTGGTTCCTGCCATTGGTGGGGCTATGGTTCTCGATGAAGGATCGGCTATCCTGATGCCACCACTGGTTAGCCTAATGAATGGGCGGCAAGCCCGAACATCCTCGGGCCGCTTAGCGGGCGGCGCTGGTTACCCAGATACATCTCGGTGACCGTGTCGTGGACGCCCATTCCGGCCGCTGACAGAAATGCACCGAACTCTTCGCTTTCGACAGGCGTATCAAGGCGGACGAAATCACCCTGGCTGCGCTGAATGAGCGGCGCCGCGAGCATCATGGCCATGCTCTCGGTTTCGGCGACGAGCGGCCCGATCACCCATCCCCGGCCAAAGCGTCGGCGCAGTGCGAAGCCACATATCTCGCCCCCGTCTTCGACCACCACCCCGTCGGACAGACGCAGCATCGCCGCCATCGTGCCATCACGCGCCGCTCCATAAGCGTGCGTGTCCAGGGCGCGAATTTGCGCCGCATCAGCGGCTTCCACAGGGCGCAAGGCAAGGCCCGGCACAGGCGCGGGCAGGTGGATCGGCCGGGCCACGCCCTGATGCTGCCAGATCGTGCCGAGCGGAACAAAGCCTGCTTCCTTGTAGAGCCGGTACCCCTGACGTGTTGCGCTCAGCCGCAGATCCATGTCGGGACAGTCGTTCATCACCCGGCGCAACAACCAGCGCCCGGTGCCCATCGTCTGAAGCCGGGGCGCGGTGACCATCATACCCAACATGGCAAAATCGCTTCCCGCCCGAAAGCACATGGCAGACCCCATCGCGCGCCCGATTTCATCAATCGCCAGATAGCCCTCGCCCAGCGAGATGAGCATGTCGAGATCGCGACAACGGTGCGCCCAGAACACGCCAACCGTCAATTCGTGCAAAAGCGTGCGGTCGGCGGGGCTGACCCGGTGCGCCGTGGCAATGAACTTGTCCACGCGAAAGCTGACGCGCAGGGTATCGTCCGCCTCCTGCGCGTTTTCATCTTCCGTCGGTTCGCCGATCTGTCTCGCCATAAGTTCGCAAGCCTCTGTTTTTCCGTTGCTATGGCACCTCAGGCCGGGCCGCGCAGCGTCTGATCACATCTCCTGCACAGTATCGACCATTCGTCACGGTTTTTTCTGCGGTTTCTGGCCCGGATACCACAGCATATGCGCTTTCATTCCTGTCAGGATCACACGCAGACGGGCGCCGGTCGGCCAACCCGGAAAAGGTGAACCCGAGCCATTGTAAAGGAGTTTCCGCCCCATGCGTGACGATCCGTTGTTGCAGCCCTGCCAGATCGGACATCTGACGTTGAAGAACCGTCTGCTGATCACAGGCCATGAACCCGGCTATGCCGAAGATGGGCTGCCCAAGGATCGCTACCGCGCCTATCATGTGGCGCGGGCGCGGGGCGGTGTGGCGCTGACGATGACCATGGGCTCTGCATCGGTCGCCCCTGACAGCGCGCCCTCTGGCGGGGGCATAGAGGCGTTTCGCGACGAGATCGTGCCCTGGATGCGCACCCTTGCGCAGGAATGTCATGACGAGGGCTGTGCGGTGATGATCCAGCTGACCCATCATGGCCGGCGGACACGCTGGGACCGCGGCGATTGGTTGCCCACCGTATCATCAAGCCAGGAGCGCGAAACCTCGCACCGTCACGCCGCCAAACTGGCCGAGGATTGGGATATCTCCCGGATCATCGAGGATTATGCCACCGCCGCCGCACGCATGCGCGAGGCCGGGCTCGACGGTGTCGAATTTCTCGCGACGGGGCATTTGCTGGATCAGTTCTGGTCGCCGCGCTCCAACCATCTCGATGCGCCCTATGGCGGATCGCTCGAAAATCGCATGCGGCTGGCGATGGAGGTGCTGACAGAGACCCGCCGCAGGGTTGGGTCCGGCTTCCTGCTGGGGCTGCGCTATGCCGGGGACGAGATGTGCGCGGACGGGGTCGATGCCGAGGAAGGGCTCGAAATATCCCGCCGCCTGAAGGAAAGCGGGCTGGTGGATTTCGTCAATGTCACGCGGGGGCACATTGATACGGATGCCGGGCTTACCGACATGATCCCCGTGCACGGCATGCGCAGCGCGCCACATCTTGCCGCCGCGGCCCGGTTGCGCAAGGCGACAGATATCCCGGTCTTCCACGCCGCCAAGGTGGCGGATGTCGCCACCGCCCGCCACGCCATCGCGACCGGCATGGTGGACATGATCGGCATGACCCGCGCCCATCTGGCCGATCCCGATATCGTCCGCCGGATCGAGGCCGGGCAAGAGGATCGCATTCGCCCGTGCGTGGGCGCCAATTTCTGTCTCGACCGGCGGTTTCAGGGGGCTGCCGCGCTCTGTGCACACAACCCGTCCACCGGCCGGGAACAGGAACAGCCGCATTCCATAGCGCCCGCCGACATTTCGCGCCGGGTGCTTGTGATCGGGGCCGGTCCCGGCGGGCTAGAGGCCGCCCGCGTGGCCGCCGAGCGTGGGCATGATGTCGACCTGCACGAGGCGGCCAGCGACCCCGGCGGCCAGGTGCGGCTGATGGCCCAATCCGAGCGGCGGCGTGAAATCCTGTCCCTCATCGGCTGGCGCATGGCCGAATGCGAACGGCTGGGCGTCCGGTTTCACTTCAACAGCTTTGCAGAGCCAGAAACAGTGCTGGGCTCGGACGCGGATCTGGTGATCGTCGCCACCGGCGGGCTGCCACACGACGTGCCGCTGCATGCCGGGCAGGATTTGCCCGTCTCAAGCTGGGATATCCTGTCCGGCGACGCACGACCGGGCCAGAACGTGCTGGTCTTTGACAACGCCGGGGATGCGGCGGGCCTTCAGGCCGCCGAGATGATCGCCGCGACGGGCGCACGGGTCGAGATCGTCAGCCCTGACCGCGCGCTATCGTCCGAAGTGATGCCCATGACATTGACGCCATTCCTGCGCGAGGTGCAGGGCAAAGACGTGCACTTCACCGTTACCTGGCGTCTCAACGCGGTGCGGCGGGAGGGCAACAAGCTGTTGGCCGACCTTTGCAGTGATTACAGCACGGCACGTATGACGCGCGAGGTCGATCAGGTCGTGGTCAACAATGGCACAGTGCCGCTCGACGATCTTTACTTTGCGTTGAAACCGCATTCGCGCAACCTTGGAGAGGTGGACCGGGACGCGATGCTCGCGGGGCAAGCCCAGAACATCACGCGCAATCCTGGGGCCGGGTTTGCACTGTTTCGCATCGGTGACGCGGTCGTCTCCCGCAACATCCATGCGGCGGTTTACGATGGTCTCAGGCTCATGCGGACCATGTGATTCAGTCTCGCATCAGAATGACGACGCGAGGCCTGACGTTGGCATTGTTCCACGGGAGCAAGACCGACCGCGCCCCATCCGCGATGCACGGGGCGCATGACAGGTCCTCCCGCAAGGCTCAGATCGGAGCCAGGCTCGCCCCCTCGATGGTCGCTCCAGCCGCAAGCGTCTCGATAAAGTCCCGCGACGCGCGCGCCCAGGCCGCTTTTTCCAGCGCCTGCGCGATTTTCGGACGCACCGCGTCATAGGGCAACACCTGCCCCGGTGCGATGGCGTTCAGGCGGATGATGTGCCAGCCATGCCGCGACAGCACCGGCGCGGGGCTGATGCCACCCTCGTCCAGACCGCGCAGCGCCGCCTCGAATTCCGGCACGGTGTCACCGGGGCCAAGCTGGCCCAGGTGACCGCCAGACGCCTTGGATCCGCAATCGCTCTCGCGGGCGGCGGCGGCAAAGCCCTTGGCCTCACCGTCGAGTTTCGCCAGCAGGGCATTCGCCCTCGCTTCGGCGGCCGCACGCTCCTCATCGTCGCGCGGATCGCAGGCGCACAGGATATGCGACACATCCCACAGCGGGGCCGAACGGTAACGCGCAGGATCCTTCGCCCATTCTGCACGCACCGTCTCTTCCGTGACAGGCGCGATGGTCAGCGCCTCGTCCAGCAAGGCGCGGATCAGCGCCTCCTCGTCGGTCTCGAAACGGCCCGGCGCCAGCTCCATCGGGTCGGACGCCAGCCCGCGCCGCCGCGCCTCCTGCAACAAAAGCGCCCGGATCGCCAGCGCCTGCGCGGCCTTGCGCCAGGCGATGCCCGGCTTGTCGCGGGGGCCGGTGTGGTTCTGGGCCTCGGCGGCAACCGCCGCCGAGGGGATGGTCTCATCGTTGACGACGACATCGGGGAAAAGGGCCACATTCATGACGCTCACTCCGCCGGGGTCGTCGCCGAGGGGCCACGCTCTGCCTGCACCTCGTCAAATGCGCGGCGGCGCGCGTCGAGCGGACGACGGCGGCGCGAGCGCACGATCTGATAACCGGGCCGCGCCAGCAGGTAGCGGAACGGCGCGGCGAACCCCGACCAGATATGCACCAGCCGCGTGAACGGGAACACGATGGTGATGATCAGCCCGAGAAAGATGTGCAGCTTGTAGAGCCAATGCACATCGACAACCGTGACCCATGCGTTGATGTTCCAGGTCACCACGCTCTGCGACCAGGTCATGAAGCGGACCATTTCCGAGCCGTCCATATGCTGCAACGTCTGGGTGATGGTCAGAAGGCCGATGGCCAGCTGAAGCCAGATCAGCCCCATGATGATGATATCGGCGTAACTAGAGGTGACGCGGATGCGCGGGTCGAACAGACGCCGATGCAACAGCATCGAGCCCCCGATGAACGCGGCCAGCCCGGCGGGGCCGCCGATCAGGACCGCCATCCACTGCTTGACCCCGTAGGGAACACCGAGAGTATCCAGCACCCAGATCGGGGTGAAGAGGCCGATGAGGTGGCCGAAGAATACCGTCAGAATACCGACGTGAAACAGAATGGATCCCCAGACCAGTTGCTTGCGCCGCAACAGCTGGCTGGAAGAGCTTTTCCAGGTGAAGGGATCGCGCTCATAGCGCGCGATGGACCCCACGAGGAACACCGTCAGCGCGACATAGGGCATGACCCCGAAGATGACGAAGTTGATATCGAAATTGCCGAACATGTCATGCGCTCCTGTTCATGGGGGCGGGGGCCGGTTTTGACTTGGATGCGGGGGCGTCCATGCCCGCCAGCATCTCGCGGACCTGCGGGCATCCCGCATTCGGGTCGGGGCCAAAGGTGACCTCGGTTTCCTCCCAGACCGCATCGAGCGCTTCCAGATCGGTCGGATCGTCATCGGGCTGCGCCAGCATCTCGGCCAGGGTTTCGGCATCGGCCTGCGTCCCGGAAAGCTGCGACAACGCCCTGAAAACGCAGGCATATCCGCTCTCGCGTCGCTCCAGCCTTGTACCGAGCGCATCGAGGATATGCGCCGCGTCGGCGAGGATATCCTGTGCCTCCGCGCCGGGGCGCGTCGAGAGGAATTCCAGCAGCACCGGCAGGTGATCTGGCAGTTCCGAGGTGGCGGGCTCGACCCCGCCCGCGCGGTAGGTCTCGATCAGGCTGACCATCGCGCCGCCGCGGTCCCGGCTTTCGCCGTGGACATGCTCGAACAGGTTGAGCGACAGCGTGCGCGAGCGGTCGAAGAGCATCACATAGCCCTCCTGCAGATCGTAGATATCGCCCTGCGCCAGCGCGTCTGTGAGCGCCTGCAACGCCGCCCGGCTGCCCACGTCAATGCGCGTATCGTTCGCCAGCACCGCCCCGATCTCGGGCATCGCCGCCTGCAACTCCGTCGAGGGATAGCTCAACATCAGCGACAGGGCTTTCAATGTGCGATCCATCATCAGAATGTCTCCTGCGGCAGGGCAAAACTCTTCTTCTTTCCGCCGAACAGGGTCGTCTTCCCCGTCTCGCCGGAGGAACAGCCATTGCCATCGGTAAAGCCGCAACCGCCGCGAATGTCGGCGCCTGCCTCGTTCTGTTCACGGTGCGCGGTGGGGATCGCGAAACGGTCCTCGTAATCGGCGATGGCCATGACCTTGTACATGTCCTCGATCACCCGGCCCGACATACCGACGCGGGCGGCGATCGCCTCGTCGCGCACGCCGTCCACGCTGAGCGCGCGCATGTAGAGCCGCATCGCAGACATGCGTTCCAGTGCGTGCACGATCGGCTCCTCGTCGCCCGCCGTCAGCATGTTGGCGAGGTATTTCACAGGGATACGCAAGGACCGCACGTCGGGCATCTGGTCGCTCATCGCGATCTGGCCCGCCTGCGCGGCGTTCTGGATGGGCGAAAGCGGCGGGATGTACCACACCATCGGCAGGGTGCGGTATTCGGGATGCAGTGGAAAGGCCACTTTCCACTCCATCGCCATCTTCCACACCGGGCTGACGCGTGCCGCCTCGATCCAGTCCTCGGGGATACCGTCGCGGCGGGCGGCGGCGATCACC
>JADQCC010000179.1 GCA_016278295.1 Roseovarius sp. | reverse complement strand
GGCGTGGCGGCCACGCCGGCACGCCGCGCCGCGCCGCGTCGAGCCTCGCCCATTCGGGCCCGAGCGCCCGCTTGCGGCGGCGGTCCACGATGCGCTGCCCCAGAATCGCGAACCCCGCGAACAGCCCGAAGACCGCCACATGCGCCAGATCTCCATTGGGCACCATGTGCCCGCCCGCCCACAGCGCCAGCGCCACCAGCAGCGGATGGCGCGTGTAGCGCAGGATGCCGGGGCGCGCGGCATCGAACCCGGCGCCCGCACGGCCGCCAAAGGAAAACGGGTTGGGCCGCAGGATGGCCAGCGCCGCCAGCACGCAGGCAGCAAGCATCGCGAGCCATGTCACATACTTCTGCCACGCCGCCCAGCCCCAGAGCGGCACATGGGGCGCGCGCCCCGCCGCCATCAGCACCCAGTAAAGCACCCCGAGCGACAGCGCCGAATAGCCCAGCGCAAACCCCCGCTGACCGAACCGTGCCACCAGAGCCGACTTGACGCGCGGCCGCAGCGGCAGGGTATGGCTTAGAAAAAACACCGCCAACGCCACCGCATATTCGGCCCAGCCCATGACCCGCACCCTTTCGACATCCACTTTACGGCGCAGGGATACCGCGCGCGCGCGCCGGGCGGCAAGCGCGATTTGACTTGCGCGAATCTGACTGCAGGCGTATCGCGGGGTCGCTTCGGTCCGGGAAAATACCCCGGTAATAGGGAATACGGTGCGATCCGATCATCGGATCAAATCCGTGACTGCCCCCGCAACTGTAAGCGGTGAGCGAGGCCGGAAGATGCCACTGCACCCGACCGGGGTGTGGGAAGGTCCGGCCAAGCGATGACCCGCAAGTCAGGAGACCTGCCGAAGTGATCACCCTATCCGGGCGCGGGGCGCGCCGTGGATAACGGACTTTTTCCGTAGTGGTGGCACTTTCACCGTCTGCGGGGGGGGCATGTCCTTTTCCAACGACCGACCCGATGGACAACACGATGCCGACAACCGGTATTGGGGGACATGACATGAGATATCTCGCAACCTGCGCGCTTTGCGCTCTCGCCACAGCCCCGGCGCTCGCACAGGAGGGCTTCGATCTCGACACGATCACCGTGATCGCCAACCAGACCCAGACGGCGCTCGAGCGCAGCGGCTCCACCGTCGAGGTGCTGCCCGCAGAGGAGGTGCGCGACGCACCCACCGCGCGATTGGGTGATTTCCTGACCTTCCAGCCGGGCATCTCCGCCTCGGCCAACGGCCCGCTCGGCACCACCTCGACCGTGCGCATTCGCGGCCTCGGCGGGGCCTACGTGCCGGTCCTCATCGACGGTATCGACGTGACCGACCCGGCCTCGAGCGGCGGCGGCTTCGATTTCGGCGGGCTGACCAATGCGGGGCTTGGCCGCATCGAGGTGCTCAAGGGCTCGCAATCGGCGCGCTTCGGGCTCAACGCCGTCGGCGGCGTCATCAATATCCAGAGCCTGCGCCCCACCGAGGACGGCGTCCACGGCTTTTTCGAAGTCGAGGCCGGAAGCGACGATTTCCGCCGCGGCGTGCTTGGCCTCACCGCGCGCACCGACCGCACCGACCTTGCCTTCAGCCTCAGCAGTACAGAGACCGACGGCTTTTCCGCCTCCGCCGCGGGCTCCGAGGCGGACGGCTCCGAGGCGCGCCGGGCCAATCTTTACCTGCGCCACCAGTTCACGGATATGTTCGCCGCCGGGCTGAGCGCGCTCTACATCGACAGCGACGCCGAGTTCGACGAATTCGGCGGCGACGGGACCGCGCCCTTTGACGAGTTCAACACCAGCGAGGCTCAGGGCGCGCGTGCGTTTGCCGAGCTCACCACCGGGGCCTTCGACCACGAAGTGGCGCTGAGCTATTTCGAGAGCGACCGCACCTCCTTCTCCAACGGTTTCGCCACGCCATTCGAAGGCGAGCGTCAGCGCATCGACTATCGCGGCAGCTATGATTCTGGCGGCATCTGGTCGGTCAATTTCGGGGCGGACTACACCGAGGAAGAAGACCTCAACCTCGCCATCGACATTACCGGCGTGCAGGGCGAGGTGCTGCTCGCCCCCACCGACGCGGTGGATATCGCCCTCTCCGTGCGCCATGACGACCATTCGGAGTTTTCCGGCGAATGGTCCTCGCGCGCCGCGCTCGCGTGGCGGATCCAGGAGGACTTGATCCTGCGCGCCTCGGCCTCCGACGGGTTCCGCGCGCCCACTCTGGTGCAGCTCGACCCGTTTTTCGGCAACCCGAATTTCCAGCCCGAGACCAGCGAGAGCTACGATCTCGGGATCGAAAAGCGGTTCGAGGGCGACGATTTCGTCCGCGCCACGCTGTTTCGCACGGATATCGACGACCAGATATTCTTCGACGGCACCTCGACCCGCTGTTCCAGCGGATTCGGCTGTTTCGAGACCGGCGATTTCAAGGGCAAGGGAATCGAGCTTTCGGGACAGGTGGCGATCAACGCCTTCCTGACGCTGACCGGCGCCTACACCTATACCGATGCCGAGCAGAACAGCGCCGCCGCCGCGCGCGTGCCCGAACACGACGTGGCCATCGGCCTCGGCGCCGCAATCTCGCCCCGGCTCGACGCGCAGTTCACGGTTCAGCGTATCAGCGGCGTGACGCCGTCGCCCTTTGCCCCGGCGGCGAACAAGGTGGACGACTACACGCTCTTCCACGTCAACGCCACATACCGGGTCACCGACAGCGTCGATGCCCTGCTCCGCGTGGAGAACCTCTTCGACGAGGATTACGAGACGGCGGGCGGGTTCAATACGCCCGGCCGCACGGCCTATGCGGGGCTGCGTGCGTCTTTCTAGGCTCATAGCCCTTGGCCTGGCCCTCGTGCTCGCGGGGGCCACGGCCAGCGCCGGCCCGGCTCCGGCCCGTGTCGTGTCGATCAACCTGTGCACCGATCAGTTGGCGATGATGCTGGCCGCCCCCGGACAGCTCGTCTCGGTCTCCGAACTCGCCGCCGATCCGTACAGCTCGGCGATGGCCCGCGAGGCCCGCGCCTACAAGGTCAACCGCGGCCGCGCCGAGGAGGTTTACCTGCTCGATCCCGACCTCGTGCTGGCCGGGGCCTATACCGATCCCGCGACCGTGGGAATGCTGCGTCGGGTGGGGCTGCGGGTGGTGCAGTTCGACACCGCGAAATCCCTCGACGACACCCGCGCCCTGATCGCAAAAATGGCGCGCGTGCTGGGCCAGGAAGAGGCCGGCGCGGCGCTCGTTGCCAAATTCGACACGCGGCTGAAGACGCTGCGCGCGGACGAGACGCCCCATAGCGCCGCGCTCTACCACCCCAACGGCTACAGTCTGGGCAGCGGCACGCTGGCCGACGATATCCTGCGCGCCGCCGGATTCAGCAATGCCGCGCGCGCGCTCGGCCTGCGCGGCGGCGGCACGGTGCCCCTCGAACGGCTGGTGATGGCCGCGCCCGACCTGCTCATCCGCGGCACCCCCCTGCCCGGTGCCTCGCGTTCCGAGGCGGTGATGACTCACCCGGCCCTCGCCGCGCTCACCGCCGACACCGCCGGCTTGCGCATCACTTCGCCCGACTGGATCTGCGGCACGCCACACGTGCTGGACGCGGTGGAAACGCTCGTCACCGCGCGGGAAGGGCTGCGATGAAACCGCTCGCTCTCGGACTCTCGGTTCTCGTGGCGGCCCTGTTTCTTGCCTCGCTGGCCACGGGGCCCGCGCATATCGGCGCGCTCGACGGTCTGTCGGCGCTGATCCTCGGCGGCGATGGCCCTGAACCGCTGGTGATGCGAGAGATCCGCCTGCCCCGCGCGCTTCTCGGCGTGATGATCGGGGCGAGTCTCGGGCTGTCGGGCGCGGCCCTGCAAGGCTACCTGCGCAACCCGCTGGCCGAGCCGGGGCTGATCGGCGTGTCGGGCAGCGCGGCATTGGGCGCGGTGCTGGCCATCCATACCGGCCTCGCCGCCGCCACCACGCTCGCCCTGCCGGTGGCGGCGCTGGCGGGCGCGGGCACCGGCGTGCTGCTGATCCTGCTGCTGGCGGGGCCGCGCGGCGGGTCGATCACGCTGATCCTCGCCGGCATCGCCATCTCGGCGCTCGCGGGCGCGCTCACCTCGCTGGTGCTCAACCTCTCGCCCAACCCCTACGCCGCCTCGGAAATCGTGTTCTGGATGATGGGCTCGCTCGCTGACCGCTCGATGACCCATGTCTGGCTCGCCTTGCCGCTGATGCTGGCGGGCGGCGGCGCGCTGCTGACACTGGGGCGCGGACTCGACGCGCTGACACTGGGAGAGGACGCGGCCGAGGCGATGGGGCTGCGCCTCGCGCACCTGCGGCTCACGCTGGTGCTGGGCACCGCGGCAATGGTCGGCGCGGCGGTGGCGGTGGCCGGGGCCATCGGCTTTGTCGGCCTCGTGGTGCCGCACCTGCTGCGCCCGCTGGTCGGCGCGCGGCCGTCGCGGCTTCTCTGGGCCTCGGGCCTGGGCGGCGCGGCGATGGTGCTCGCCGCCGATATCGCCGTGCGCCTCGTCCTGCCCGAACGCGACCTGAAACTGGGCGTGCTCACCGCCATCGTCGGCGCGCCCCTGTTCCTCCACCTCATCTACAAGACGCGGGGAGGACAGGCATGACCCTGCTTTCCCTGCGCGATCTCTCGGTGCGCCTGCGCGGGCGGGTGATCCTCACGGGCGTCACGCTTGGCATGGGGGCGGGCGAGTTCATCGGCCTCATCGGCCCCAACGGCGCGGGCAAGACCACGCTCATGCGCGCGGCCCTCGGCCTGCTGCCGCACGAGGGCACAAGCAGCCTCGCCGCCCTGCCGCCGGCGGCACGCGGGCGGGCCGCGGCGTGGATGCCGCAGGCGCGCGACATTGCCTGGCCGGTCACGGTGGAAACGCTGGTGGCATTGGGGCGGACGCCGCATGTCACCGGCTGGCAGGGGATGGGGCCAGAGGATCGCGCCCACGTGGACGCCGCGCTCGAAACGATGGGGCTTGAACACCTCCGCCACCGCACCGCGACACGGCTCTCGGGGGGCGAGCAGGCGATGGCCCTCATCGCCCGGGCGCTCGCGCAACAGACCCCGCTCCTGATGGCCGACGAACCGATCGCCGGGCTCGACCCGGCCAACCAGATCGCCACCATGCAGGTCTTTGCCCGGCTGGCGGGCGAGGGCCGCGCGGTCATCGCCTCGCTGCACGACCTCGGCCTCGCCGCGCGGCATTGCACACGGCTCGTCCTGCTGGGCGAGGGGGGCGTGGCCGCCGACGGCCCGCCCGCCGAGGTGCTCACCCCCGAGAACCTCGCCCGCATCTTCCATGTCAGCGCCCATTACGCGACCACGCCCCAGGGCCCTGTCTTTCAGCCGCTCGAGGTGATCCAATGACCGCGCCCCGTCTCGATCCGCCGTGGCTTTGCCTCGATCTGCCGCACGAGATGCCGGTGCTCAGTTGGGCGGTGAACCGCCCCGGCCTCGTGCGTGCCCGGCGCATCCTGTGGCGCGAGGTGCGCAATGCCGACCTGCCCGAGCATCTCGACGTGATCCAGTGGCTCGACGCGCAACTGGCCGCGCGCGGCGCGCGTGACGCGGTCTGCTTTCTCACCTCCTGCGACATCGCGCGCTTCACCGAGGCCACGGCCTCTGCCGACGGCATCCACGCCCGCGCGGTGGCAACCGTGGGCCTCTCCAACGCCGAGTCGGTGGGCACCCGCCGGCCCCTCGCCCCCCACGGCTGGGGCACCATCAACGTCGCGGTGGAGATCGACGCCGCGCTGACAGAGGCCGCCCGCCTCGAAGCGCTCAGCATTGCCACCCAGGCCCGAACCGCCGCAATCATGGCCGCGAAAATACCCCTGCCCACCGGGCCCGCCACCGGCACCGGAACCGATTGCATCGCCATCGCCGCGCCCGACGGGACCACGCGCTATGCCGGGCTCCATACAGGCGTGGGCGAGGCCGTGGGCCGTGCCGTGCATGACGCGATTGCGCGCGGCGTGGCGCTCTGGCAGGCAAGCGACACCGCCAAGGAGACCCGTCATGGATGAAACCACTCTCACCGGCTTTCTCGACCGCGGCGGCCCGGCGCTCTGGGTGATCGCCGCGCTTTCCGTACTGACGCTGGCGCTCATCCTGTGGAAAATCTGGCGCCTGATGCTCACCGGCGCGTGGTCGGGCGCGATGACCGAACGCGCGGTGGCGCTCTGGCAGCACGGGCAGGCGACCGAGGCCACCGCCCTCCTGCGCCCGCGCCGCAGCCTGCGCGCCCGGCTCGCCCTTGCCGCGATGGAGGCGGCACAGGCCTCCCGGTGGACCGAGGCGCAGGCGCGCGAGGAAACCACCCGCGTGGCCAAGACCCTGCTGAACGAGGCGCGCACCGGCCTGCGCGCGCTGGAGCTCATCGCCACCATCGCGCCGCTCGTGGGGCTGCTGGGCACGGTGCTGGGCATGATCGCCGCCTTCCAGGCGCTTCAGACGAGCGGCAGCAGCGCCGATCCTTCCATCCTCGCCGGCGGCATCTGGGAGGCGCTGCTGACGACGGCGGCGGGCATGGCCGTGGCGATTCCCGCCTCGATGGCGCTGACCTGGTTCGAGAGTGTGGCCGACCATGTACAGGCCGACATGGAAGACGCCGCCACCCGCATCTTCACCACGCCGGAGGCGCGGCCATGATGCAATTCGGCACGCCCCGCCACGCCCGCCGCCCAAGCCTCACGCCGATGATCGACGTGGTATTCCTGCTCCTGGTGTTCTTCATGCTCGCCGCGCGCTTCGGCCACGATCTCAGCCTGCCAATGGCCACCGGCGGCAGCGGGGCCAGCTATGACGGCCCGCCGCGCCTGGTGGTCATCGGCCAAGACAGCCTCACCCTCAACGGACAGACCATCGCCCCCGAGGCCCTGCCCGCGGCGCTCGGCCCGCTGATGTCCACACCTTCCGACATCGTCGTCCTGCGCCCAGCCGAGGGCGTGCCCCTGCAACGGCTCATCGAGGTGAGCGACGGCCTGCGCGCCGCCGGTCTGACCCGGATCGTGGTGGTGGAGTAGGGCGATGCAGTTCAGCCCTCCCCGCCGCCGCCGCGCACCAGAGCCCATCGTGCCGATGATCAACGTGGTATTCCTGCTCCTGATCTTCTTCCTGATGAGTGCGCAGATAGCACCCCCCGCCCCTTTTGACGTGACCCTCCCCGAAAGCGCGGCCGGCGACCATACGGCCACCGCCGACACGCTCTACATGGATGCCGAGGGGCGCCCCGCCTTCAACGAGGCGCGCGGCGACGCGGTGCTTGACGCACTCGCCGCGCGTGCCACGCCCGATCAGCCCCTGCAAATCCGCGCAGATGCCGGGATGGACGCACGCGCACTGGCCCGGCTCCTGCCGCAACTGGCCGCGCGCGGAATCGCACGGGTCGAGATCGTGACGGGGGCGAAATGATCCGGGGTCTGGAATTCGCGGGGTTCGTGGCGCTCGCGGCGGCGGTCCATGCCGGGCTCTGGACCGCCGCGCCCGAGGGCGGCGGCGCGGGCGGCGAGACCGGGACCGATACCGCGACGCTCGCCGCCTCCACCCCGCAGATGGCCGCGCTGGTCGAGACCTGGCAACGCCCGATCGCGGTGCAGGACGCGGCCCCCGCGCCGCGTCCCGCCCCCGCACCGGATGCCCAACCCGTGGCGCTGCGTCCCGAGGCGGGGCACACAGCCCCGCCCACGCCCGACGCCCTGCCCGACACCGCCCGCGCCGCCCGCCGTCCACAGGTGGAGAGCGCGCCGCTCCCCCTGCCCGCACCGCGCATGGCGGCCCGCGCCCCCTCCGCGTCGCAGCCGCCGAGGCCCCGCAAGAGGCGACCCCCACGCCACCGAACCAATCGGCCCCCACTC
>JADQCC010000191.1 GCA_016278295.1 Roseovarius sp. | reverse complement strand
ATCTCGCGCGCGCGCCCACGGTGGCGCTGGCGCTCGACCGGCCCGCCGCCGGGGCCGCCGCCGATCTGGCCCGGCGTGGCATCATGGCGGGGGGTGGCGATTTCTACGCGCATCGCCCGCTCGAGGCGATGGGGATCGACCCCGCCCACGGCGTCCTGCGGCTGAGTTTCGTGCATTACACGAGCCGCGAAGAGGTGGAGCGGCTGATGACCGCGCTCGACGACATTCTTTGATCCGCTCCCCGGCTCGTTGCGTAACACAACGAAAACACGAGGCGGGGGATGTCCGATCAAAGACCGGTAATAGTGTGGCTGCGGCGCGATCTGCGGCTTTCGGACAATCCCGCGCTGCGCGCCGCCTGTGCGGCTGGCGGGCCGGTGATCGCCGTTTTCATCCATGATGACAGCGTGGCCTCATTGGGGGCCGCGCCGAAATGGCGGCTGGGCCTGTCGGTGGCATCGCTGGCGCGCGATCTGGAGGCGCGCGGCAGCCGGCTGACCCTGCGGCGCGGCGATGCAGCCGAGGTGATCATGGCGCTGGTGGCCGAGACGGGCGCGGGCGCGGTGCACTGGTCGCGGCTCTACGATCCCGATTCCATCGCGCGCGATGGCGCGATCAAGGCGATGCTGAAGGCGCGCGGCATCGACGCGCAGAGCCACAATTCCCACCTGCTGTTCGAGCCGTGGACGGTCGAGACAGGCACAGGCGGATTCTACAAGGTCTATAGCCCGATGTGGCGCGCGGTGAAGGATCGCGAGGTGCCCGAGCCCGCACCTGTGCCCGCGCGCATCCCCGCGCCCGCGGCGTGGCCCGCAAGCGATGCGCTGGCGGACTGGCGGATGGGGGCCGCGATGGATCGGGGCGCGGCGGTGTGCCTGACCCATCAATGCGTGGGCGAGCAGGCGGCGCAGGGGCGGCTCGGTGCCTTCGTGGCCGAGACCATCGGCCCCTACAAGGACGCGCGCGACAACCCCGCCATCGCTGGCACCTCGAACCTGTCGGAAAACCTGACCTATGGTGAAATCTCGCCCCGGCAATGCTGGCACGCCGGGATCCGGGCGCTGCACGAGGGCAAGCGCGGGGCCGAGCATTGGCTAAAGGAGCTGGTCTGGCGCGAGTTTGCCTATCACCTGATGTATCACACGCCGCAGATCCTGCGCCGCAACTGGCGCGAGGGCTGGGACGTCTTTCCGTGGACCGAGGGGCGCGCGGCGGACGTCCTGCGCTGGAAGCAGGGGCGCACCGGCATCCCCTTTGTCGATGCGGCAATGCGCGAGATGTACGTGACGGGCCGGATGCACAACCGCGCGCGGATGAACGTGGCCTCGTACCTGACCAAGCACATGATGGTGCACTGGCGGGTGGGGATGGACTGGTTCGCCGAGTGCCTGACCGACTGGGATCCGGCGTCGAATGCAATGGGCTGGCAGTGGACCGCCGGGTGCGGGCCCGATGCCGCGCCCTATTTCCGCATCTTCAACCCAGCGACCCAACTGGCAAAGTTCGACCCCGAGGGCGGTTATGCGCGGGCCTGGATCGCCGAGGGACAGGCACGGCCGCCAGCCACGGCGCTGAGCTATTTCGACGCGATTCCACGACGCTGGGGGCTCTCCCCCGGTGATCCATACCCCGCCCCGCTGATCGGTCTGGCCGAGGGGCGCAAACGGGCCCTTGCGGCCTATGAGGCAAGGGAGTTCCGATGATGAAGGACATGGCGGCCGAGACCCGGCTGACAAGCGCGGAGACGCCGCGCCGCAGTATCGCGGGCGAGAGCGGGCTGCCGCGCTATTTCGCGCGCTGTTACAACGTGGCGCGGGAGATCCGCGCCGGGCGGCTGGATATCTGCCTGCCGGACGGGCGGCTGTTTCGCGCCGAGGGTGCGGAACCGGGGATCGCGGCGCGCATCGACATCCACGACCGAGAGGTGTTCGCGCGGCTGGTGCGCGAGGGGTATCTCGGGTTCTGCGAGGCCTATCTCGACGGCGCGTGGTCGACGCCGGACCTGCAGGCATTTCTTGATCTGCTTACCGACGACAATGACAGCATCTACAACGGTTATCCGGGGCAGAAGCTGGCGCAGGTCTACGAGCGCATCCGCTTCTGGTTCAAGCGCAATTCGAAGGGCCAGGCGCGGCGCAACATCGAGTATCACTACGATCTGGGCAACGAGTTCTATACGCTCTGGCTCGACCGGACCATGACCTATTCCGGCGCCCTGTTCGAAACCGGGACAGAGAGCCTGGAGGCGGCGCAGAAGGCCAAGTATCGCGCGCTCGTCGACGCGATGGGCGTGCAGCCGGGCGATCACGTTCTGGAAATCGGCTGTGGCTGGGGTGGGTTTGCCGAATATGCCGCGCGGGAGCGGGGATTGCGGGTGACCGGGCTGACGATCAGCCCGGCCCAGTTGCAATTCGCGCAGGAGCGGATCGCGCGGGCGGGGCTGTCGGACCGGGTCACGCTGAAATTGCAGGATTACCGCGACGAGCGGGGCCGCTATGACGGCGTGGCCAGCATCGAGATGTTCGAGGCGGTGGGAGAGCGCTACTGGCCGGTGTTCTTCGACGCCCTGCGCGACCGGCTGCGCCCCGGCGCGCGCGCCACGCTTCAGATCATAACGGTGGAAGATGCCCGCTTCGAGAGCTATCGGCGCGACGTGGATTTCATCCAGAAGTATATCTTTCCCGGCGGGATGCTGCCGGGGTCGTCGGTGCTCCGCTCCGAGGTGGCGCGGGCCGGGCTGAGCGTGCTGGGATCGCTGGAATTTGGCCAGAGCTACTCCGAGACGCTCCGGCGCTGGCACGCGCGGTTCGACGCGCGCTGGCCCGAGATCGCGGCGCAGGGCTTTGACGCGCGGTTCCGGCGGATGTGGGATTTCTACCTTGCCTCTTGCGCGGCCGCGTTCAAAGGCGGTAGTTGCGATGTTACGCAGATAACCCTCGCAAGGCCCGGCTGAATGCCCGTTACCGACACCATGCCCACCTCTGGCAAGCTCATGGCCGCGTTCGGGCTGGGGCTGCTGGGCTGGATCGGGTCCGAGCTGTTTCGCCCGCTGATGGACGAGGGCACCGATTTCGGCTGGTTCAATTATGTCAACGTGGTGCTGGGCCTTCTTTGCGGCTGGCGGGTGACGGGGCGGCGGCTGGGGTTTGGCTATGCCACCGGCATCAGCGCCGGGCTGACGGGCATGGCCGCGCTGGTGTTCTGGGCGCTGTTTGTCCAGAGCTTCAACGAGATGCTGCGGCTGACGCTCGACGGGCGGATCAAAGGGGTCATGAACGGGCTTACCGAGATGTTCGAGCTTGCCACGGAATACGGGCTGGTGATGCTCGACGGCACGCTGATCGGCGTGCTGCTGGCGGGCGGGTTCCTGACCGGGGTCATCGCGGAATGGGCCGAGCGGCGGTGGGCGTGAGCGATACGCAGACGCGGGAGGGCTATCTCGCGGCGGTGCTGGGCCTGGACGTGCCTCCGGCGCTGCGGCGCGAGGCCGAGCCGGAGGTGATGCGCGGTCACGATCGCGGTGTCCCGGCCGAAGAGATGGCCGCGCGCCGCGCGATGATCCTCTCGCGGGCCTGGGCGCGGATGGCGGCGCGGACGGCCCCCGCGCCCACGGGGCTGCGCAGTCACACGCCGCGCGCTGCGGTCGCGGAGGAAAGCGTCGAGACGACGCATGACGGGTTCTTTCTCACCCGCCGTTACGGCCTGCGGCATCCGCGTTTTGACGGCGGGCAGAGCCCGCAGGTGTCGCGCGACGTATTCGTGGCGACCGACGCGGCGCTGGTGCTGCCCTATGATCCGGCGCGCGACCGGGTGCTGTTGGTCGAGCAGTTCCGCATGGGCCCCTACGGGCGTGATGATCCGCTGCCGTGGATGCTCGAGCCGGTGGCGGGCCGCGTGGATGGCGGCGAAACCCCCGAAGAGACCGCCCGGCGCGAATGCATCGAGGAGGCGGGGCTGGAGTTGCGCGCTCTGGAGCGGATTTCCAGCCATTATTGCACCCCCGGCTATTCCACGGAATTCTTTCACCTTTTCCTCGGGCTCTGCGATCTGCCCGAGGCGCGTCAGGGGCGCGGCGGGCTGGCCACGGAGAACGAGGATATCCGCACCCATGTGATCGGATTCGACCGCGCGATGGGGCTGGTGGAGAGCGGCGAGGCCAATAACGGGCCGCTGGTCTTGTGCCTTTTGTGGCTTGAGCGAGAGCGTGCACGCCTGCGGGCGGCGGGTTGAGTTCCCCCCGCGCAGGCCCTACACCTGAGACGCGGGACATCAGGACAGGAGCGATCGGGATGCGCATGGCACGCAACCTCGCCGAGGCGGTCGGCAATACCCCTCTCATCCGGCTCAGGCGCGCGAGCGAAGAGACCGGGTGCGAGATCTGGGGCAAGTGCGAATTTCTCAATCCCGGACAATCGGTCAAGGATCGCGCCGCGCTCTACATCATCCGCGACGCGGTGGCGCGTGGCGTGCTCGCGCCGGGCGGCACCATCGTCGAGGGCACGGCGGGCAATACCGGCATCGGCCTCGCGCTGGTGGGCGCGTCGATGGGGTTTCGCACCGTCATCGTGATCCCCGAGACGCAGAGTCAGGAAAAGAAGGACATGCTGCGCCTTGCCGGGGCCGAGCTGGTGCAGGTGCCCGCCGCCCCCTACAAGAACCCCAACAACTACGTGCGCTATTCGGGCCGTCTGGCCGAGGAACTGGCGCAAACCGAGGCCAACGGCGCGATCTGGGCCAACCAGTTCGACAACGTGGCCAACCGGCAGGCGCATGCCGAGACCACCGGCCCCGAGATATGGGAGCAGACCGGCGGCCGCGTCGATGGCTTCATCTGCGCGGTCGGGTCCGGCGGCACGCTGGCGGGGGTGGCCGAGGCGGTGCAAGGCAAGGGCGTCAAGATCGGCCTCGCCGACCCGGAGGGCGCGGGCCTCTACAAGATCTATACTGGCGAGGAGAACCCCGGCGATTCGATCACCGAGGGGATCGGGCAGGGGCGGATCACCGCCAACCTCGAGGGGTTCACCCCCGATTTCAGCTACCGCGTGCCCGATTCCGAGGCGCTGCCCATCGTCTTTGACCTGCTGGCGGAGGAGGGGCTGTGCATGGGCGGCTCGACCGGCGTGAACATCGCGGGGGCCATGCACATGGCGCGCGAGATGGGGCCGGGGCATACCATCGTCACCGTGCTGTGCGATTTCGGCAACCGCTACCAATCCAAGCTCTACAACCCCGAGTTCCTGCGCGGCAAGGGCCTGCCGGTGCCTGGCTGGCTGACCGAGGCACCCCGCTCGATCCCGGGTGTGTTCGTCGAATGAGAAGGCTTGTCGTCGCGCTCTGGGCGGCGCTGGCCACGGCGCTCATCGGCCTTGCGGGGCCGGTTCCGCTGGCCGCCACGGCGCAGGCGCAGCAGGTGTTGAGCGGGCCGGATTACGCGGCATGGGAAGAACTTGCCGCGCGGGTCGAGGAGGCGCTCGACGGCGGCGAGGTGGCCACCCCCGTGCTGGAGGATTTGCGCGCGCAAGTCGCTGATTTTCGGCAGAAATTCACCGAGGCTCAGGACGTCAACGCCACCACGATCAAGACCGTGCGCGACCAGCTCAATGCGCTTGGGCCGCCACCCGAAAAGGGCAACGAGCCCAACGAGATCGCCGCGCAGCGCGAGGAGCTGGAGCGGCGGCTGGCGCGGCTCGAGGCGCCGGTGCGCACCGCCGAACTGGCCCGCAGCCGGGCCGACGGGCTCATCACCGGGATCGACGAGACCATCCGCGAGCGCGAGACGGCGGAATTGTTGCGCATCGGGCCGATGCCCGTGAACCCGCTGCACTGGCCCGATGCGCTGCGCGCGCTCTACCGGCTGGCAGGCGACGTGAGCGGCGAGGTGGTCCGTTCGTGGCAGAGCCCGATCGAGCGCACGATCCTCAAGGACAACGTGCCGGTAATCCTTGTCCTGGTGCTGGTCGGGCTGGTGCTGCTGGCGCGGGGGCGGCGCTGGTCGGTGCGGCTGATGCGGCGGCTGGTGGGCGAAAGCCTCAGCGCGGGGCGCTGGATCGCCAGTTTCGGCGCGTCGCTGGGCGAATGGCTTTTGCCCTATGCCGGGGTTTATGCGCTGGTGCGCGCGGCTTTGACCTCAGGGATGGTCGGGGTGCGCGGCGAGATGCTGCTCGACGCGCTGTTGCCCGCCGCCTTCATCCTGCTCCTGGCGCGCTGGCTGGCGCAGCGGGTGTTCCCGCGCCACGAACCACGCGGCCCGGTGCTCCGGCTCGACGAGCGCTGCCGCTATTCGGGGCGGCTCTACGGGGCGATGCTGGGGCTGGTGGTCGCGGCCTTCTACTTCGTACAGACGGTGGCCGAGGGCGCGAGCTGGAGCGAGCCGGCCACCAACGTGGTGATCTTTCCGGTGCAGGTGCTGACCGGGCTGCTGCTGTGGCGGCTGGCCGCGTTGCTGGGCCTGCACAGCCGCGCCTGCGCCGACGAGAATGAGGGCGAGGCCGGGTTCTCCGGCCGGGTGACGCGGCTCATTGGCCGTGTGCTGCTGGCGGTGGCGGTGATCGGGCCGCTGCTGGCGGCGGTGGGCTATGTCAAGGCGGCGCAGGCGCTGATGCTGCCGACGGCGCTGTCGCTCCTGCTGCTGGCGGCGCTGGTGATCGTGCAGCGGCTCTTGACCGAGCTTTACGTGATGGTGACGGGCAACCGCGACGGCGCTGCCGATTCGCTGGTGCCGGTGCTGGCGGGCTTTGCGCTGGTGGTTGCCTCCGTGCCGGGCTTTGCGCTGATCTGGGGTGCGCGCACCGCGCAGCTCATGGAGTTCTGGACGCGTTTCACCGAGGGCATGAGCCTTGGCGGCGTGCGCATCTCGCCGATGGTCTTCGTGACCTTTGCCGCCGTTTTCGCGGTGGGATACGTGGTAACGCGGCTGGTGCAGGGGGCGCTCAGGAACACGATCCTGCCCAAGACCAGGCTCGATACCGGCGGCCGCAATGCGATCGTGTCGGGGGTGGGCTATGTCGGGATATTCCTCGCCGGGGTAATCGCGATCACCAGCGCGGGCATCGACCTCAGCTCGCTCGCCATCGTCGCCGGGGCGCTGTCGGTCGGGATCGGCTTTGGCCTCCAGAATATCGTGTCGAATTTCGTCTCCGGCATCATCCTGCTGATCGAGCGTCCGATTTCCGAGGGTGACTGGATCGAGGTGGGCGGCCAGCACGGATACGTCAAATCCATCTCCGTGCGGTCCACCCGGATCGAGACCTTCGACCGCACCGACGTGATCGTGCCCAATGCCGATTTCGTCAGCGGCACGGTCACCAACTATACCCGCGGCAACACCGTGGGCCGGGTGATCGTGCCGGTGGGCGTGGCCTATGGCACCGACACTCGCCGCGTCGAGGCGATCCTGCGCGAGGTGGCCGAGGCGCACCCGATGGTGCTGATGAACCCGGCGCCCAACATCGTCTTCCGGGGCTTCGGGGCAAGCTCGCTCGATTTCGAGATTCGCGCCATCCTGCGCGATGTAAACTGGGTGATGAACGTGCATTCCGACATGAACCACGAGATCGCGCGGCGCTTCGTCGAGGCGGGGATCGAGATTCCCTTCCCGCAACAGGACGTGTGGTTTCGCAACGGCATGCCCGCGGGCGGGGCAGGGGACACGCCCGCGCCCGCCGCGCCCCAGCCGTCGAGCAGCGCGCCGGTGCAGTTGACCGAGGCCGATTTCGAGAGCGGCGACGGCGATGGCGGGGGAGGCGGCCGATGACCGGGATGCTGTTTCGAACCGATCCCTATGCGACCGAGGCGGTCGCGCGGGTGGTGGCACACACGCCGGAGGGGGGCGTGGTGCTCGACCAAACGGTGTTCTACCCCGCGGGCGGCGGACAGCCCGGCGACAGCGGGCGGCTCGACTGGGACGGGGGCAGCCTGCCGGTGGCCACGACCGTCAAGGCCGAT
>JADQCC010000014.1 GCA_016278295.1 Roseovarius sp. | reverse complement strand
TTTTTCCGACCGCGGCCCCGCCACCCGCCACAGACCGCCCCGCCCCCGAGACAGAGAGCACGGGCGCGGTGCAAGATACGGCATCCGCCGAACCCGCGCTGCCCGAGTGGTTCGCCGAGATCCATACCGGCGGCGACCGGCAAGGGTTTTACACCCGGCTCGAACATCATGCGGTCATGTGCATCCGCCGCGATCCCGCGCGGCTTGTCGTGACCTTCGACAACCTGTCCAATGTCAACGACCTCTCGCCCGGGCGCGAGCCCTGGGCCTACCGCTTCGTGCGCGAGAACGGCTGTTCGCACCTGTCGGTCATGGCGCGGCGCAAGGACTGGTACCGCTGCCCGCAACTCATCGCGTATCTCGAAAAGCTCAGCGATGACGGGCTGTTCGCGGAGTTCGACAAGGTCTGGCTCACCGGCACCTCTATGGGCGGTTTCGCGGCGCTGGCCTTCTCGTCGCTCGCCCCCGGCGCCACGGTCATCAGCTTCAACCCGCAGACCACCCTCGATGAAGCGCTCGTGCCGTGGGAAGAGCGGTTCGGCATGGGGCGCGCGCGCGACTGGTCCCTGCCGCATTCCGATGCCGCCTTCGAGATCGACGACGCGGCGCGCGTATTCGTGCTATACGATCCGTTCTTCCCCCCCGACCGCCGCCATGTCGAGCGGCTGGAGGGTGACAACGTCACGCCGCTAAAGACATGGTGCTCGGGGCATTTCTCGCCGGTCTTCCTGCGCCGGGCCAACCTGTTGAAGCCGGTGATGCAGCACGCGCTCGACGGGACGCTGACGCCCTCGGTGTTCTATACCCTCTACCGCGAGCGCCGCCTCCTGCCGTGGTACCGCAAGGCCTTGCAGGCCAACCTTCAGGAGCGCGGGCACGACCGGCTCGCGCGGATCGTCAGCCCTGCTTTCCGCAAGATCAAGCGCGAGGCCGCCGAATGACCGCGCCGCAGGAGTTCGCAGCCGCGCTTCCCGCGCCCGCCCTCGGCGGCAGTCATGTCATCATGACCACGATGAAGAACGAGGGGCCGTTCATCCTCGAATGGGTGGCGCACAACCTCGCCATCGGGTTCACCGGCTTCGTCATCTTTACCAATGATTGCGAGGACGGCACCGAACTGATTGCCGACCGGCTGACCGAGCTGGGCTATGCCAGCCACCGGCCCAACGATGTCTCGGACGGCGCGCCGCCGCAGCACAAGGCGCTGCGCCGCGCCACCGCGCACCCGTGGGTGCGCGAGGCCGAGTGGCTGATGTGCCTCGACGTGGACGAGTTCATCAACCTGCGCGAAGGGCTCACGACCCTGCCGGAGATGATCGCGGCGATGGGCGATTGCGATGCGGTGTCGTTCGCGTGGAAGCTCTTTGGCTGCGGCGGGGTCGAGGGCTACGAGGATCGCCCGGTGACCGAGCAGTTTACCCTCGCCGATATCGAGGACGACCCCGCCAACGGCCGCGCCACCGGTTTCAAGACCCTGTTCCGCAACAACGGGCTGTTCCGCAAGTATAACCCCCACCGCCCCAAGGGCGTGCCCGAGGGGCGCGAGGGAGATGTGCGCTGGTCCGATTGCGGCGGCAACCTGCGAGAGATGGATCAGGTGGGATGGCGCGCATGGCCCGGCTTCAGCCACCGCTTCGCGCGGCTGCACCACTATTCGGTGCGCTCCATCGACAGCTTCCTCGTCAAGCGCGACCGCGGGCGCACCAACCACATCGCCCGCGAGCAGACCGAGCATTACTGGGCCGACATGAACGTCAACCGCACCGAGGATCGCAGCATCGCGCCCCATGCCGCGCGGATGCGCCCCATCCTCGATGCGCTGCGCGCCGATCCGGTGCTTGGCGTGCTGCATGCCGAAGCCTGCGACTGGCACCGGGCCAAGATCGCCGAGCTACGCGCGCGCCCCGGCTGGGACGCGTTCCGCGACTGGCTGCGTGCGAACCGCATCGTGACGACAAGTGACATAAAAACAAGGGATTACTGAGCGACGCGCGCGCGAAACGTTCGGAGCAACTGCCAGAACCGACGGCACATCCAACGCGAACGGGAACCTCAAGGCAGATCAACCGCCGCAGGGCCGGGGCCGTTCAGGTGGATTTCTTGTAGAGCCGCGTGAGATCGAAGATGCCATCCAGTTCCTCGAACCGGGCGCGGGTGTCGGTCCAGGAGGTCTCCTGCACCGCGGCGATCAGCGCCTCCAGCAACATCATGGTGGAGATGTTTGAATCCCAGGCCGACGGAATCTCGCCCCAGCAGTTGAATATCTGGTCGGCGATCTTGCTCACCGGCGAGGTCCACTGATCGGTGATCAGGATCACGGTCACGCCGCGATCCTTGGCCAGTTCTGCCAGCCGCAGGAGGTTCGTTTCATAGCGGCGGATATCGAACATCAACAGAACGTCACCATGCGTCATGTCCAGCACGTAATGCGGCCAGGTGGCGGCCGATGAGGTCATATGCGTGACCCGCGGGCGAATTGCCTGAAGATGGGTGAAGGCGTAATCCGCCAGCGCCCGAGTCACCCGACCGCCGACCACGAACAGCTGCCCATCGCAATTGGCCATGCGGTGCACCGCGGCGTCGAAGCGTCCGGTATCCACATGCGACAATGTCTGGCGCATGTTCTGCATCACCGCATCGGCGAAACGGTTGAGCATATGCGATTCCGGTGCTTCGGACGCCCAGCGCTCGCGCTTCTTCACCGGGCCCGACACCGTCGCCTCCAACTCGTCGCGAAGCACCTGGTGGAACTGCGGAAAGCTCTGGAAACCCAGCTTCTTGACCATCCGCGCGACCGTCGGTGTGGAAACGCCGGCATTCGCGGCCACGATCGTGATCGAGGCCAGCCCCGCCGCCGGGTAATTCTCGAGCAGCGCATTGGCGAGCTTGCGCTCGGACTGGGTGAGCTGATCGTATTCCGTGCGGATCAGGTCGCGCACTGTCTTGGTCGGCTCGGGCATTGTGGCGTTCCCGTCTTGCCCCCATGCAATCACTGCGCCCGCGCCTCGCACAATATCCGTGCATCGGGGGCGGCCATGAAATTCTCTTCTGAAGATATATTGACAGAATAAAAAAATACAGAAAATAATTGAACAAACCTCGGGGGGCGTCTTGACCACTGTCAGCAACGCGAATTTCGGACCGGCCGCGGATGTCATCAACCCCGATGGCACGGGCGATGTCGTGCTGGTCTGCGAACACGCCTCGAACGCGATTCCCACGCCGCTGAACGGGCTTGGCCTGACCGACGAGGTGCGCGGCAGCCATGTCGCCTGGGATCCGGGCGCGCTGGGCGTGGCGCGGCACTTGTCACAGGCGCTGAACGCGCCGCTGATCGCCGGGCGGGTGTCGCGGCTGGTCTATGATTGCAATCGCGCGCCCGAGAGCCCCAGCGCCATGCCGGCGCAGACCGAGAGGGGCGACATTCCCGGCAACATGGGGCTGGACGCCGCGGCCCGCGCGAACCGCCTCGCCGCCGTGTATCGCCCGTTCTGCGCCGCGGTCAGCCGGGTGCTGGATGCCCGCGCCGCACGCGGCGCCCGCACCGCGCTGGTCACGATCCACAGCTTTACGCCGGTGTTCCACGGCCAGCCCCGGGACGTGGAAATCGGCATCCTGCACGACAGCGACAGCCGACTCGCCGATGCCATGCTCGCGGCGGCCGACGCCCTGCCCGGACGCGACATCCGGCGCAATGCTCCCTACGGTCCCGGAGACGAGGTGACCCACAGCCTCGGGCTGCACGGCGTCGCACGCGGATTGCCGAACGTGATGATCGAGATTCGCAGCGACCTGCTGGCCGACACGCACGGCGAGGAACGGATGGCCGATGAAGTGAAGCGCCTGCTCGACCCCGCGCTTGTGGTCGAACCGGTCTGGTCGCGGGAGGGAGCCCATGCCTAGGCTTGTTCGCGCCTATGTCCACGGTATCGACCGGGTGAACCGGACGCTCGGCCGGTGCGCGATGTATCTCATCTTCGTGCTGATCGGCATCCTGCTGTGGTCCTCGGTCTCGAAGACGTTCTTTCTGCCCTCGCTCTGGACGCTCGAAATGGCCCAGTTCACGATGGTGGCGTATTACATCCTCGGCGGCCCCTACTCGATCCAGCTTGGTTCCAACGTGCGCATGGATCTCTTCTACGGCGAATGGTCGCCCCGCACGCGGGCCTGGGTAGATGCGTTCACGGTGTTGTTCCTGCTATACTTTCTCGTCGCTCTGCTGCTCGGCGGCCTCGGGTCGATGGCCTATTCCCTGGGATATTTCGGCATGGCCCCGTCGGAATTCTACGGCGCGCTGATCTCGTCCCTCTTCAGCGACGGGCTGTCCGGCGTCGGCGAGGTGCTGGGCCGGATGGAGCGGAGCCCGACCGCCTGGCGGCCCTATCTGTGGCCCATAAAGCTGGTGATGTGCATCGGCATCGTGATGATGATCCTTCAGGCCAGCGCGGAGTTCTTCCGCGATATCGGCCGCATTCGCGGAGAAGAAATCTGATGGCGCAAGAAATGATCGCGCTGGTGATGTTCGCGGGCATGATGCTGATGCTCATGACCGGGCAGCGGGTCTTTGCCGCCATCGGGTTCGTCGGCGCCCTGGCCGGCGTCCTGTTATGGGGCACGGGTGGCGTCACCATCCCGTTCTCGGCGGCGATGAAGCTGATGAAGTGGTATCCGCTGCTGACGCTGCCGATGTTCATATTCATGGGCTATGTGCTGTCGGAAAGCCGCATCGCCGACGATCTCTATCGCATGTTTCACGTCTGGATGGGGCCGGTGCGCGGCGGGCTGGCGATCGGCACGATCGGGCTGATGGTGCTGATCTCGGCGATGAACGGGCTGTCCGTGGCCGGCATGGCGATCGGCGCGACCATCGCCCTGCCCGAATTGCTGCGCCGGGGCTATGACAAGATCATGGTAACGGGGGTGATACAGGCCGGGTCCAGCCTCGGCATCCTGGTGCCACCCTCGGTGGTGCTGGTTCTCTACGCGATGATCGCGCGCCAGCCGGTCGGCCAGTTGTGGCTGGCGGGGGCGTTGCCCGGCCTGATGATGGCGGGCCTTTTCATCCTCTACATCGCGCTGCGCTGCCGGATTCAGCCGGAACTGGGCCCGGTTCTGCCCGCGGCCGAGCGCGAGGGCATTTCCCGGCGCGAAAAGATCCGCCTGCTGGGCGCGGGCATCCTGCCGCTGGTCATATTCATGACCATGATGGTGCCCTTCGTGAACGGCTGGACCTCGCTCGTCGAAAGCTCTGCCATCGGCGCGTTGACGGCGTTCCTGGCAGCGGTGGTCAAGGGCCGGATGACGCGCGAGGTCTTCGAGAACTCGGTGCGCAGCACGCTGGCCATCTCGTGCATGTTCATGTGGATCATCCTCGCGGCGCTGGCCTTCGGCGCGATTTTTGACGGGCTGGGCGCGGTGCGCGCGATCGAGGGGCTGTTTACCGATCTGGGCCTCGGCCCCTGGGGAATCCTGATCCTGATGCAGCTCAGTTTCATCGTGATGGGCACGTTCCTCGACGACACGGCCATGCTGGTCATCGTCGCGCCGCTCTATGTGCCGCTGGTCGATCAGCTGGGTTTCGACCTGATCTGGTATGGCGTGCTCTACACGATCACCACGCAGATCGCCTATATGACACCGCCCTTCGGCTATAACCTGTTCCTGATGCGGGCAATGGCGCCACCGGAAATCGGCCTAACGGACATCTATCGCTCGATCGTCCCGTTCGTTCTGGTGATGGCGCTGGCGCTGGCGCTGGTGATGGTCTTTCCACAAATCGCGCTGTGGCTGCCCGGGCAGGTCTACGGAAACTAATCCAGAACCCCGGTGAAACGGGGCTTCAACCAATAGGAGAGAGAAAATGACGACGACAAGACGCAAGTTCATCGCGAGCGCCGGTGCCGGTGCGGTTGGCGCCTCGCTCGCCGCGCCCGCGATCGCGCAATCCAGGATCACGTGGCGCATGCAGACCTATGCCGGTGCCGCGCTGGCCGAGCATGTGATCAAGCCCGCGATCGACAAGTTCAATGCGATCGCCGGCGACGAGATGCAGATCGAGCTCTACTTCGCGGATCAGCTGGTGCCCACGGGCGAGCTGTTCAGCGCCATGCAGCGCGGCACGATCGACGCGGTGCAATCGGACGACGATTCGATGGCCTCGCCCACGGCGGTGCGGGTCTTCGGCGGCTACTTTCCCTTCGGCACGCGGTATTCGCTGGATGTGCCGGTGTTGTTCAACCAGTATGGTTTGAAGGAAATCTGGGAAGAAGAATACGCCAAGGTCGGCGTCAAGCATATCTCGGCCGGGTCCTGGGACCCCTGCCATTTCGCGACCAAGGACCCGATCCGCAGCCTGGCCGACATGAAGGGCAAGCGCATCTTCACCTTCCCGACAGCCGGGCGTTTCCTGTCGCAGTTCGGCGTGGTGCCGGTCACCCTGCCGTGGGAAGATATCGAGGTCGCGGTGCAAACCGGCGAGCTCGACGGGATCGCCTGGTCGGGCATCACCGAGGACTACACGGTGGGCTGGGCCGACGTGACCGACTATTTCCTGACCAACAATATCTCGGGGGCCTGGATCGGCCACTTCTTTGCCAACATGTCGCGCTGGGAGGAACTGCCCGACCGGCTCAAGACGCTGCTGACGGTCTGCATGGAGCAATCCCACTACTACCGTCAGTGGTGGTATTGGGGCGGCGAGGCGCGGCTTCGCGTCAATGGCGAGAAGATGAAGCTGACCACGATCCCCGACGAGGAATGGGAGACCGTGGAAAGCGCGGCCCAGACGTTCTGGAACGAGCTCACCGAAGGGGACCCGGTCCGCGAGAAGGTCGTCGGCATCATCCGTGAATACAACGAGGTCATGCGCCTCGCCGGCCGGCCATATCGCTACGGCTGAGGCCCACGCGCCCCCCGCCAACCAGGGATGCCCCGGCCCCGCGCCGGGGCATCCGTACAGATGACCGAACCCGACAGGACAGGATCCGACCCATGCCCGCGCCCCTGACATTCGAAACTCTCAAGGAAAAGACCGCCCGCGGCGAGATCGACACCGTTCTCGTCTGCCTCGTGGACATGCAGGGCCGCCTGATGGGCAAGCGCTTCGTGGCCGAGCATTTCATCGAAGGCGCGTGGCAGGAAACCCATTGCTGCAACTACCTGCTGGCCACCGATCTCGAGATGTTCACCGTCGAGGGCTATGCCGCCACAAGCTGGCGCACGGGCTATGGCGATTACGTGATGAGGCCCGACCTAGACACGCTGCGCCCGGTGCCGTGGCTGGAGGGCACGGCGATGGTGCTGTGCGACGTGCTGGACCACCACACCCACGAAGAGGTGCCGCACAGCCCGCGTACCATTCTCAAGCGCCAGATCGCGCGGCTGGACGGCATGGGCCTGACCCCGATGATGGCGACCGAGCTGGAATTCTTCCTGTTCGCGAAAGGCTATGACGAGATCCGCAAGTCGGGCTTTCGCGATCTGGAGCCGATCAGCGCCTATAACGAGGATTACCACATCCTCCAGACCACCAAGGAAGAGCATGTGCTGCGCCCGGTGCGCAACCATCTGCGCGCCGCCGGGATTCCGGTCGAAAACACAAAGGGCGAGGCCGAAACCGGCCAGGCCGAACTGAACATCAAATACGGCCCGGCGCTGGACTGCGCCGATTATCACGCGATCGCCAAGAATGCGGTCAAGGAAATCGCCTGGGCACAGGGCCACGCGGCCAGCTTTCTGCCCAAGTGGCACGCCGACCGGGTCGGCAGCTCCAGCCATGTGCATCAGTCCTTGTGGGCCGATGGCCGCAACGCCTTTCACGACGCCGGGGCCCCGCATGGCATGTCGCCGCTGATGCGCGGCTACCTGGCCGGGCTGATCGCCCACGCGCCCGACATGACCGTGTTCCTCGCGCCCTATGTAAATAGCTACAAGCGGTTCCAGAAGGGCACGTTCGCCCCCACCGGCGCCGCCTGGTCGGTGG
>JADQCC010000196.1 GCA_016278295.1 Roseovarius sp. | reverse complement strand
TTGCGGCGGCGCGGCGCGCGGATGCGCGCGCGCCGGGGCCGAGCGCGGTCTGGATCGCGTCGATCCAGGCGCGCGGTGTCGGACCGACGAAGCGCGACGCGATCCGGTCGCCCGCGGGGTTGAGCCGGGTGAGGATCGCGGGCAGGCGCTGCGCCACCTGTTGGCGGGACATGCCCGCGCGCAGTTCGGGTGCATAGTATGCGCGCAGGATCAGCATGTCGAAACCCGTCAGAACGGCGTGCACGTTGTCGTCGTTGAACACGCTGTCGGAAAGCCGGTAGAGATCGTTGAGCGGCCCGAGCGCCTGCGCCAGTTCCTCGTGGAGGCAATCGCGGGTTTCCTGCGGGCTGGCATCGTTGGGCACGAAGATCGCGATCTTCTCGCGCCGGGCGATGCGGGTCCAGTCCGTGGTCCGGGTGCCGCGGGCGCGGCGGTAGTCGGCGAGGCTGTCGACATTGGGCACCACGAAACAGGCCGCGCTTGGCAGGTTGCGGCGGATGTCGTCGCGGCTCACCGCCTCGATGGTGATGTTGGCCGCGCCACCCGAGATGCGGCGAATGTCGATCCGTGCCTCGTCGCGCAGCCGGTGGATTACCCGGTTGAGATCGGCCATCAGCGTGATCGGCACATCCCCGGTCACGCGCACCGTGATGGGGCCCTCGAAGCGCGAGAACTGACGGAGCATCCGTCCCGATTCCATCTGGAAGGCGAGATCGAGAAAGTCGCGCAGCATGTCGCGGTTGGAGCGTTGCGGCGGCACCGGGCTCGGGGCCGAGAAGCTCTTCATCGGGGGCAGCGCGCTCTCGCGCGACGGCGCCGCGCGCGACGCGGTATCCGACTGGTACGAGGCGGGAACGCAGGCCCCGAGGAACAGGCAGATGGGCAGGACAACGTGGCGCATGGTTCCCTCGACTCGCAAATTCCCTGTGAACGCGCGCGAACGCGACGGGAACCAGCACTGGCCGTGGTTCCTGTTCTGGTCAAGGAGTGGCCAAGGCGAAACTGTGACACAGCCCCCGGCGCGGATCAAGCACGTGCCGCGGTGCGCCCGATGCCTGGAATTCCGGCGTGCGGGTTTCTGAAACGGAAACAATCCCGGTGCACCGGCCGGGATTGTCATTGTTTTCCATAAGGCGGTTTTGCGCTGGCAGCGCGGGATCACTCCACCAGCAGCCGGGCCTCGTGGTGCTTGAGAGAGCGGCGCGCGGCCTGGTAGGCCTCGATCCCCGTCGTTTCCCGCAATTCGGGGAACAGGGTAAAGATTTCCTCGCGCGAGGCGTCGCCCATGCCGTCGAGCACCTGCTCGCCGGGCTGGAAGCTCTCGGTCCAGGCCCCGTCGGACAGCACCACCTCGTGGCGGTCGCACATGAAATGGATATAGGTCGTGCCGTTGGCGCGGACCTCGTCGATGCCCTCCATCCCGGTGAGGTGCCTGGCCGCTGCCAGGACCTCGCGCTCGCCGAAATAGAGTGCGGCGCGCTCGGAGGTGAGCAGCAAGCGGTGCTGCGGGCTCACCAGCATGTCGCGCTCGGGCAGGCCGTGGCCGAGCGCGCCGGCGCGGACCAGCACGGGCCGAAGATGCGGCGCGGTCTCCATGTCTGCGGCGCCGAGCGCACGCGCGCCCACCCAGCGGATTTCCTGCAAGCCGTTGTCGCGGGTGATGACCCGGTCGCCTTCGCGCAGATCCTCGACCGCCACCTCGCCGCGCGGTGTCGCGATCCGCGTGCCGGGGGTGAAGCAGGGGATGATGCCCTCGATCTCCTTGTAGGTGAGCGTGCCGGTGACGCTGCCGCCCGGGCTGTCGAGAAAATTGATCGTGCCGCTGGTGGAATCGCCATCGGCATCGGTGGTCTCGCCCACCTTCACGAACGGTCCCAGCCCGCTCAGGTCCAGGGTATCGACATCGTCGCCGCTGGTGCCGCCATCGGCGATGTCGCCATTCGCGTCGGAGACCGAGGTGATGATGAACGTGTCGCGATCAGCGCCACCGGTCATGCTGTCGGCACCGGCGCCCCCGATCAGCGTGTCGTCGTCGATCCCCCCGTCGAGCGTATCGTTGCCGATGCCGCCCTCGAGGGTGTCGTTGTCGTCCTCGCCGAAGATGAGATCATCGCCCTTGCCACCGACAAGCGAGTCGTCGCCATTGTCGAGTTCGGGATCGCTGGGGTCGGGGATGTTGGCCGCCGGATTGTTGATGCCGCCATAGATCGTGTCGTCGCCGTCGCCGCCGAGGACGGTATCGCTGCCCTCGCCGGCAGTGATCTCGTCGTGGCCGTCATTGCCCTCGATGTGGTCGTCATCCAGCCCGCCGTCGATGGTATCGTTGCCGGTGCCGCCGAGGATCGTGTCCGCGTCATCGCCGGTGGTGATCGAGTCATCACCGCTGCCGCCATCGACAAAGTCGCGATCATTGTTCGGGTCGGGGTCTGCGGGCACGGCGATGCCGAAACCGTCATCGGGAAGCGGGGTGTTGCCCGAGGAGTCGATCGTGTCGTCGCCCGAGCCACCGAGGATCGAATCGCTGCCATCCCCGCCGATCAGCACGTCATCGCTGCCGCGTCCGTCGATCGTGTCGTCGCCGGCGCCGCCATCGAAGAAGTTGCTGAACACGTCCGGGTCCGTGGTCCCCTGGTGATCGAACCCGGTGAGTGTGTCGTCGTGGTCCGAGCCAATTACGCCATCGACGCCGCCGATGATCGTGTCGTTGCCGGCATCCCCGCCCGACAGGCTGGAGGTGGACAGATCGACATTCACGGCCGCGCCGGAGCCGGAATAGTCGATCACGTCCTCGTCGCGGCCGCCGTCGAACTTGTCGGCACCGGCCCCGCCGATGAAGACGTCGTCCTCGTCGCCGCCGCGCAGGATATTGGTGCCCTCGCCGCCGGACAGCGTGTCGTCGCCTTGTCCACCTTCGACCGAATCGTTGCCGGCACCGGCAACGACGGAATCGTCGCCCTCATAGGCGAAAATGACATCGTCGTCGCCGTCAGCGCCGTCGACTTGGTCGCCATCGGTATCGATGAAGAGCGGCAGGATCAGATCATCGCCTGTTGTTCCGTCGACAATCCCGTTCGGGCCTATCCCCGATCCCGATCCCGAGCTTGAGCCCGATCCAAATCCAAATCCAAAACCACTCATTTGCAAAATCCTTCTGTTTCCAGACCCGTAGATTCATGCTGCGACCCGCGGGCTGTCATGCGTGCCGACAGGTCGCGGTTGCCCACAACGCTTTCCCCCGGCAACAACTGTTCCTCACACATCTCTTCCGAACGATGTGAAAAGCGATTAAGACTGCCGGAAAAAGCAGCGGCATGTGTGCTCGACGCGTTTCGGCCACCCCATGCGCGGCGAGGTGGTGCTGCCTGGCCGGGCAGGCAAGATACTGACTGAGGGAGAGTGCCATGACCGACGGCGAAACCGAGGCGGAGGCCGCCGAGATCGCTCGACGGGCCTCTACGCTGCTGGGTCGGCGGGTGTTGCGCATCACCGCACCCGCCGCGCGCGATCAGGCCAGTTGGCGAATTCATCTGTCCGACGCCACCGTGATCGTCACCCGCCGCCCGGACCCGGAGCGAGCCGCACGCGAGCGGCTGGTCCTGACCCGGCTGGCACCGTTGACCGACGCGGTTCCGCGCCTTTTGGCCGCCGAGGGCGACCTGACGATCCAGTCCGATCTTGGCCGCGACCGCCTGAGTGTTGCAGCACATCGCGCCGACATCCGGCAGCGGCGCATATTGGCACGGAGCGCGGTCGCCTCGATTCTTTCGGTGCAGCGTGCGGCGGTTACGGCCGGGCTGGCCGAGGAGCCTGCGCTGCCTGCGGTTGGGCTCGATGCCCAGACCACCGGTCGCCGTCTGGACGTGATTGCGGCGCTGGCACGTGCGCTCGGCGCGGAGCCTCCGGTCATGGACCGCACTCTGGTGACCGAGGCGATGGCCGTTGCCCCCGCCGGGTTCGTGCGGGGCGACTGCCGCGCGGGCAACGCCGTGCTGGACGCCGCCGGGAGGGTGCGTTGGTTCGATTTCGAGGACGCCGGTCGCGGTCCGGGGGCTGAGGATTTCGTCCGCCTTATGAACGATGAGACATGGCCAGTGCCGCCCGAGGAGATGCTGGATATCATCGCTGCGGGTCTTGATCCGCGGGATACCGATGATCCATCCGCTTACATCGCCGATCTGCGTGCCCGCGCAATCCTTCATGCGGGCGGTCGTCTGGGCCGAATTCTGCGCCGTGCCCATCACGAGGGCTGGCAGAGCCCCGCGGACATCCTGCGCCGCGACCGGCTGGGCGCGCATCCGGCGATGGCCGCTGCTCTCGCCGACCGGGCGGCGCAACTGGCTGCGGCCTGTCCTCTCTGCCACGGCGCGGCCCCCGTGTTCGTCATGGCCGGGCGCGCCGTGCGCGCTGTCTGGAAGGAGCCCAAGTCGGACGAAGTTGCCAGCCCGCCGCGCAACACCTAGAGCTTCGTCAATCGGGACAGGTGTTTGCCAATGCTGGCCAACAGGCATGTCCTCGTGGCCATCGGCGTCGTTGTTGCGGTTATTCTGGGGGATGTCGAGAAACAAGTCGACAAACAGGCATGCACTGTTTTCACCTTCGATTCTGTTCACAGCCATGTCTCAACTCCAATTTCACGAAGCGGCCGAAACGACCGGTTCTCCGACGTTCAAATCACGTGCCCCGAACCGATAATGATGCCGAAGGGTCGGGGCGACCGTCGTAACCGCGGATGTGAGGGAGATGGCCTGATGTCACGGCGATGCCGTGCACTTGTCGCAGCAGGTCAAACGACCGGCTGCCTGGCGATCACCTCTCCGATATGCGCGACGGATCGCGCTGCGGATACAAGCGGTCGCCCCCGTGACCTATGAACATCACCCCCCAGTCGGGCTGTGACTGTTTTACGCGAGTGCAAACGTTAGCCCAAGAGGAATCTTGTCAGAATTGGGTCCGTAAACAGCAGGTTTCGAACGATTTTCGCCACCTTTGCCACGATATCGCCATGATTGTCCGAGGGGATTGTTTCGCGCAACACGCTCAAAAGTTGCACAAAAACCTGAAAAAATGCAGATAGGCAGGTGTTTTGCCGCGCGGTAAGGGCGTGATTGTTTCCGATACAGGGCCACCCGTCCCATACGCCGATGCCTGCCGCCATACGAGGCAAATGGTCAGTCCCGTCGTTTGCAAGGCGGGGCTAATTTATTCGAAGACGCAGAACTGTTTCCAATCAAGCGGTAATCCCGGCGAATGGCAGGGGCGTTCCCCGATTCGCCCGTCCCTGTCATCACGTTCGGATCACTCCTGTCCCCGCCCTTCGGCGCGCGCGCGTGCCGCGGAACTGTCGGTCGCGCCTAGGCCCATCGCATCGCGCGCGAGGTCGAGCACGGCGATCTCTTCGGGTGCACAATTGCCGTCCGACAACACCACGTCCCACAGGGCCTCGAGCGCGGCGCGGCGTGCGCCGATGGTGACGCGGTCGCGGATCATGTGGCCGAAACGGTCGGTGTCCGGGGCGGCGCGTTCGAGTCGTTCGCACGTCGCGCGCATGCGCGCCGCCTCGACCGGGCCGATCCGGTTAAGTGCCGCGAGCAACCGGTCGATCTGCTTGATTTCAGCCAGTGCATAGTCGCTGTCCGACTTGGCGATGCGCACCATCAGCGCCCCGAGGGCGAGCCGCTCGTCGGGTTCGGGCAGCGGGGCGGGCTTCGGGGCCGATAGCGCGGTGAGGATGCGGGACCACATACGCAAAGCCTAGCCGCCCGCGCCGCAAGGCCAAAGCGGAAATCGGGCACGAACACTCCGGTGTGAACACTCTGTTCACAACCCGCCCGTTTCTGCCGCACCGTTGCCACGATTGTTCCAAAGAAATCGCGTGTTGCGGCCAGAGCCTGTGCGGGCTGCTGAATTTCAAAGGATGATCGCACATGACAAGACTATTGTCGGCCCACGCGCGGAGCGATGAGACGAGTTCGGATATTGGCAGGCTGGAGCCCCTGTCGGGCGACGGGCTTGCGGCCGCGCTCAACGCGATCGACTGGTCGGAGAGCCCGTGCGACGGGCTCGGGCGGATCATGGCGCGCCGTGATGTCGATCTCGCGACCGCGCTGTGCGTGTTCTTTCGCGGCGCGCCGGAGCGGTTCAACTACCTGCCCAAGCCGCATGTGCCGGACGGGTATCGCCCGGTCGCGCGCCACCTCGACAATATCTGCCTGCGCATCAACAGCGGCTTTTACCTGCCGCTGCCCGACGGTCGGCTGGGGTGCCGGGATACGCTCGACCGGTGGCTCGATTATCAGCGCGCCGACCGGCAGGAGGGGCGGTGCGGCCGGTGGGTGCTGGACGAGGCGGTGCTGATGCCGCTCTTTGATTCCGCGTGGTATCGGGCGCCGCCGCCGCACCCCCCCGAACCGGATGAGCAAAGTCTCTGGCGCGCGGTCCTGGGGCCGTTGCGCGGCCTGCGGGGGCCGCGCGCCTTCATGCGACTGCGCAAGTGACGGATGCGTCGGCCCCCTTGATCTGGGGGCGGAAAATCCCCCCTACCCAAAACCTTGCGGCTGTCCTATAGTGCCTGTGGATAACCGGGCGGCAGACCCACGATCCAAGAGGCAGAGAAGAAAAGGGGGACGGGGATGCGCTGCCCGTTTTGCGGAAATATCGACACGCAGGTCAAGGATTCGCGCCCCGCGGAAGAGCATGTCTCGATCCGCAGACGGCGGTTTTGCCCGGGCTGCGGCGGGCGGTTCACCACCTATGAGCGCGTGCAGTTGCGCGACCTCGTGGTGATCAAGACCAACGGGCGGCGCGAGGATTTCGACCGCGACAAGCTCGAACGTTCGATCCGCATCGCCATGCAGAAACGCCCCATAGAGCCCGAGCGGGTAGAGCAGATGATCTCTGGCATCGTGCGGCGGCTAGAGAGCATGGGCGACACCGACATCCCCTCCAAGACCATCGGCGAGATCGTCATGGAGACGCTCGCGCGGATCGATACCGTGGCCTATGTCCGCTTTGCCAGCGTCTACAAGAATTTTCAGGCTGCTGATGATTTCGACCGCTTCGTGAGCGAGTTGCGCCCCGATGACGGCGCGCAAGCACAAGACTGACGGCGTGCCCCCCGACGATGCCCGCTTCATGGCGCTGGCCCTGTCGCTTGGGCGGCGGAGGATGGGGCAATGCGCACCCAACCCGGCCGTTGGCTGTGTCATCGTGCGTGACGGGCGCATCCTCGGGCGCGGGGTGACGACGCCGGGCGGGCGGCCCCATGCCGAACCGCAGGCGCTGGCGCAGGCGGGTGCGGCGGCGCGCGGGGCCACCGCCTATGTCACGCTCGAGCCCTGCGCGCATCACGGGCGCACCCCGCCCTGCACCGAGGCGCTGATCGCGGCGGGTGTGGCGCGGGTGGTCGCCCCCTTCGACGATACCGATCCGCGTGTCGCGGGGCAGGGCTTTGCCGCGCTGCGCGCCGCCGGGGTCGAGGTGACGACCGGCGTTCTGACCCGCGAGGCGGGGCGCGATCACGCCGGGTTCCTGCTGCGCAATGCCGAGGGGCGGCCCTGGGTCACGCTCAAGCTGGCGGCGAGTTTTGACGGGCGGATCGCCACCGCCTCGGGGCATAGCCAGTGGATCACCGGCCCGCAGGCGCGGCGCATGGTCCATGCCATGCGTGCGCGCCACGATGCGGTGATGGTGGGCGCGGGCACGGCGCGGGCGGACGATCCGCGGCTCACGGTGCGCGGCATGGGCGCGCGGCGGCAGCCGGTGCGCGTGGTGATATCGCGCCGGCTCGATTTGCCGCTGAATTCGCAATTGGCGCAGGGCGCGACCGAGGTGCCGCTGTGGTTGTGCCACGGCGACGGGGTCGATCCGGCGCTCGCCGCGGCGTGGCAGGGGCTGGGGGCGCGGCTGCTGCCCTGCGCGGTTGTGGCGGGGCAGGTGGAGCCGGGATCGGTGCTGCGCGCGCTGGGGGCGGCGGGCCTCACGCGGGTGCTGTGCGAGGGCGGCGGGGCGCTGGCGGCGTCGCT
>JADQCC010000028.1 GCA_016278295.1 Roseovarius sp. | reverse complement strand
GGTGAACAACAACGCGTGGCGCTGGCGCGCGCGTTGGCGCCGCGCCCGCGGATCATGCTGATGGACGAGCCGTTCTCCGGGCTCGACAACCGGCTGCGCGACGGCATCCGCGACGAGACGCTCGACATCCTGCGCGAGGAGGATACCGCCGTCCTGCTGGTCACGCACGAGCCGGAAGAGGCGATGCGCATGGCCGATCAGATCGCGCTGATGCGCGACGGGCGGATCGTGCAGCAGGGCGCGCCCTACAACGTCTACAACGCGCCGATGGATCGCAGCGCGATGGCGTTCTTCTCCGAGATCAACGTGATCCGGGGCACCGTGCGCGGGGCGCTGACAGAGACCCCCTTTGGCCAGTTCCTCGCCCCTGGCGTGCCCGACGGGCAAGTGGTCGAGATCGTGATCCGCCCGCAGCACATCAAGATCGACTTCGACCGCAACGGGCGCGGGCCCAACCCCACGCCGCTCGATGGCACGCCTGCGCGCGGGGTGGTGACGCGGGCACGGTTCATGGGCTCGGAAAGCCTGGTGGAGTTTCGCATGGACCACGACGGCTCGCTCATAAAGGCGAGCGTGCCCAACGTATTCCTGCCCAAGCCGGGCAAGCCGCTATGGCTGATGATCCGGCGCGACCGGTGTTTCGTGTTCCCGGCGGGCGGGTGAGGCGCGCGGACGGGAAGCAAATCGTCGGATGGTCTGGAGCGGACGTTGGATCATCTGGTCCCGGCGCGGATTCAAGGCCGAAGGCCGCCGCGCCATCGCATGTCCGCCCGTCGCACCGGAGGTGCGCCAACCTGTATCAGCACGCCTTTGGCGTGACGGACAGGCGATTTGGCTAAGCTAGCGCGCCGATTAAATGTTTTTCGGGAGAGCAGAAATAAAGTGCCCTGAAAAACCGTTGGATCGCCTGCCCGCGGACATGCGATGGCGCGGCTCGTCAACCTTTGCCCAATGGCCGCTCCAGGCCACCCCCTCTCACAGCTTGCGGATCTTCAGCCGCGTGATGCGGTTGTCCTTGCGTGCCATGACCTGGAAGCGAAAGCCGTGGAAGCTGAACACCTGGTCCACGGTGGGGATGCTCTGCGCTTCATGGATCACCAGTCCCGCGACGGTGTTGGCCGCGTCGTCGGGCAGGGTCCAGTCGGTGGCGCGGTTGAGGTCGCGGATGGTCATCGCGCCGTCCACGATATAGTCGCCGTCAGGGGCGCGGCGCACCGGGTGATCGGTTTCGGCATCGAACTCGTCGACGATCTCGCCGACGATCTCCTCAAGGATGTCTTCAAGCGTGATGAGCCCCTGAAGCGCGCCGTACTCGTCCACCACCAACGCGAAATGGCTCCGCATCCGCAAGAATTGGCGCATCTGCTCGTCGAGCGTGGTCGTCTCGGGTATGAAATATGGCTCGCGCGCAATGGTACGCACGTCGAACGCGTCGAGCTCGCCGTTGCCGGTATCGCCCTCCACGGCGAGTTTGTGGATGGCGCGCAGCAGGTCCTTGGCGTGGACGATGCCGACGATATTGTCGGGATCGCCCTCATAGAGCGGCAGGCGCGTGTGGTTGCTGGCAAGACACTGCGACAGGATATCCTGCGGGCGTGCGTCCACGTCGAGCATCTGGATGCGCGAGCGGTGGATCATCACCTCCTCGACCGCGCGATCGCTGAGATCGAGCGCGCCCAGGATGCGGTCGCGGTCCTCCTTTTCGACCACGCCCTCGGACTGCCCCAGCCAGAGCGCGCCGGCGATCTCTTCGCGCACGGCGAGGATATGGCTGTCGGGGTCGGTCTGTACGCCGACGCAGCGCAGGATCAGCCGCACCAGCCAGCGCACGGCGGACACGACCGGATCGAAGATGCGGACCACCCAGACGATCACCGGCGCGGTGCGCGCTGCTGCCGACTCGGCATTGGTGATGGCATAGGTCTTGGGCAGCACCTCGGCGAAGATCAGCACCAGCAGCGTCATCACCAGCGTCGCCACCGCCACGCCGCTCTCGCCGAAAACCTTGGTGAAGAGAGCGGTGGCCAGCGAGGCCGCGAGAATGTTGACCAGGTTGTTGCCGAGGAGAACCGAGCCGATCAGGCGCTCGTTGTCCTCGGTGATCCCGAGTGCCGTCTCGGCCCCGCGCGAGCCCTTTTCCGCCTGCGCGCGCAGCTTGCCGCGCGAGGCTGCCGTGAGCGCGGTCTCGCTGCCCGAGAAGAAGCCCGAGAGCACCAGCAGCCCGAGGATCGCCACGACGGTGATCCAGAAGGTCGGGTCGAGATAGGCGGCGAGCGGGTTCATGGGTCTGCGTCCTTGAGATGATATGGTGGGGTTATGCGGTCTCGGGGTGGCTCAATCAAGGTGGCGCAGGCGCGCGCTCAGCCCTCGGCGTCGGTCTTGCGGCGGGTGGTGCCGAGCGGGTGATGCGCCTCCACCAGCGCGCGCAGCCGCGCGTCGAGCACGTGGGTGTAAATCTCGGTGGTGGCGAGATCGGCATGGCCCAGAAGCGTCTGGATCACCCGCAGATCGGCCCCGTTCGCCAGCAGATGCGTGGCAAAGGCATGGCGCAGCCGGTGCGGCGTGACCGCGTCGGGGTCGATGCCCGCGCGGGCGGCGATCTGCTTGACGAGGCCATAGAACCGATGCCGCGTCAGGTGTCCGGCGCGGCCCAACGACGGAAACAGCCAGGGCGAGGCCGCGCGTCGCTTGTCGCGGGCGCGCACCGCGAGCCACGCGGCGAGCGCCGCGCGCGCCGGTGGCGACAACGGCACCAGCCGTTCCTTGCCGCCCTTGCCGCGCACCAGCAGCATCTCTGGGTCGCCCTGCGCGGCGGCCAGCGGCAGGCCGACGAGCTCGCTCACCCGCATCCCCGTGGCATAAAGCAGCGCCATGAGTGCCCCGTTGCGCACCTGCTCGACCTCGCCGCGGCCGACCTGCGGCGCGGCGTCGAGCAGGCGCTCGACCTGCCTCTCGGACAGCGTGCGCGGCAATGTCCGGCTGCGCCCCGGACCTTGCAGGCGGATCGCGGGATTGTCGCCGCGCCAGCCCTCGTCCACGGCGAAGCGGTAGAATTGCCGGATCGACGACAGGCGCCGCGCGCGGGTGGCCTGCGCCAGCCCCTCTGCATCGCAGGCCACGAGATAGGCCTCGACATCCGCCTGCGTGGCGGTCAGCAGATCGCGCCCGCCGCGCGTGGTGAGCCAGCCTGAATAGGCGCGCAGATCACGGCCATAGGCCATGAGCGTGTTGTGTGCGGCCCCCAGTTCGGCGGCCTGCGCCTCGAGAAAGGTGTCGATGCGGGTTTCGGCCGGGCTCATCGGTCCGGCCCGAGCAGCACGATCTGAAGCGCGGCGCGCCGCGCCGTGTCCTCCAGCCCGGCGGCGCGCAGGGTGGCGAGGGCGGCCTCGACCGCCGAGGGCGCGACCCTCTCGGCCCCGTCGTCAATCAGCGCGGCGGCGGCGAGGATCGCCTCGCCCAGACGCCCCTCGGCGATCAGCTGCTGATGTTCGGGGGCGGCGGCGGTGGCGGAAAATCCCGCGGCGATCGCGGATTGCATCCGGGTGGAGGCATCGGAGTTGTCCGGGGTGCCCGCGGCGATCCCGGCGAGAAACCTGTCGCGCGTGGAGGATGGCGCGATCTCGTCCGCGCGCTCGTAGAGCGGCGACAGGAGGACCATCTCGGCGGCGCGCGCGGCGAGCGGGTCGGGCAGGGCGGCGGCGGCGAGAAGGCGCTCGGCGAAAATCTCGGACATCACCGTTTCCAGCCCGAGCTCACGCGCGCCCTCCCACACGGCGGGCAGCGCCTTGGCCAGCGCTTCGGCCCCGGCATCGGGTGCGAGCGCACGGTCGAGCGCCTGCACCGCGGCGGCGCGGCCCCACACACCGCCCGAGGCGGCGGGCTTGCGCGCCGTGTAGAGCCCGAAGAGCCGTGTGGCAGCGAGCGCCCCGGTCTGCGCCAGCCGCTCGGCGGCGACGATCTCGGCCTTCCAGCCCGCGGTCCCGCGCAGGTCGGCCATCGCGTAGGCGCGCGGCAGGCCATGCGTGCCGAGCGGCGAGCCAATGGATTCGTAGAGACGAAAGCGAAGCGGCGTCATCTCGGTAGGGGGCACGGGCGGGGCGATCTCCTCGATGAGTTCGGGCTCGAGATGGAGCGCGAGGAGCGTCGCGTCCGGCTCGGTGATCGCGCCGCTTGCCTCGGCCCCGTGCAGGATCAGCGCCGCCGTTTGCCAGTCGCCCGCGCGGGCGAGGCAATAGATGCGCGACCGCGGATCATTGCTCAGGTATGGCGTGGCGGCGAGTGCCGCGCAGGCGCGGTCCTCGCGACCGTCGAGCAGCGCGAGGTCGAGCCAGGAGTCGAACAATGCCGGCCGCGACCCGCCCGCGCGCTCGACCAGTGCCAGCGCGGGCTCGACCGCGCCGAACCGGCGCAGCGCCGCCAGACGTGCGCGAAGGAACGGCGCGGCCCCGGTGCTGTCGGGGGGGGCGTCGGCCTCGGCCAGCAGCAGTGTGTAGTAGAGGGACTGCATCGCGGGCAGCGGGTGCTCGGGCAGCCGCTCGAGATAGCGGGTGAGGGTGGCGGTGTTGCTTGCCTCCCAGAGCGTGCGCGGCAGGCCGGTCGTGGCGCCCGGCAGGAGCCCGACCGAATCGGCGCGCGGTGCGCCGAGTGGCGTCACCGTGACGTCGGGCTGTGTGATGCGGTCGGCGGTGTCGGGCGCGTCGGGAGTCGTGACGGCGGCGGTGCCCATCTCGTCGAGCCAGTCTATGGCCGAGAGCGGGGCCTGTGCCGCGGCGGTGCCGGACCACAGAAGTGCGGCGAGAAAGGCGCTATTCGATCTCAAGGATGATATCCTGCCGCGTCTCGGTTTGCACCGGGGTGAAATCGGCACCGAAGAACGGGCCGAGATAGGCATAGGCGACGAGCCCGATGAACCCCAGAATTGCAAGATAAAACAACCATTTGATAAGGCGAAGCATGGGGAGGTCCGTGTGCTCTGAGGGTGATTTTCCCCACTTATAGCTGGCATTTCCGGCAAGATCACGCCATTGAGTGCAAAATGTCCCCAAGAGGCAAGGGAGCGCCGGGCGTGGCGGCTGGCAAGCGCTGGAAACTGAAGAAAACAATCGTGCTCGTCGGCATGATGGGTGCGGGCAAGACCGCCGTGGGGCGGGCGCTCGCGGCCCGGCTGGGGGTGCCGTTTCTCGATTCCGATGTCGAGATCGAGAAGGCGGCGAACATGGAAATTTCAGAGATATTCCAAAGGGATGGAGAGCAATTCTTTCGCGCGAGAGAGAGCGAGGTGATTGATCGGTTGCTCGATGCGACACCGGCGGTGTTGTCGGTCGGTGGCGGTGCATTTCTCGCGCAGCGCAACCGTGAGACGATCGCGCGCAAGGGGCTTTCGGTGTGGCTGGATGCCGGGCTCGATCTCTTGTGGTCACGGGTAAAAGGAAAGAATACCAGACCCTTGCTACGCACAGCTCATCCACGGGAGACGCTGCGCGAGCTTTACGAGGCGCGCGTGCCGCTCTACGCGCTGGCGGATTTGCGCGTGGAGGCACATCGCGATTATGCGATCGACGACATGGCCGCGCAGGTCGCGGCGGCGCTGGCCGCGCGGCCGGATACCCTGGAGGAAGTGAAATGATCGAAACCGTGCATGTGCCGCTGGGCGATCGGGCCTATGACGTGGTCATCGGGCCGGGGCTGCTCGGCGCGGCGGGCACGCGCATCGGGCCGCTGTTGCAGCGCCCGCACGTGGCGGTGGTGAGCGACGAGACGGTGGCGGGACTGCACTTGGAGGCGTTTCGTAAAGGGTTGGAACAAAACGGAATATCCGCTGACTGCCTAACCTTTCCGCCGGGCGAGGCGACAAAATCCTGGCCGCATCTGGAGCGTGTCGTGGAGTGGCTTCTGGAGCGGCGGATCGAACGCGGCGACGTGGTCGTGGCGTTCGGCGGCGGGGTGATCGGCGACCTTGTCGGCTTTGCCGCCGCGATCCTGCGGCGGGGGGTGCGGTTCGTGCAGGTGCCGACGAGCCTGCTGGCGCAGGTGGATAGTTCGGTCGGGGGGAAGACGGGGATCAACTCGCCGCGGGGCAAGAACCTGATCGGGGCGTTCCATCAGCCGAGCCTCGTGCTGGCGGATACGGCGGTGCTGGACACGCTGACGCCGCGCGACTACCGGGCGGGGTACGGCGAGGTCGTGAAATACGGCCTGCTGGGAGACAGCAATTTTTTTCAATGGCTTGAGGCCAATTCTTCACGTGCCGCCGAAGGCGATATGGCGGCGCGCATCCATCTTGTGAAACGCTCGGTGGAGATGAAGGCGGGGATCGTCAGCCGCGATGAGACCGAGCAGGGTGAGCGGGCGTTGCTCAATCTGGGCCATACATTTTGTCATGCGCTGGAGGCGGCGACACAATATGATGGGGTGCGCCTGCTGCATGGCGAGGGTGTGGCGATCGGTTGCGCGCTGGCATTCGAGCTGTCGGCGCGGCTGGGGCTGTGCGCGCAGGAGGAGCCGCGCCGCGTGCGCGCCCATTTGCACGACATGAACATGAAAGCCGATCTATCTGATATTCAAGGAGAATTACCGGATGCCGAGGGGCTGTTGTCGCTGATGGCGCAGGACAAGAAGGTGGTGGACGGCACCCTGCGTTTCATCCTCGCACGGGGCATCGGCGACGCCTTCATCACGTCGGACGTGCCGCCCGAGGCGGTGCGAAAGGTGCTGGACGACGCGCTGTCGGCGCGGGCGAACCTGTAGGTTCAGCGCGCGAACCGCAAGGTTCGGGGACCGTGGCGCGCGGTGGTACAGGGGTTTGACAAGAGTTCGCCAGCGCGTGGCCGGTAGCTGGCACGCCCCCCATGTGCCCGTGCGCCTGCGGTCTGATGGCGGCGGCGGGCGCGAATGATCCGTGACTGGGCGGAGCACCGAAGTCTTGAAAAGACTTCGGTCCGATTTCTTTTGAAGAAATCGGGGTGGGGTGTGCGGATCAGTCGGCGAGTTTCACCAGCGCGTGGCGCTTGCGGCCTGCCGAGAGCTTGATCGGCGAGGACAGCGCGTGCGCGTCGAGCACGAGGCCCGCGTCGGTGAGCGGCGCGTCGTCGAGGCGGGCGCCGTTCTCGGCGATGAGGCGCTTGGCCTCCTTGCCGGATTTGGCGAGCCCCGCGCGCACGATGAGCTGCACCACAGAGATGCCGCCCGCCACCTCGGCGGCGGTCAGGTCGAGCGTCGGCAGGTCATCGCCCACGCCGCCCTTTTCAAACACCTCGCGGGCGGTCGCCTCGGCGGCCTGCGCGGCCCTGGCCCCGTGCAGCAGCGTCGTCACCTCATTGGCGAGGATGATCTTGGCCTCGTTGATTTCCGACCCCGCGAGCGCGCCCAGGCGGTTGCACGCGTCGAGGGGCAATTCGGTGTAGAGCCGCAGGAAGCGGCCCACGTCGGCGTCCATCGTGTTACGCCAGAATTGCCAGAACTGGTACGGGCTGCACATTTCCGCATCGAGCCAGATCGCGCCATCGGCGGATTTGCCCATCTTGCGCCCGTCGGCGGTGGTCAAGAGCGGCGAGGTGAGGCCGTAGATCTCGTGGTCGAGCACGCGGCGCGTGAGGTCGATGCCGTTGACGATATTGCCCCACTGGTCCGAGCCGCCCATCTGCAACACGCAGCCATAGCGGCGGTTGAGTTCGAGAAAGTCGTAGGCTTGCAGGATCATGTAGTTGAATTCGAGGAACGACAGCGATTGCTCGCGGTCGAGGCGCGATTTCACCGATTCAAAGGCCAGCATCCGGTTGACCGAGAAATGCCGCCCGATATCGCGCAGGAACTCGATGTATTTCAGCCCGTCGAGCCATTCGGCATTGTCGAGCATCAGCGCATCGGCGGGACCGTCGCCATAGGTGATGTAGGCGGCAAAGACCCGGCGGATACCGTCGATATTGGCCTGGATCGCGGCATCGTCCAAGAGCGGGCGCTCGTCCGCGCGGAACGAGGGATCGCCCACCTTGGTGGTGCCGCCACCCATCAGCGTGAGCGGCTTGTGCCCGGTCTTTTGCAGCCAGCGCAGCATCATGATCTGGATGAGCGAGCCCACGTGCAGCG
>JADQCC010000291.1 GCA_016278295.1 Roseovarius sp. | reverse complement strand
GGAGCGCCATCAGGCCCGGCATCTCGGTTTCGGCGATGTCAAGTTCCTTGCGGCCGAAATCGGCCAGAGAGATGTCGCGGACAGCACAGTCCGCGGCTGTGACGTTTTCTGGTTTGTTCATGGTGTCGTTCCTCGAATTCCGTTTGGGTTACTGCGCGGCCACGGTGGCGCCGAAGCTGCGGGCCAGTTCTTCGGCGAGGTCGGATTTCTCCCATGAGAAGCCGCCGTCGTCGTCGGGATGCCGTCCGAAGTGACCGTAGGCTGCGCTGCGGGTATAGATGGGTCGCAGGAGTTGCAGGTGATCGCGGATGCCGCGCGGCGTCAGGCGGACCATCTCGCGCAGACGGCGCGACAAGTCGTCTTCCGAGACCTGCCCAGTGCCCAGCGTATCGACATAGAGCGCCACCGGTTCCGGCACGCCAATAGCATAGGCGAGCTGGATCTGGCATTTGTCGGCAAGGCCCGCGGCCACGACGTTCTTGGCGAGATAGCGCGCGACATAGGCCGCGGACCGGTCGACCTTGGTCGGGTCCTTGCCCGAAAATGCGCCGCCGCCGTGGGGCGCCGCGCCGCCGTAGGTGTCCACGATGATCTTGCGGCCGGTCAGCCCTGCGTCACCGTCGGGGCCGCCGATGACGAAGTTGCCGGTGGGGTTCACGATCAGCTTGTCGTCGGCGGGCAAATCCCAGCCTTCATCCTTGAATACATCGGTGATGTAGGGCCTGACCATCTCGCGCACCTCGGCCTGGCTGAGGCCCTCAGCGTGCTGGGTCGAAACGACGACGGTATCCAGGCCCACGGGCTTGCCGTTCGCGTATTTCAGCGTCACCTGGCTTTTGGCGTCAGGGCCGAAATTCGGCTGCTTGCCGGATTTCCGGTCCTCGGCCATATGGCGCAGGATACGATGCGCGAACTGGATCGGCGCGGGCATCAATTCAGCGGTCTCGTTGCAGGCATAACCGAACATGATGCCTTGATCGCCGGCGCCTTCCTCGCCCTTGTCGCCTTCGTCGACGCCCCGCGCGATATCGGCGGACTGGGCGTGCAGGCGGCAAACGATCTCGACATTACGCCAGGAAAATCCGGGCTGGTCGTAGCCGATGTCGCGAATCGCATCCCGGGCGATCTGCTCGACATCCTTGAGCAAAGCTTCGGGACCGCGCACCTCGCCGGCGATGGTCAGGTGATCGGTGGTTGCCAGCGTCTCGCAGGCCACCCGGGACTGCGGGTCGGCGGCCAGGTAGGCATCCAGAATGGCGTCCGAAATCCGGTCGCAAACCTTGTCGGGATGTCCCTCGGACACCGATTCACTGGTGAACAGCCAGGTCTTGTTGCTCATCTCGTTCCTTTCTCCACTACTGTGGGGTTGGGTTGGTCTTGGCAAGTGATCATGCGCGCCTCAGGCGATCCGGCGGTTCGCCGGCGGCCCGCCGGGCCGATAAGCCAGACTGGGGGCCAGCCAGGCCTCGACCTCGGCGATCTCCATCTCCTTGCGCGCGGCATAGTCCGAGACCTGGTCCGGTCCGATCCGGCCGACCCCGAAATAGCGTGCCTCGGGGTGCGAAAAGTAGAGACCCGAGACCGCAGAGGCGGGCCACATCGCACAGGAGTCCGTCAGGTGGAGGCCGGTATGCTCGGGCGCATCCAGCAGGTCGAAAAGCGTGCGCTTCTCGGTGTGGTCGGGGCAAGCGGGATAGCCCGGCGCGGGGCGGATGCCGCGATATTGCTCCCGGATCAGCGCCGCGTTGTCGAGCCCCTCGCCCGGGGCGTAGCCCCAGAGGCTGCGGCGCACGCGGGCGTGCAGCGCCTCGGCAAAGGCCTCGGCCAACCGGTCGCCCAAGGCCTGCACCATGATCGAGTCATAGTCATTGCCCTCGGTCTTCAGCCGGTCGGCAATGTCGTGCACCTCCGGCCCGGTGGTGACGGCGAAACCGCCCACCCAGTCCGGCGTGCCCTCGGGCGCAACGAAATCGGCCAGGCACATCTGCGTGGCGTCGCGGGTCTTGTTGCGCTGCTGGCGCAACTGCGGCATCCGCGCGCGCAGCTTGCCGCGCGTCTCGTCCGTCCAGACAAGGATGTCGTCGCCCCGGCTGTTGGCGGGCCAGAGCCCGACCACACCGCGCGGGGTGAACCAGCCTTCCGCCTCGACCCGGTCCAGCATGGCCTGCGCATTGTCGAAAAGTTCGCGCGCCGTCTCGCCCCTGTCGGGATCGTCGAGAATGGCGGGGAAGTTGCCCCTCATTTCCCAGGTGGAAAAGAACGGCGTCCAGTCGATGTAGTCGCGCAGCGCGGCCACGTCGGTATCGTCGATCACGGTCAGGCCCGGGGTCTGCGGCGCGGGGGGGCTATAACTGTCCCAGCCGCCGTCAAAGGCATCCGCCCGCGCCTGCACCAGCGGCGCGGTGGGCCGCTCGCCGGTGCGATCGTCGCCCGCCCGCATCTTCTCCTGACCTTCCGCGATCTCGGTCAGATACCCCGGCGCCGCCGCTTTCGACAGCAGCTTGGACACCACGCCCACGGCCTTGGAGGCATCGTCCACATGGATCACCCCGTTTTCGTACTCCGGCGCGATCTTGAGAGCGGTGTGCTTCTTGGAGGTGGTCGCGCCCCCGATCAGCAGCGGCAGGTCCAGCCCCTGCCGGGTCATCTCTCCCGCCACCTCGACCATGCGGTCAAGCGAGGGGGTGATGAGGCCGGACAGCCCGATGATATCGGCCTTCTCTTCCCTGGCCTTGACGATGATGTCCTCGGTCGGGACCATCACGCCCATGTCCACCACGTCGTAGTTGTTGCATTGCAGCACGACGCCCACGATGTTCTTGCCGATGTCGTGCACATCGCCCTTTACCGTGGCCATCAGCACCTTGCCCTTGGCCGAGGTGTCCCCCTGCCGGCGCTTTTCCTCTTCCATGTAGGGCAGCAGATGGGCCACGGCGGTCTTCATCACGCGGGCCGATTTCACCACCTGCGGCAGGAACATCTTGCCGGCGCCAAACAGATCGCCCACCACGTTCATGCCGTCCATCAGCGGCCCTTCGATCACATGAAGCGGCTTTTCCGCGCGCAGGCGGCATTCCTCGGTGTCTTCGACCACGAAATCCGTGATCCCGTGGACGAGCGCGTGTTCCAGCCGTTTTTCGACCGGGGCCTCGCGCCACTTCGGGTCTTCCTTTTTCGACGCCTCACCGGTGCCCTTGTACTTGTCCGCGATCTCCAGCAGCCGCTCGGTCGCGTCGTCGCGGCGGTTGAACAGCACGTCCTCGACCCGCTCGCGCAGTTCCTCTGGAATGTCGTCATAGACGGTGATCTGGCCCGCGTTCACGATGGCCATGTTCATCCCCAGCGGGATCGCGTGATAGAGAAAGGCCGAGTGCATCGCCTCGCGCACCGCGTTGTTGCCACGGAAGCTGAATGAAACATTCGACAGCCCGCCCGAAATATGGGTGTCCGGCATGTCCGCCTTGATCAGCTTGATCGCGTCAAAAAAGGCGTTGGCATAGTCGTTGTGATCCTCGATCCCCGTCGCAACGGCAAAGATGTTGGGATCGAAGATGATGTCCCAGGGCTGGAAGTCCGCCTTCTGCGTCAGCAGGTCGTAGGAGCGGCGGCATATCTCGTACTTGTGCTGTGCGGTCTCGGCCTGACCGTTCTCGTCAAAGGCCATGACCACCGCGGCCGCACCGTGGCGGCGGATCGTGCGGGCCTGTTCCAGGAAGGCCGCCTCGCCCTCTTTGAGCGAGATTGAGTTGACCACCGCGCGGCCCTGGACGCATTTAAGTCCGGCCTCGATCACCTCGAACTTGGAACTGTCGAGCATCACCGGCACGCGACTGATGTCGGGCTCGGAGGCGATCAGGTTGAGGAAGGTGATCATCGCCCGTTCCGAATCGAGCAAACCCTCGTCCATGTTCACGTCGATGATCTGGGCGCCGTTCTCGACCTGGCTGCGCGCCACGTCGAGCGCGGTGGCATAGTCGCCCTCCATGATCAGCTTCTTGAACCGGGCCGAGCCGGTGACGTTTGTGCGCTCGCCGATGTTGATGAAATTGGCAACACCGCTCATGCTGCATCCTCCTTGCTAGCGCCGGGGGCCTCGAACATCTCCAACCCCGACAGGCGCATCCGCCGCACCGTTTCGGGGACCGCGCGCGGGGCCTTGCCGGCGACGGCCTCGGCGATGGCGCGGATGTGGTCGGGCGTGGTGCCGCAGCAACCGCCCACAATGTTCACCAGCCCCGCATCGGCCCATTCGCCCAGATGCGCAGCCGTTTCCTCGGGCGTCTCGTCATAGCCGCCCATCTCGTTGGGCAGGCCCGCGTTGGGATAGGCGCTGACGCGGGTGTCGGCGACCTCGGACAGGGTGCGCACGTGCTGGCGCATCTCACCCGCGCCAAGGGCACAATTGAGCCCGACCGAGAAGGGACGCGCATGGCTCATGGAGACCCAGAAGGCCTCGGGCGTCTGGCCCGTCAACGTGCGCCCGGATCGGTCGGTGATGGTGCCGGAGATCATCAGCGGCGGCACGTCCAGCCCTTCGTCTTTCAGGCTGTCGATAGCAAAGAGCGCGGCCTTGGCGTTGAGCGTGTCAAAGATCGTCTCGACCAGAAGCACATCGACCCCCGTCCTGATCAGGGCCCGTGCGGCTTCGCCATAGGCGCGTGCCAGATCGTCAAAGGTCACGGCGCGATAGCCCGGGTCGTTCACGTCCGGGCTGAGGCTGGCGGTCTGGTTGGTCGGGCCGATGCCGCCGGCAACCCAACGCGGGCGGTCGGGTGTGGACATGGCGTCAGCCGCTTCGCGTGCAAGGCGCACGCTCTCGGCATTCATCTCGGTGACAAGGCTTTCCATACCGTAATCGGCCTGGCTGATCGCATTGGCGCCAAAGGTGTTGGTGCACAGGAGGTCCGCGCCCGCCTCGAGAAAGGCGGTGTGAATGTCGCGGATCATCCCGGGCTGGGTCAGGCTCAGCAATTCGCTGTTGCCGCCCACGTCGCTTTTCCAGTCGGCAAAGCGGGTGCCGCGATAGATGTCCTCGCCCGGCTTGTGCTGCTGGATCATGGTCCCCATGGCCCCGTCCAGCACCAGAATACGGTTGGCCGCATGGGTCGTGATGTCGATCTCGGTCATCTCGTCTCTCCTCAGGCGACGCTCTCGGCGGGGATCTCCGGCGTGAGCCCGAGCGCGCGGCAGACCGCCAGGCTGACCTCGGGCCGGTTGAGCGTGTAGAAATGGAATTCGGACAGTCCTGCCTCCATCAAAAGGCGACATTGTTCCGTGGCGACACTGGTGGCAATCATGGCGCGGGCCTCAGGGGCATTGTCCAGACCGTCGAACATCCGTGACAGCCAGTCCGGCACCGACGCGCCACACATGGCCGAGAACCGCTTGAGACCCGCGAAATTGGCCACCGGCATGATTCCCGGCACGATCGGCGCGGTGATGCCGGCGTCGCGGGCCCGGTCGACGAAACGCAGTATCACGTCGGTGTCAAAGGTGAACTGCGTGATCGCCCGAGCCGCGCCTGCATCCAGCTTGCGCTTGAGATGGTCCATATCGGCCTCGGCACTGGCAGCCTCGGGGTGGACCTCGGGATAAGCGGCCACCGAAATGTCGAAATCCGCCACCCGGCGCAGCCCCGCCACCAGCTCTGCCGCGTCGCCATAGCCATCGGGAGCAAGGCTCTGCCCCTCGGGCAGATCGCCGCGCAGAGCCACGATTCGCGTGATGCCCTTGTCGTGCAGTCCCCGGGCCAGCCGATCGACTTCGTCCCGGCTTGCCCCCACGCAGGTCAGGTGATGGGCCACCGGGCGCCCGGTGCGGTCTCCGATCATATCCACCACGCGGGCGGTACGGTCACGGGTGCTGCCGCCCGCACCATAGGTCACCGAGAAATAGGCCGGATCGGCGCTGGCCAGTTGATCGGCGGTCTTCGCCAGTGCGGCTTCGCCCGCGTCGGTCTTGGGCGGGAACAGCTCGAAGGACACAGAGGCGGGGGGATCGGGATAGGGCCCGGTCATGCGTGAGTCTCCATGGTCTGGGGACGGAACAAGGGCGGTCAGGGCCGGGGCCGCGCGGTGGCGCCCCGGCGCGGCGCATCACGCCGGCTTGCGGAAGTGCTGGACGCCCCAGGCGAGGTGACCGTCATCGGCGGCCTTCACCCAGTTCTCCAGCCCCACGGCCATCTTGTCGAGATACTCCGCCGAGGCCCCGGCCTCGCGCAGTTTATCGTAGTTCGCCAGCAGTTCCTCGCGGACACGGTAATAGTGCGTGCGCAGGTCGCTGACCGCGTCTTCCTGCGTGACCGTCTCGAAACCGAGCGCCTCGGCCGCCTCTCGGTAGAACCGGGGCGAGCCCAGACTGTTGAGTTGAAGACGGTCATAGACCGGTTGCAGCACGCCGTCGGGCACGTCGTCGGCCTGCATCGGGTCGGTGAAGATCAATTGCCCGCCGGGCCGGAGCACGCGCCACGCCTCGGCCAGTACCTTGTCGCGCTGGTCGGAATGCAAAAAGGCGTCCTGGCTCCAGACAACGTCAAAGCTCTCGTCCGGCTCGGGCACGTCCTCGAACACACCATGCCGAATGCCGATATTGCCGGTCAGCCGCGCGGCGCGGACCTTGCCCAGATTGTACTCGTTCTGCGTCTCCGAGATGTTGAGGCAAACCGCCTCGCATCCGGTCTTGCGCACAAGCGTGCGCATGGCGCCGCCATAGCCCGAGCCCATGTCCAGCACCCGGGCCGAGGCATCCAGCGGCGGGAGCCGGTCGATCATCGACTCAATGGTGCGGTCCGAGGCGGTGCGAATGTCGGGCGTTTCAGCATAGCGGCCGATATGCAGGTCCTCGCCGCCCCAGATGGTGGAGTAGAAGGTGTCGGCGTCGTCGCTGTCGTAGTAATCCTCGGTAATGTCGCGGATATCGGTCCTGGCGGTCTCGCCACCGCCCCAGCGTGTCAGGTGCAGCGCCGATTTTTCCGCGACATGGATGAAGAAGTCGGGATCGTCCTCGGCATAGGTTGCCTGAAAATCGCCATAGGTGCGCACGCGCTCGAACCCGGCCTCGCGGAACAGGCGGCGCATGTAGTCCTTGCGGATCGGGCAAAGATTGAGCGTGTATTCCGACCCGTCGGGGAAGGCATAGCGCATCCGCACCAGCCCGTCGTCGATATGGTCGGGCTCGGCCGTCACCTTGTCGCCGCAGTAATAATACTTGTGCTTGCTCGAAAACCCGTGGTCGAGCATCGCATCATAGTTGCGCTGGTCGAGGATGAGGATGCCGTCATGCTTGAGCGCGGCATAGAACTCGGCCAGGGCGCGGCGGCGGTCGGTTTCCTCGTAGAGATGAGTGAAGGAGTTGCCCAGGCAGACGATCGCGTCGTACTTGCCGTTGATGTCGCGGTTGAGCCAGCGCCAGTCGGCCTGTGCGGTCTTGAGGATCAGCCCGCGGCGGCGTCCGTTCTCGAAGGCCTTGGCCACCATCGAGGCCGCCCCGTCCGAAGCGGTCACATCAAAGCCCGCCTCGGTCAGCCGGACCGAGTGAAAGCCGGTGCCGCAGGCCACGTCGAGCACCCGTTCTTTGCCCCGGGCGCGCAGGATGTCGATGAAGAACTGTCCCTCGCTCTCGGCGCGGCCCGCCCAGTCGATCAGCTCGTCCCACTTGTCGACAAAGGTCTTGACGTATTCCTTTCGGTAATGGTCGGTCTCGCGATCGGCCAGCGGATCGTCACTGTAGACCTGATCGGTCATGGTCAGTTCGGCGTTTTCGGCCATCGTGTCGTTCATTTCTGTCTCCGTTCCAAACTGTCCCGCCACTCAGCGATGCGAATGTTCGCCGGTCGCGCACTATCGCTGCGCGAGCCTCGAAAGGCGGCACTGATTTCCTTGCCCACTTCGATGTTCGCCGCGGCCTCAGCGTGATCGCGCCGCGGGAGGCAACATGGTCAGGTCCAGGTTCTGCGCGGGTCGTCGCCAAGCGGGTTGCCGGCATGGCTCCGACACAAAGCGTCAGAGTGCTGCCCAATACGCAACGTGACCTTCGCGAACAAATTGCGACCATACAACCCCCATTTGCGACATTTTTTCTAATATGCTGATTCAAAAAGGGAAAGACCGATT
>JADQCC010000117.1 GCA_016278295.1 Roseovarius sp. | reverse complement strand
TGCGCTTTCCTGGAGTATCCGTCTTGATCAAGCTGTTTTCGGAGCCCAGTGCCGATCCCGGTGTCATGGTTGGCAAGACAAGGTGCGTCACGAGGGAGGCATCGCCGATGCCCCCTTCTGGGACCATCGCGTCGTCGAGGCCGGGACGGCTTTGTCGCGCGAAGGGGGCGGTCTTGTCCTGCGGGCTCTGTGACGGGTCGGCGGGTCGCGCCGCACGGGGTCATGATACCCGCGTCGATACCGTGCGCCCCTTGACGCCAAAAGAGCCATCCGCCTGCAGCCGTTTGAGAAGGCGCGACAGGGTTTCCGGCGGCACACCGATCAGGTCGGCCAGATCCTTGCGCAACATCGGCAGGTGCATTTGCACCTGGTCGCCGATGCGGCGGCCGTACCGCTCCAGCAGGGCGCCAAGCAGGTCCGACAACCGCTCCTTGTTAGACCTGGTCGACATGGCAACAATTCGGGCATGGCTCCGGTCGATCTCGTCGATACAACGCGTGGCCAACCGGGCAAGCACCTCTGGATTGGTTCTGACCAGATGGCTGATGTTGCCATGCGACACCCTGCAAACCCGCGAGGGCAGGATAGCGACCGCCTCGGTCTGGTGATGGCCCGATCTGAGAAACGAGCGAAAGCCGATCACATCGCCCGGATAGGCCAGCCGCAGCATCGTCGAAGAGCCATCCACCTGGTGCGAGCGCAGCGCGATCAGCCCGCGTGACACGCAAAACACGCCCTTGTTGTCTTCGCCCTGGCCATAGACGAATTCCCCCATCTCCAGATCGCGCCGCTTGAACCCGCGCCGCAGCACCTTGACCGCGGCGCCTGACACGGGTTGCCAGACGCTGTTGGAGTAAAAGGCACATTGTCCGCAGGGGTGATTTGCTCTGATCGGATCCACGGATGTCCTCGGCGACGTTGGGCCGGTATATGGAGCCCGGTATATGGCGGGCGTTCTGTTCCTATATCGCCAAGTCTGTGGGGTGTCGATGCGGGGCGCAGGAGCAATACAACCATGTCTATCGCGCACACTCCATGACTGTCGCGGGTTTGACGATCGTCAATGACTCATATGGCCCCGCGTGGCACCCGATGTTGATCCGGGCTGTCAGGAGAAGGGCTTGTTCGACATCGTGCAGGAAGAACGGCGCAAGATACCACCGAAGCCGAAGGCCAGGAATCGCAAGGTATCGTTTCTTACCTATTTCAATCTGTTCAAACAGGACATCCTGTCGGCGCAGCCGGCGCATCTGTATCGCGCCTGGATGGCCGAGATGCGCACGCCGTTCTTCCGGTCCTATATGTGCAACGATCCGGATCTGGTCGATCTGGTGTTGAAACGCCGCCCGTCGGATTTCCCGAAATCTGAACGCATCCGGGTCGGGCTGAAGCCACTGCTGGGGGAGTCCATTTTCATCTCGAACGGCGCGCTTTGGGAACGTCAGCGGCGCATCATCGACCCCGCTTTCGAAGGCGGGCGGCTGCGCACCGTGTTTCCGGCGATGTGGGACAGCGGTGTGGCGGCGGTGGATCGTCTCACCCGCCTTGCCGATGGCGCCCCGGTCGAGATCGAGGCCCATTGCAGCCATGTGGCGATGGATGTGATATTTCGCACGCTGTTTTCGGTGCCTATCACCCACGAGGTCGCCCATGCGGCCTTTGAGACCTTCAAGGTGTATCAGAAGAGCCAACCCGTCGCCAATATCGCGGCGCTGCTGCCGCGGCCGAAATGGTTTCCGCGTTTTCAGTCGCGCAAGGCCCGCGATGCGGCCGCCACCATCCGCAGCCTGATCGCACAGCTGGTTGATGAACGTGCCCGGTCCATCGCCGCGGGCACGGCGCCGGATGATCTGGCGACCAAGATCATGTCCACGCCGGACCCCGAGACCGGCGAACCCTTTGCCCCCGAAGAGATGGTGGACCAGGTGGCGATCTTCTTTCTTGCCGGGCACGAGACCTCGGCAGCGGCGCTTGCCTGGGCGCTCTACCTCCTGGCGCTTTATCCCGAATGGCAGGAAAAGCTCGCGCAGGAAGCACGCAATCACATGGACCCGGACAAGATCTATTTTTCGACCCTGTCCCGGCTGCGGGCGTCACGCGCGGTGTTCCGCGAATCGATGCGGCTCTACCCGCCGGTACCGATGTTTGTGCGCGAGGCCGTCTGCCCCGAGACCTTTCGCGGGCGCCGGGTCACGCCGGGCTCACAGGTTATTCTCAGCCCCTGGCACCTGCATCGGCACGAGCGTCTGTGGAACCGCCCGGATGAATTCGATCCCGGCCGGTTCGAGACACCCAATGGCAAGGACTGTCTGCGCAACGCCTATATTCCCTTTTCCGCCGGCGCGCGTGTTTGTCCGGGATCGGCCTTTGCGATGGCCGAGGGCCCCCTGTTGTTGTCGATGCTGGTGCGGGCCTTTCGTTTTGACGCTGTTCCGGGCTGCGACCCGATCCCGGTGGCGCATCTGACGGTGCGCTCGGCGAACGGGATACATCTTCGCCTGACACCGCGCCCCACGATCCAGAAGGAGACCCAGGAATGACGGACACCGCTGCGGAACCCGGGACAAGACTCAGCGCCTGGCCTTATTGGTTGACGCTGACCTTTGTGCCGCTGATCCTCTTCGTGGTCACCCAGGGGGGCTGGATGATCCTGTTGGTCCCGTTCTATGGTTGGGTGCTGATGCCGTTGCTGGACACGGTCTTTGGCAAGGATCTGCGCAACCCCGATCCGAACACCCCGGACGAAGAGCTGTTCTGGTTCCGGTTGCTGACGATGATCTGGTTCCCGATCCAGTTCTGCATGGTCTTTGGCACGCTCTACTACCTGACGCGGGTGGCCAGCTATTCCACCCTGGAGACGCTGGGCATCATGTTTGCCATCGGGGTGACCACCGGCACCGTGGGGATCGTCTATGCGCATGAGCTGTTCCACAAGGCCAACTGGCTGGAGCGCAACCTGGGCGATCTGTTGATGGCGCTGGTTCTCTATGGCCACTTCCGCACAGAGCATCTGTTGGTGCACCACCCTTGGGTCGGCACACCGCGCGACACGGTGACCGCACGGTATAACGAAGGATTCCTGCGGGTTTTCCCGCGCGTGCTGTGGCAGGGGCCGGGTTCGGCCTGGCGGGCGGAAAAGGCCATGCTTGCGCGCGTCAACCGGTCGCCGTGGCACATGTCCAACCCGATCTGGAAATACATCGTCCTGCAGCTGGCTTTTCTGGCGCTGGCATTTGCGATTGGTCGCTGGACGGGCGTCGGGCTGTTTGCCTTCCAGGCGCTGGTCGCGGTCTGGCAACTGGAGCTGACCAACTATGTCGAACACTACGGGCTGACGCGCAAACACCTGGGCGATGGCAAGTACGAACCGGTTCAGCCGCATCACAGCTGGGATTCGGCGCATCGCGTCTCGGGGCTCCTTCTGATCAACTTGCAACGTCACGCCGACCACCATCTGCACCCGATGCGGCGCTTTCCATTGTTACAGGTCTATGGTCACGATCAGGTCCCGATGCTCCCCACGGGTTATCCGCCGATGACCTTTATCGCGATGATCCCGCCAGTCTGGAGGCGGGTGTTCAACCCGAAGGTGCGCGCTTGGCGGCGGCAATTCTATCCCGAAATCGCGGATTGGGTGCCCTACAAGACCGGCACCCTGCCGATGCCCAGGGGCGCGGGCTGAGCCACCCCTACGATGCCCTCACTGTGAAATGCTCCTCACAGAACCCACCCTGCGCAAAGTGCCAAAGTCGTGCTGGAAAAGCCGCCGGGATGCCCAGAAAACCAGGGCCACTTCAAGCTCTTCGGGCAGGCCGTTTGAAAATCTCCGTTGGTTTGGGAGAGGTGAATTTTCCGAGCGCGTACCACAGGAGGTCGGAACTTCCTAGCAGCACCCGAACCTCTTTTCGGTTCATCAGGGTAATCGCCTGTTCGGCGTCGTGCGCGGCGTCGATCTTGGCGCGGGTCGTCATTGTCGCCACATCAAGCACCCTGTTCGCGGCACCGTTCGGTTTCTGCTTGCGACCCAATATCTTTGAATCGGGTCCGACGGAAATCGTGTTCAGGTGAGATGTCGCGATGGCCGGATCGGACATGACCTGTGCTGGCGTTATCGTCGCCGCGCCGGCATACGTTTCGTAAAGCGCCGCGTTGCGCAGGAAGACGGGCGGGGTCATGCGGTCCTCGGGGATGTGAAGCAGGCGCGACAGTTGGCCGTCATGTTCACGCGCCGTCACCCACGATAGCGCGGGCGTCAGCACCAGCCCGGCCAGCACGGGCACGACCCAGACGATTTGCGCGGGAGCAAAGATGAGCACCGCAGCCGAGGCCGACAGCCCGATCGCGGCCTGGGAGCCGTGCGCGGCAAAGGCTGTGCGCCACGACATGGCGCTGGAACCGCGATTTTGGGCCGACCAGCCACTGTCCCGTCCCAGCAGGATTTCGAAAATCTGCCGCGTCTGGAACAGCATCAGGGCAGGGGCGAGCAGGGCTGACAGGACAACCTCGAGAGCTGCGCCACCGGCGATCCGGGCCGCGCCGCCATGAGCCTGCCGCTCCGTGCCCGTCAGAACGGCCCGCAGGACACCGAGGATTTTCGGCAGGAACAGCAGCGTCATGGCGACGATCAGCAGCCACATCATGCGTTCGGCGTCGAAGATCGGCCAGGTTGGGAAAAGTTGAAAGCCGCTGTCATAATAGCTGTCATAATACTCGTGCCGGTAGCGCAGTCCCTGCGCTGTCAGCAAGGCGCCGGTGAGCAGCATGGCGAGCCAGACCGGTGACATGATGTAGGATCCGATGCCGATCAGGAAATGCGCGCGATTGGACCATGACAAGCCGCGGGCGCCGACGATCTTCGCGTGCTGCAGGTTACCCTGCGCCCAGCGACGATCCCGCGCGGCCAGATCGAGCAGCGTCGGCGGGCAACCCTCCCAGCTTCCGCCGAGGTCGGTATCCATCCGAACCTGCCATCCACCCCGGCGGATCAACGCGGCTTCCACGAAATCATGGCTCAGTACATGCCCGCCAAAGGGCTTGCGGCCCCGCAGTACAGGCAGCCCGCAGCATTGCGCAAAGGCCCGCGTTCGGATGATTGCGTTGTGTCCCCAGTAATTGCCGTCAACGCCCTGCCACGATGCCACGCCACGGGCGATGATCGGGCCATATAGCCGACCAGCGAATTGCTGGAGACGGGCGAACAGGGAGCGTCCGCCCGCCAGAGCCGGAAGTGTTTGCAGGATGCCAAGCCGCGGCGCGGCGTCCATGCGGCGCACCAGACGAACAATGGTATCCGCCGCCATCAGGCTGTCGGCGTCAAGCACCAGCATATAAGCGTAGCGTGCGCCCCAGCGTTCGACGAAATCGCGAAGATTGCCCGCCTTGCGTCCGGTATTGTCGTTCCGGTGCCGGTACCAGACACGCATGCGCCCGCTCAGGTTTTCGCGCAGGTGCATGAAACAGGCGGTCTCTTTGGCCCATATTTCCGGGTCGGACGTATCCGACAGGATGAATATCTCGAACATATGGCCCGCGCCCAGATCGGCAATTCCTTCGGCCATGGCCTGTAGGGCGGCGCAGATCGCATCGGGGTCTTCATTGTAAACCGGCATCAGGATCGCGGTGCGGTTGCGCAGCGGCCCATGCACCTCGGCTGGGGGCCCGGCGCGGAATGTAAAAATCGCGGCGATTGCCTGGCAAGCCGCGAACGCGATCCAGCCGAAGGTGATCGTGAACAGTATCACGAACAGCATCTGAAGCACGGCATGATTTCCGTTTCCGAATACCGCGCTTATCTGGTACGCGCCGCAGGCTGTGAGCACGGCACCGCTGCCGAACGCCATCAGACGTGCGAGATAGACTCGCGGTGCCTGAAGCAGGCGATGTCGCGTGGAACCCCGCGCAAGGCTTTGCGTGGGCATTTTCAGCGGTGCCTGACGGGGCACGGCGGCTCCGGGCAAGGGCGTCCGGGGGAGCAGGATCGGGTCAGTCTGTAGCGTCATGTTTCGGTCTCCGGCCCGTTCGAACCCGTGAGGGTCATTTCGAATTCGCTTGTCGGTTAAAGAACAGGGACCATATACATTTCATCACACTAGCCCTCCCGTTCTACCCAGGCATTCGCGACCCAGGTCTCTGTGAGGGCCTCTCCGTTATGGCGCAGATACGCCCTGAGGCTGACCGGTCCCTTGCCCGTCTGTGAAAAGTCGAACATCAACCTCCACAATTTTGTTCCAACGACCGGGTAGGTATCGACAGGAGCGCGGATCGTGCCATTGCGCGCCTCGATCACCGGTTCGACGCCGCTTTCCCGGTCAAGGCCCGAAAACGCCGTGCCGTCGAAATCAATGACCATCTTGCCCACGCCCTCCGGGACCGGATCGCCCGCCACGCCGCCTTGTCCCTGCCGCGTGGCAACCACGCGGGAAACGCTCTCCGGGTGCGGATCCCGGGCGCGCCACTCAATGTCATAGTCGAAGCGAAAGGCATCTCCGGCGCGCGTGGGCGCCTCGGGAACCCAATAGGCGACAATATTATCGAACGTCTCGTCTTCGGTCGGGATTTCGACCAGTTGCACGGCCCCGCGCCCCCAATCGCCCGAGGGCGTGATCCAGGCCGACGGGCGCCGGTGGTAGAACACCCCGTCGTCCTGATAATTGTCAAAGGTCCGGTCGCGCTGGATCAGCCCGAAGCCACGCGGGTTCTCGTCGAAAAAGCTGGAGGTGGTAACCGAGGCCGGATTGCTGAGCGGCCGCCACAGACGTTCGCCGCCGCCGGTCTCCAGCGCGAGCCCGTCGCTATCGTGAATTTCGGGGCGCCAGTCCTTGCCGATGATCTGGTCTCGTTCCGAATACCAGTACATGCTGGTCAGCGGCGCGATTCCCAGCCGCTCTACATCCTGGCGCAGGAAGATGCGGGCCGACACCCGAGTCACACTGCCTTTGCCGTCTGCGTTTCGAACGAGACCGAAGCGGTAGGCCCCGGTGACGGACGGGCCGTCCAGCGCCGCCCAGACCGAGATATCGTCGCCATCGTGTTCCGGTGGTCCGATCCAGAACGCGGTGAAGCGCGGAAACTCCTCCGGCACGTTCATCCCGGTATTCACGGCGATGCCGCGTGCCGACAGGCCATACTGAGCGTCGGGTCCGTCCGTGCGGAAATAGGACGCACCCAGAAACGACACCCAATCCGGTTCGAGCCCGGGCCGCATGACCCGAAAGCCCGCAAAGCCGATATCCTCTGGCAGCGCGCGCGCCGGGCTGTCCGGCGGCATCTCGAACAGGTCGCGCCGGAACTTTACCTCTTGTGCGGTGCCATCCCCGCCGCGCAGGTGGATTCGAACCGGGCTGGGAAAATATCGCCCGACGTGGAATAGCTGGATGGGCAGCGCGTCACCGGCCGGATACAGCGTTTCGGAATCCCGAAACTGGATTTTCCAGTGTGCGGCGTAATTGATGCGCTCCATCACGTCCGAAGCAGGGGTGGGTGCCGGGACAAAGGCGCGCGCCGCGCCTTTTCGGGCGCGCAAAACGAGATCGTCGAATGTCATCTTCTGCGCGGCACCAAGCCGACCGGGGTTTCCGAATACGATGGCCGGTTGCGCGGATACAATCGTCGCTATGCCCGCCGTGAGCAGAGTCCGGCGCGTCGGCTGCCTGTATGCTTCGCACACCGAAGCGCACCGGGTGATGCTGTTCATGTGTTTCAGTTTCATCATGCCAGATGGTCCCTGAGGCATTACCTAAATCGCGCCGGGGTTGCCGGGGCTGATTAACCTTGGTCCTGACGTTAGTTACGCAGCCATGGCCTGTGTTTCCAGAGCGACACATGGCTGGCTGCGCCTCGGTGCGGGATGTTGCCGATCGGGCAGGGCAAGCGGCGATTGTTAGCCTATTTCGTTGAAAAACCCTGCTTGTTTGGTGGTCTGCGCGCTGAGCATTTCCACATTGAGGCGGGAAGTCGCCGGTAATGACGGGGCCTGGACAAGGCCCCTCTCGGGATCATGTGATGGAGCAGAACCGCGACATCGGCGAGCCAGCCGCGCAAGCGGATTTGACGCCTTGTCGATCTGGGGTCGATTCGCGATAATTGAGGATCGGGGCCCGGTCGCGGGGCATGGCAATCTGCTGGCGCGATTGCGCCGATTGA
>JADQCC010000069.1 GCA_016278295.1 Roseovarius sp. | reverse complement strand
GGAGGTCGAAACGGTGGAATCGAGCTGCTGTGGCATGGCGGGCGCTTTCGGGTATCATGCCGAAACGATCGACGTGTCGATGGCGATGGGCGAGCTGTCGCTCTTGCCGGCGGTGCGCGCGGCGCAAAGGGACGCAATCATTGTGGCGGACGGAACCTCCTGCCGGCACCAGATTGCGGATGGCACAGGCCGGAAAGCCACGCATGTGATGGAGGTGCTGGCGCGTGCGCCGGCGCAGCCGGAGACAACAGGGAATGGCCGCTCGGGCAGCGGCACGATGTGAGACGACGGGACGATTGAGAGAATGAACATTGCCACGATGACGCCGATCGACGCGTTGAACCGCCCCGCGCTTGCGGTCGAACTGACAGACCGTTTGCGCAGCATGATCATGGAAGGCGAGCTGAAGCCGGGTGAAAAGGTGCCCGAGCGTATGTTGACGGAGCGCTTCGGCGTGTCGCGCACGCCGGTCCGCGAGGCCGTCAAGGTGCTGGCTGCCGAGGGCCTGGTCGTTCTCCTCCAGAACCGCGGGGCCATCGTCTCCAAACTGACCGTCGCCGAGCTCGACGAGGTGTTCCCGGTTCTCGCCGCCCTGGAAGGGGTCGCCGGCGAACTTGCCTGTCGCAGCGCGACCGATGCCCAGATCGCAGCCATCCGGCGGCTGAACGACCGCATGCATGTCGCCTTTGCCGAGAAGGACCGGCCGGCTTACTTCGAGATCAACCAGAATATCCATGGTGCCATCCTTGAAGCGGCACGCAACGCCACGCTCTTCAATCAGCACCAGCTCGTGGCCCGGCGGGCGAATCGTGCGCGTTATCAAGCCAACCTGACCGAGGAGCGCTGGCGCCAGGCGCTGAAGGAGCACGATGCCATCATCGACGCGCTGGAGGCGCGCGACGCGCCGACGCTCGGCCGGCTGATGAAGGAGCATATGGAGCACAAGCTGACCTCGCTGAAGCCGGCGATCGCCCGCTCACTTGAGGAAAAGGAGGCGGCGGAGGCTTGAGGGCGGGAGAGGATGTCGAACGCAAGACGTCCGCCCCCCGAATCTACCTCAGGGTGCTCGACGATCTCGCGCTCGATCCGGAAGAGAGAAGTGATCGCGAAAGCGTTCGCTCAAGACGGATCTTTGAATTTTGCCGAGTTCGGTCACCGGGAGCCGGTCGACTGCGAACAAGGCCTTCGGGATCTTGTATCCCACGAGAGATTGCTTCATCTCGCTCAGGATTTGCCGAGGATCAAAGCTCCGCGCGCTTGTCTCGACGGCGGCGAGTATGGCTTCGCCGTAATCGGGGTGGGGTACACCGAAGACCGCGGCCCTTGAGACGTCGTCGCGCCGTTCCAGGGCGAGTTCGATCTCCTTCGGATGAACGTTGTAACCGCCCGTGATGATGACGTCGCTGGTGCGTCCGACGATCGTGACGTAGCCGTCAGCGTCGATGAACCCGATGTCTCCTGTACGAAAAAAGCCGTCCCGAAGAAGGTCGACGGTATCGGCCTGCCTCCAGTAGCCGCTGAACCGGGTGGGCGAGCGAACTTCCAACTGGCCGGGTTGGCCAGGCGGCAGGACAGTGCCGTCCTGATCCATCGCCCTGACTTCCACTGTGGGGATCGGCTTTCCGACGGTTCCGGGACGCGAACCGCTGGTGTGCGCGGTGTTGGTCATCGTTTCAGACATGCCCCAGCATTCCACGATGGAGTGACCGGCGACATCACGAAACATCTTGAATACCGGTGCCGGAAGCGGCGCAGAGGCGGAGACGAACAACCGCACACCCCGCGCATTCGCAGCCAGGGAAGGCACGGCAAGCATGCGCGAATACATGGTCGGGACGCCTGAAAAGGCCGTGACGAGCGGCAACGCGGCAACCACCTCGGCGGCCTCGAAGCGTGGCATCATGAACATGGAAGCACCGGCGCTCATGATGCAATGAGTTGTCATGAACAGACCGTGTGCATGATAGAGCGGCATCGTGTGGAGGAGTTTGTCCGAGCTTCGCCACCCGAGCGCTTGTGCAAGAGCATCCGCCTTGGCCACGAGGTGGCCATGCGGCAGGACGACGCCTTTCGGGCGCCCGGTCGTCCCGGAGGTGAAGACGATTGCGGCGGGATCGTCGGACCGGACGGCGACATCTGGGTCGATATCGTTGGCCGGCACGTCGGCGAGGCTGCCGCTGCCATCCACGTCGAGGGTAAGGATCCTCACGCTCCGTGTCGCCGGCAGCAAGCTGAGGCTGGCTTCCGATTGCGGCCGGCAAACGAACAGCGACGGCTCGACCTCGCTCAGGAGGGGTTGCAGTTCGGCATCGGTTAATTGCGGGCTGACGGGAACATAGGTGAGCCCGGCGCGCAGCGCAGAGAGATAGAGAAAGAGAGCGAAGGGCGAGCGGTCCAACTGACAGACCAGCCGGTCGCCCCTGCGCAGACCGAGGGCGCGCATGCGCTTGGCCAGGCCAGCCGTCACCTGGTCCAGATCGTGATAGCTCCAGCGCCCCCCTCCGCGTGTTTCCAGAAAGGGGGCAGCCGGCTCCCATCGTCGTTGAAAAGTTGCGTAGAGACTCTCGGAACGGTTTGCCTCAAAGGCGGAATCGGTCATTTCGCATCGTCTCCATCGGGACATCCTGCAGTTTTTTTCCAAGAACGCTCTATATGGCCCAGACGGCGGCCGGTCCAGTCGTGGAGGCGAAAACCCGGGCGTTTCCGGCACGTCGCCACGAGCTTGGCGCCTGATCGATTGGGCGCGACTGTCTGTTTTTGGCGCCCCCGAAGTTCTGAAGACGTGCGTTGAGTGGAAGATTATGGCATAGATGGATTTCCCTGACCTCAAACGGCACGAGAGTGTAGTGTGAGAAGGAAGAAGATGGTGACCGACCAGACACCTACCCGTCCGCGCGGGGAGAAACTGCTGCCTGCGCAGCGGCAATCCTTTATCCTGGACGTGCTGGTGGAGCAGCGAGCGGCAACGCTGCACCAATTGTCGGATCGGCTCGGGGCATCGACCTCGACTGTTCGTCGCGATCTGGACGAACTGGCAAGCCAGGGTTTTGTGGTGCGGACCCATGGCGGCGCGACCCTCGGCAATTCGTTGCATGGCCGAGTGAGCGCCGAGAAGGACGACGAGCCGGATGTTCCGTCTGGAGAACTGCGTGCCATCAAGGCGGCGATCGGCATGGCCGCCGCTGCGCGGATCGAGGAGGGCCACAGTGTTATCTTCGACGCCAGTTCCACGGTTATGGAAGCGGCGCGCGTCATCGTCGGCGCCGGAATTCACATCACTGCGGTCACCAACAGCATCAAACTGGCGGGCATCCTCTCGCGCTCCGAAGCGGTTCGGCTGATCGTGCCGGGCGGCAGTCGGCGCAACGGCACTTTCACCTTGGCCGGCGAACCCGGTGACAGTTTTCTCAGGCGCCTGCATGTGGACGTCGCCCTGATCGGGGCACAGAGTTCCAGTAGCGGTCGATTGACCGACAGCCGCGTCGAAGGAGCCAGCAACAAGCGGTTGCTGATGGACGCGGCGAAGACCAAGCTGCTTTTGATAGATTCCTGGAAATTTGGAGGCCCCGGCTTCTGCGATGTGGCGCCCCTGACGGAGTTCGACGAAGTCATCACCGATACGGGCTTGTCCCTGGAGGAGCGCCGCGAACTGGAGCGTCAAGGCGTGTTTCTCCATGTCTCTGCCGCGGCAGGCGGCAAGGGCTCCGAGGCGGCCCGACCGGGCCAGGATGACGACAAGCGGGAGGCGCCTGTCGAAATGTGAGTGAGTTCGTCGACCGCACTTGACAGATGCTATCAAAAACGTCCAAATACTCCCAACTAGTCGGTGGAGGTTTTTGTGTCGAAGCAGGTCGAGGTCGAAGATGCGGTTCGGTTGGTGGAATCCGGGGCGACCGTTGCACTTGCCGGCCTCATCTCTCTTGCCGTTCCGGAAATGGTTCTGCGCTCGCTGGGCGAACGGTTTCGACAGACCGGCCAGCCACGCGACCTGACGCTCTTTGCCCCGAACCGTCCGGGGTGGAAGCCGGAGCCACCGACCGGTCTGGAACATTTTGCACAGGCCGGCATGGTTCGCCGCTTGATCAGCTCAACCTTTAGCCGGCGCGACTCACCGCGCTTCGTCGAGATGGCAGTGAACGGCGGTTTCGAGGCCTATTCCTACCCGATGGGATGCCTCTACCGGATGGTCCGCGAAACGGCCGCCGGCTCGCCGGGCTTTGTCAGCACGGTCGGCCTTCACACCTATGTCGATCCAGCCGCCGAGAATGCCGGAACGGCAGGGGTCAACAGCAAGTCCCCTGATCCGGGATTGGTGCGGCGCATCGAGATCGATGGGGATCCGCATCTGTTCTATCGATCGATGCCGTTCGATGTCGCGATCATCCGCGGCACGGTCGCCGATCCCGACGGGAACATCAGTCTCGAAGGTGAGCCGGTCAGCGTCGGCATGCGATATTTTGCGATGGCCGCACGTAACTCCGGCGGCAAGGTCATCGCCCAGGTGAAACGGATGGTGGAGCGTGGCGCCATTCACCCACGTATGGTGGAGGTGCCCGGCATTCTGGTCGATGCGGTGGTCGTGGATCCCGACAGCATTCAATCGCAGCTCGGCAAATACGATCCGTCCCTTTCGGGCGAAACGCGCAATCCCGATCTGGCGCTGCCGGCGCTGCCCTTCGACATCCGCAAGGTGATCACTCGGCGCGCGCTGATGGAGATCCAGCCGGGTCAGACGGTCAATCTCGGCGTGGGCATCGGCACCGGCATCCCTTCGGTCGCTCGAGAGGAGGGGCTGCTGGAGCACATAGCCTTCAGCCTTGAGCATGGCGCCATTGGCGGCGTTCCGGCGATGGGAACCTCGGCCAACAGCGGTGCGTTCGGCGCGCATTACAATCCGGACGCCATTATCGACTCCACCGAAATCTTCGATTTCTACCACGGCGGCGGCCTCGACGTGACGGTTCTCGGTTTTGCCGAAATCGACCGGCACGGCTCGGTGAACGTCGGCTGGTTCGCGGGAAATTTGCGGGGCCCGGGAGGCTTCGTCGACATCACCCACCGTACGCGGACAGTTCTTTTTTGTGGCACACTAACGGCCGGCGGTCTCGATGTCGCGATCGAAGGGGGAGCCCGGCCCTCTTTGTCGATCCTCAAGGAAGGGCGAAACCGCAAGTTCGTGGAGCGTGTGGAACAGGTCAACTTCCACGGGCCGACCGGTGCTGCCAAGGGGCAGCGCATCCTCATCGTTACCGAGCGCGCGGTCTTCCAGGTGGGCGATACAGGATTGACGTTGATCGAAATCGCACCGGGCATCCGCGTCGATCAAGACATCCGGCCCTTCGTCGGTTTCGACTTCAAGCTATCCCCGGACCTGCGGGAAATGGATCATCGCATCTTCCGCAATGGGCCTATGGGGCATGTCTGCCCGAATGGCCGCCATGCCGCGCCGGGCCGGCAAGCTGCCGGCGGCACCGAATTGGAAGGATAAGAAGATGGCCCTGCCGCTGGAAGGCATTCGCGTGCTCGATCTTTCGCGTCTTCTGCCCGGACCGTTCGGGACCCAGATCCTTGCGGATTTCGGAGCCGATGTGATCAAGATCGAGGATACCGAACACGGAGATGGCTTCCGTCACGCCGGACCGAACATCAACGGCGTGTCGGCGCGGCACATGACGTTGAATCGAAACAAGAGATGTCTGTCGCTCAATCTCAAAATGCAGGAAGGGCGGCAGATTTTCCTGGATCTGGCACGCGAAGCGGACGTCGTTCTGGAGCAGTTCCGCCCCGGTGTGATGGAGCGGCTGGGCCTCGGTTATGAAGCCGTGCGTGCGGTGCGACCGCAGATCGTCTACTGCTCGCTTTCCGGCTTCGGACAGGACGGGCCCTACAGGACTCTGGCGGCCCATGATCCCAACTATATGTCCCTCTCCGGCATCTTGAGCCTCGTCGGTCGGGCGGGAGGGCCGCCGGCTCTCAGCGGACTGCAAGTCGCCGACCTCTCAGGGTCCCTTTACGCCGTGATCGGCATTCTCATCGCGCTCCGTGAGGCTGAGCGAACGGGCAATGGCAGCTATCTGGACATCGCCCTGTTCGACAGTCTGATCGGCAGCGCCGTAACTGCCGCAAGCTCATATTTCGGCACGGGCAAGGCGCCGCAACGCGGTGAGGAGCGCCACTCGGGGCGTTACCCCTTTTCCGATATCTACGAGACATCCGACGGCGAATACCTCACGCTCTGTGCGATCGAAGGACATTTCTGGCGCAATCTCTGCAAGGCCTTGGGCCGCGAGGACTGGATCGAGCGACAATATGTCGAAGGTCCGGAAGGTGAGGAGATGCGGACCGAGATGGCCCGGATATTCCGCACGCGGACGCGCGATCAGTGGTTCGCCGAACTCGGACCGCTGGACACTTGCATTGCCCCCGTCCTGAGTCTTGGAGAGGCGCTTGAGAGCGAGCAGGCAACGATTCGCAGATCCGTTCGCATGCACGAGCATCCCGAGGCGGGAAGCGTGCCCGTCCTGTCCACGCCGATCGCGATGAGCGGCGTCGATCTCGCCGTGCGTCGGCCCGCCGGCCGGCTCGGCGAAGACACTGACGCGGTGCTGAGAGATCTTGGCTACGACACGTCCACCATCGCCGCGTTGCATCGGTCTGGCGCCGTTTCTGGCCCCGATCCCGATGCGGCGTAGCTGATCCACATTTCAATTTCTTTCAGGAGACTTTTCGTGTCCCAGGTGAACAAGACAATTTCGCGGCCGCCCAAGTCGGTCATCGATGCCGTGGCCGAGTTTCCGCCGGCAACGCTCCACGAGGCGCAGGGCCGATGCGGCGCACTCGACTGGCGCATCAAGCCGATCCATCCGGGCATGCGGTTTTGCGGACCGGCGGTCACGGTCCGCTGCACGCCCGGCGACAATCTCATGCTTCAGGTCGCCATATCGCTGGCCGAACCGGGAGACGTGCTGGTGGTTCATACGGGCGGCAATTGCGAGCAAGGTCCCTTCGGCGAAGTGCTTGCGACGGCCTGCGTGGCGCGGGGCATCGCCGGCATCGTCTTCGATTCGGGCGTTCGCGACGCAACGGCGCTCCGCAAGCTCGGTCTCCCCGTGTTTTCGGCAGGACTTTCCGTCAAGGGGACCGTCAAGGAGACGCTGGGCGACGTGAACCATCCCGTGGTGGTGGGCGGCATCAGCATCGAGCCTGGCGACATCGTCGCCGGTGACGATGACGGCGTGGTCCTGGTCCGTGCGGCCGAGGCCGAAGAGGTCGCGCGCAAGTCGCGCGATCGCGAAGACAAAGAGGCCCAGTTCATGGACCGGCTGCGCGCAGGTGAGAATGTTCTGGAAGTTCTCGGCATGGACCGCGTGCTCGAAGCCAAGGGGTTTTCCTGGACCTAGCCATCAATTCGAGGATGCGGGGCAGCCCCGTTCTCGCCCCACTGCCACTCGGTCGCCGAACAATGCCGACGGCGCCGGATCGCGCATGAAACTTTCGATCAATGAAGCAAGGAGTGTGATTTATGGGAAGCAGCATCGTCAAGCGCATGCTGGAACGCGGCTGGGATCGCGTCGATACTGGAGGCAAGCATTCCGGCCTGCTGAACGCCATGCATCTGGCGGGGCTCGACGACTGGTTTCGTGAGAAGGTGGACGAGGTCCTGGCCGGTCCGGTCATCACCCATCCAAACATCGCCGATAGTTCCTCCCGCATCCGCCCGCTGATCCTCGCCGAAAAGGTCGCTGAGGCCCGCGAGGCCAACAAGGTGTTCCACAAGGAGCGTGTGGTGGCCGGCGGTCTGACACAACATACCACGGCCCGCAGCACGCATGGATGGGTCTTCGCGGATACGGCCTACATGGTACCGCCATCGCAGGCGATCATAGGCAATCATGATTTCGCGCAGGGTGAGTTGAAGGGCTTCCACGCGCTGCTTGCCCAGGAAGACGGCCTCCTGCGTCACGTCTTCAATTCCTCCGTTCCCGAGGAGGAGTCCTATGTGAAGATCGATCTGTGGATCGATGGCACCGCCTGGGGCCGGGCCAGCGCCTGGTGGGTCGCCGGGGTTGTCGACAGCCTGGAAGTCATCCCGGAGGCGAACTGGGACAGCGAGCTCGTTGCGATGTACGAAAAGACCGTCGCCCGCCTGATCGAATGCCAGGACGGCGGCCTTTGGCGGTCGACCATCGATGATCCCTACGCACCGGTCGATAC
>JADQCC010000251.1 GCA_016278295.1 Roseovarius sp. | reverse complement strand
CGCCCATCCCGGCGGTGAGGTTGAGCACCACGTCGGTGGTGCTGTCGCGGATGCGCTCTGTCACCTCGCGGAAAAGCGCGGGATCGCGCGACGGTGTGCCGGTCTCGGGGTCGCGGACATGGCAGTGCACCACCGCCGCGCCGGCCTTGGCCGCGGCGATGGCGCTGTCGGCGATGGCCTCGGGCGAGCGGGGCACGTTGGGGCTGCGGTCTTGGGTGCCGCCCGATCCGGTCACGGCACAGGTGATGAACACCTCGCGATTCATGTTGAGTGGCATGGGGTCCTCCTTGGCTGTCGCAAAGCCTAGCAGAGTTGCGGCAAGATGATTGACGATTTACGAAAGGAACATGACATATTCCGAAACGATCTTTGCGCCGTTGCGTGCCACGCTCGACATCGCGGTGCTGATCCTGCCGCGCGCCTCAATCCTCGAGGTGGCCTCTGTCCTCGACCCGATGCGCAACGCCAACCGGCAGATGCGGCGCGAGGCGTTTCGCTGGCGGGTGGTGACCCCCGACGGGATCGCCGCGCCGCTGACCTGCGGCATCGAACTGCCCGCAACGGGGGCCTTTGCCGAGCTTGCGGGGGCCGATCTGCTGATGGTGATCTCTGGCTACGGTCAGGCCGAGGTGGCGACCCGGAGCCTGATTGCCGCGCTGCGCCGGATGGCCGGGCGGTTCGGTGCGATCGGCGGGATCGACGCGGGACCGTGGATCATGGCGCGGGCCGGGCTTCTCGACGGGCACCGCGCGACGGTGCACTGGGAGGACCTGGAGGATTTTGCCGCCGCCTTTCCGGCGGTCGAGGTGGTGGCGGACCGCTACGTGCGCTCGGGCAACCGGCTGACGGCGGGCGGGGCGGTGCCCGCGGCGGACATGATGTTGCACCTTATCGGCGCACGCTGCGGCCTCGGCGTGGCGGGGCAGGTGGCCGATTCGTTTCTCTATGACCAGCATTCCGATGCCACACGCCCGCAACGCCCCGGTCTGGTCCCCGGCGCGCGCGACCGGCGGCTGTCGGAGGCGCTAACGATAATGGGGCAGGCGGTCGATGCGCCGCTGCCGATCCCCCGGATCGCCGAGGCGCTGGGTATCGGGACGCGGCGGCTTGAACAGATTTTCCGCGACGGGCTCGGGATGGCGCCCGCGGCCTGCTATCTCGATCTGCGGCTACAGGCGGCGCGGCGGATGATGAGCGACACCGATCACCCGCTTCTGGAAATCGCCCTGCGCACAGGGTTCTCCGACAGGTCGAGCTTTTCCCGTGCCTATCGCCGCCGGTTCGGCCACGCCCCACGCAAGGCGCGTGCCGCGCCGCGCTGACCGGGCGCGCATCCCTTCTGGAAATCGGGCGGCACGCGGGCTATTGTCAGTCTCCGCCTCAGCGCAAGGGACACGCCGCCAATGACCCGTTTCGCCGCCCCGATCGCCGAACAGATCTGGTCCATGAAGTACCGCTATTTTGCCGACGAGGGCGGCGATGCAAGCGTCGAGGACACGTGGCGGCGTATTGCGCGGGCGCTGGCCGCTGTCGAGGCCGAGCCGGATGCCTGGGAGGAACGGTTCTATGCCGCGCTTGAGGACTTCAAGTTCCTGCCCGCGGGTCGGATCACCGCCGGAGCGGGCACGGGGCGCAAGGTGACGCTGTTCAACTGCTTTGTCATGGGCACCATCCCCGACGACATGGGCGGTATCTTCGACAACCTGCGCGAGGCGGCGCTGACCATGCAGCAGGGCGGCGGGATCGGCTATGATTTCTCGACGATCCGTCCCAAGGGGGCGGTGGTCAAGGGCGTGTCGGCGGATGCAAGCGGGCCGCTGTCGTTCATGGATGTGTGGGACGCGATGTGCCGCACGATCATGAGCGCGGGCAGCCGCCGCGGCGCGATGATGGCGACGATGCGCTGCGACCATCCCGATATCGAGGATTTCATCGCCGCCAAGTCCGACGCGGCGCGGCTGCGCATGTTCAATCTGAGCGTTCTGGTGACCGATGCCTTCATGGAGGCGGTCAAGGCCGGCGGGCCGTGGGATTTGCAATTCGGCGGCAAGGTCTATCACACGCTGCCCGCGCGCGACCTGTGGAACCGGATCATGCAGGCGACCTACGACTATGCCGAGCCGGGGGTGATTTTCATCGACCGGATCAATCAGGCCAATAATCTGAGCTATGTAGAGAATATCTCTGCGACCAATCCTTGCGGCGAACAACCCCTGCCGCCCTATGGTGCCTGCCTGCTGGGCTCGGTCAACCTCGCACGGCTGGTGATCGACCCGTTCGGGCCGCGTGCGCGGCTCGACGCGGCCGCGCTCAAGGATCTGGTGCGCGTGGCGGTGCGGATGATGGACAACGTGGTGGACGTGTCGCAATTCCCGCTTGCGGCGCAGGCCGAGGAGGCCCGCGCCAAGCGCCGCATCGGGCTTGGGGTCACGGGACTGGCGGATGCGCTCTTGATGCTGGGGCTGCGCTATGGCTCTGACAAGGCGGCGCGGCAGACGGAAATCTGGATGCACAAGATCGCCGTCGCCGCCTATCTCGCCTCGGTGGACCTCGCCCGGGAGAAGGGGGCGTTTCCGCTGTTTGACGCCGACAAGTTCCTCGCCTCCGGCACCATGCGGGACATGGACGAGAGCGTGCGCGATGCGATCGCGAAACACGGTATCCGCAACGCGCTTTTGACCTCGGTCGCGCCGACGGGGACGATCAGCCTCTATGCCGGCAATGTAAGCAGCGGCATCGAGCCGGTATTCGCCTACAGTTACACCCGCAAGGTGCTGCAAAAGGACGGAAGCCGCACCGAGGAAGAGGTCGTCGATTACGCCGTGCAGATGTGGCGCGAGAAGATGGGTGACGCCCCGCTGCCCGAGCATTTCGTGAACGCGCAGGTACTGGCACCCGAGGACCATGTGAAGATGCAGGCGGCGGCGCAGAAATGGGTGGATTCGAGCATCTCGAAAACCATCAACTGCCCCGCCGATATCTCTTTCGCGGCGTTCAAGGATGTCTACATGCAGGCCTGGGAATCCGGCTGCAAGGGGTGCACAACCTATCGGCCCAACGAGGTGACGGGGAGCGTCCTGAGCGTGAGCGAAACCGCGGACAAGGTGCCCGGCGAGGGCGCGGATCAGGCGCGGGGCGACTTTCCCGCCGAGGGTGGTGAAGTCGTTTACATGTCCGAGCCGCTCGACCGTCCCGCAGAGCTGGAGGGTGCGACCTACAAGCTGAAATGGCCCGACAGCAACCATGCGATCTACGTGACGGTGAACGACATCGTGCTGAACGGGCACCGACGCCCCTTCGAGGTGTTTATCAACTCCAAGAACATGGAGCATTACGCCTGGACCGTGGCGTTGACGCGGATGATCTCGGCGGTATTCCGGCGCGGCGGCGACGTGAGCTTCGTGGTGGAGGAACTCAAGGCCGTGTTCGACCCGCGCGGCGGGGCGTGGATGCAGGGCAAATACGTACCCTCGATCCTCGCGGCGATCGGCGGCATTCTGGAGCGGCACATGGTGCAGATCGGATTTCTCGAGGGCGAGGGGATGGGCCTAAAGACCGATCCGACGGCGCAGGTCGTGGGGCTGGAAAATGTGCCCAGAGGCCCCGTCTGTCCGGCCTGCGGCAGCTACGAGATGCGCATGATAGAGGGCTGCATGACCTGCGCAAGCTGCGGGCACAGCAAGTGCCAATAGGCATGAAACAGGTCCAGCATGATAGCCAGCTTGCCTTGGGCATTTTTCCGAAAGAATCCGGCCATCTCACCTGTTAACGACGGCTATTCGGGAGGTCTGTTCCGAGAGCGGATTTCCTGCTGTCGGCGAGGCAATCCGCCAACCTTCCCTGCCACCGGACAGCCCGGTCCCGTGTCGCCGTCCTCCTCCTCCCCCCCCGTATGTCGCGGCCAGCGTCGGGGCCGGCGGAAGAGACGGCAGGCGTATCGGTCTATTCTCCGAAGGCCGGGCGACAGGCGGTGATGGCCGTGGTTGCCGCCCAGGCCATCGAGGCTTCATCCTCCGCAGATCCCTTGCAGGCGCAGCCAGTCGCCGTCGCTCAGGACGGGGGGCAGGTCGGCGTCGCGCGCGAAGGGATCGGCCTCGATCAGGCCGAGGACCGTTTCGCCGGTGATATCGCGGGCGTAGGCGTAGGGTGTGGCGCGCACCTGCCAGCGGCCGAACCCGGCGATCAGCGCGTCGTCGGGCGGCGGTGCGGGCGGGTTCCTGAGCAACGCCTCTGCGTGGGTGCGCAGGGTTTCGTCGCTGAGGCTTCCGGTGGACATCAGCCGAAGCACCTCCCACAGCCCCGCGTCGGCCAGAAGCCGGTCGAACGGGGCGCGGGTCTCGGCGCGCAGGTTTGCGGCGATGATGTGACCGGCCACCACGTCCGGCGTGTCGTAATCCTCGACGAGATCGGCGTTGACAAGCGTGGTGCCCCCGGTCAGCCGCAGCGCGTCGCGTACACCGCTGCGCACCACCACGAGCCGCGCGCGCCCCTCTTTCGGCGGCAGCCGCCGCTCCAGCACGGCGAGTGCGCCCGCGCCGCCCGGCGTGCGGCAGGGCGGCCCCGTCACCCGGAAGACATGGCCGAGCAGCGCCTGCCCGATCTCGGTGCGTTTGGCCTCTGGCACCACGCGCAGCGCATAATCGCGGGCCGCCCCCGGCAGCCAGAGCGTGACGACCAGAACCACCGCCAGAAGGCTCATCGCCATCCCGGCAAAGCGCAGGCGCCCGGGTCTTGGCCGCTGGCGCGCGATGGCGGAGCGCAGCATCTCGATGGCGCCGATCATCTCGTCCTCGCCCTCGGCGATTTCCAGGGTCTCGCCGGGATCGGCGTCGGGGTGATAGAGTGCGGGGGATGCGCCGGGATTGGCGCGGGCGATGGCCGCCAGCGACCAGTGCGCCTGTACGCGCTCGCGCATGTCGGTGATGGTGAGCGTCGTCTCGCCGAGCGACACGATGACATCGAGCCGCTGTGCGCCGGGCTCAGGCCGCCACAGCCCCGCCGCCTCTAGCCGCTGGTATTTTCGGAGTGCCGTTCTTTTCATGTGCCGGGCTGCCCTGCCTCGTTCGCGCGATCGTAGCACGGTGCGGCACATGGCGGCAATTGCTCGACGCGTGTACGCAGGGGCGATATGGAGGACGGGCACCCCAACACCGGGAGACACCCGCCATGAAGATCGCCACCGCCGCCTATCCCCTCGATGCGCTCGGCCAATGGGCGGAGTACGCCGTGAAGCTGTCGGACTGGGTGGCTCGGGCGGCGGCCGAAGGCGCCGATCTTGCCGTCTTTCCCGAATACGGGGCGATGGAGCTTGCGATGCTCTCGGGCGCAGAGGCCGCGGGCGACCTGGAGCGGTCGCTGCACGCGGTCGATGCCGCGATGGCGGATGCGGGCGATCTGCATGCCGATCTGGCCGCGCGCCACGGGCTGCACATCCTCGGAGCCTCGGCCCCGGTCTTCGATCCCGCGCTCGGCGACCGGCCTGTCAATCGCGCCACGCTCTACACCCCGACCGGCGCGCGTGGTTATCAGGACAAGCAGATCATGACGCGGTTCGAGCGCGAGGAGTGGGGCGTGGCGCCGGGCGGGCCGCTGCGGGTCTTCGACACCGCGCTTGGGAAAATCGGCGTTCTGATCTGCTATGACTGCGAATTTCCCCTGCTGGGCCGTGCGCTGCGCGACGCCGACCTGATCCTCGCCCCGTCCTGCACCGAGGCGCTCACCGGCTATTCCCGCGTGCGCATCGGCGCGATGGCCCGCGCGCTCGAGGCGCAATGCGTCACTGTCATGGCCTCGACGGTGGGGGATGCGGGCTGGTCACCGGCGGTGGATGCCAATACCGGGATGGGCGGCATCTTTGGCCCGCCCGATACCGGCTTTCCGCCCACCGGCGTGATCGCCGAGGGCACGCTCAACCGCCCCGGCTGGACCGTGGCGGAGGTGGACCTCGGCACCGTTGCCCATGTGCGCGCCGATGGCGTCGTGCTCAACCGCCGTCACTGGGGCGACCAGGCCGGTCGTGACGCCACGGTCACACCCGAGCGCCTGCGCTGATTAGACCTTGAAAACCGCGGGAAACGGGCGCATTTAAAGGCGCGTTCCGCACGATGGCGGAATCTATGTGCAAGGAGAGACCATGGCCAAGGAAGACACGCTCGAATTTCCCGGTGTCGTCAAGGAGCTCCTGCCGAACGCGACATTCAGGGTCGAGCTTGAGAACGGCCATGAGATCATCGCGCACACGGCAGGCAAGATGCGCAAGAACCGGATCCGGGTTCTTGCCGGCGACAAGGTGCAGGTGGAAATGACCCCCTATGACCTGACCAAGGGCCGGATCAATTACCGCTTCAAGTAAGCGCGACCCCGTGATGCTGATCCTCGGCTCGGGCAGCCCGCGCCGCCGCGACCTGCTGGCGCAGATCGGCGTGATCGCCGATGCGATCCGCCCGCCCGAGATCGACGAGACCGCGGGCAAGGGCGAGTTGCCCCGTCCCTATTGTGCGCGCATGGCGCGGGAGAAGGCGCAGGCCACCGAGGCGGGCGGGGATGACATCGTGCTTGCCGCCGATACCACCGTCGCCATGGGCCGCCGCATCCTCGGCAAGCCCGCCGACGCGGGCGAGGCGGCGCAATTCCTCCACGCGCTCTCGGGGCGGCGGCACCGGGTCATCACCGCGGTGGCGGTACGGCGCGGCGCGCGGCTGTGGCAGCGCGACGTGGTGAGCGCGGTGAAGATCAAGCGCCTCTCGGACGAAGAGATCAACGCCTATCTCGCCTCCGGCGAGTGGCGGGGCAAGGCGGGCGGCTATGGCATACAGGGCATGGCCGGGGCCTTTGTGCCGTGGATATCGGGATCGTTCACAGGCATCGTCGGGCTGCCGTTGACCGAAACGGCCGGGCTGTTACAGGCTGCGGGCTACCCCATGTGGAAGGCTGGCGCATGACGGAGCGTAGCACCATCGCCCTCGATCACCTCGGGGGGCGCGAGGCGGCGGCGCTGATGATTGGCGGTCGGCTCGAGGATCTTCTCATCGACGGAGAAACGCCCCGCCCGGGCACCATCTATCGCGCCATCGCGGATCGCCCGGTCAAGGGGCAGGGCGGGCTGTTCCTGCGCACACCCGATGGCAATGTCTTCCTGCGGCAGGTCAAGGGAATTGCGCCGGGGCAGGCGCTGCTGGTGCAGGTCACGGGCCATGCCGAACCGGGCAAGGCGATCCCGGTCACCGCGCGCGTGCTTTTCAAGAGCCGGTATGCCATCGTCACCCCCGAGGCGCCGGGGCAGAACGTCTCGCGCGCGATCCGCGATGAGGACGAGCGCGTGCGGCTCCACGCGATCGCGGCGGCGGCAATGGACGGGAGCGGCATGGGCCTGATACTGCGCTCGGCCTGCGAGAACGCCGGGGATGACGAGATCGCCGCCGACATCGCGCAGATGCGCGAGATGGCCGAGGCGGTGATGGGCGACGCCGAGGGGCGCGGACCGGAAAAGCTGCTCGAGGGGGATGGTCCCCATGCCCGCGCGTGGCGCGACTGGCCACTGCCCGATGACCTGGCCCGCGAGGCAGGCTGTTTCGCGGAGGGCGGGGTTCTCGAGCGGATCGACGATCTCTGCACACCACGGATGACCCTGCCGGGCGGCGCGAGCGCCTTTGTCGAGCCGACGCGCGCGCTGGTCGCGGTGGATGTGAACACCGGCACCGACACCAGCCCCGCCGCCGGTCTCAAGGCCAATCTCGCGCTGGCGCGCGACCTGCCGCGGCAGTTGCGGCTGCGGGGCCTCGGCGGGCAGATCACGCTCGACCTCGCGCCGATGCCCAAGAAAGACCGCCGCGTGTTCGAGGACGCGCTGCGCGCCGCGTTCCGCCGCGACGAGGTGGAGACGGTGCTGGCCGGATGGACCCCGCTCGGCCACTACGAATTACAGCGACAGCGCGCGCGCATCCCGCTTGCCGAGGTGATGCGATGAGCTGTCCGATCTGTGGCAAGGCGACGGTGGCGCGCTACCGCCCGTTCTGCTCGCGTCGCTGCGCCGATGTCGATCTCGGCAAGTGGTTCGCCGAGGGATACCGCGTGCCGTCCGACGATCCCGACGAGATCGCCGAGGCCGTGGAAGCGGCGGAAAACGAAGCGCAAAAACCGCACTGAAATCGCGCGAAGCCTCTGGACAGCCCGCCCACGCTCGCCTAAGACACGCCCACCCGAGGGCCAGACCCTCACCCGTGCCCGGGTAGCTCAGGGGTAGAGCAGTGGATTGAAAATCCTCGTGTCG
>JADQCC010000296.1 GCA_016278295.1 Roseovarius sp. | reverse complement strand
GGTTACGGTCAGTTCTGTCCGATCTCGATGGCCTCGGAAGTCCTCTGCGCGCGCTGGACGCCGCTGTTGTTGCGCGAGTTCCTGTGTGGCGGCACGCGGTTCAACGAATTGCGGCGGGGCCTGCCGCGGATGTCGCCATCGCTCTTGTCGAAGCGTTTGGGAGAGCTGGAGGCGGTCGGGGTCATCCAATCCGTCATGGGCGACCACGGCGTCAAGGAGTACCGCCTGACACAGGCTGGCGAAGAGCTTCGCCCGCTTGTCATGGGGATCGGGGCATGGGGGCAGCGATGGGTGGAAAGCGAGATTTCCCTCAACAATCTCGATCCCCAATTGCTGATATGGGATATGCACCGGGGCCTGAATATTGATCCGCTGCCGGAGCGCCGGGTATGTCTTCAATTCGTATTCGGTGATCTTCCCGTCACGCGGCAGAATTACTGGCTGCTGATCGACCCGCAATCCGGTGCCGAAGCGTGCTATTCGGACCCGGGCTATGACGTCGATATGTATTCCGAGTCCAGCCTGCGCACCATGACGGCAATCTGGATGGGGCTCGATACCGTCGAGAAAGCGGTCAGAGAAGGAAGGCTGGACCTGACCGGTTCACGCGAGATCGCCGCCAGAATGCAGGACTGGCTGGGCCTCAGCCCGTTCGCCCAACAAGCGCGGATGGCCGGTTAGAAGCCGACCGTCACGCCCGGCAGGTTCAGCGCCTTGACGAGATCGCGCAGTTCCTGCCGCGCCGCGATGTTGGAGATGTTGAGCCCCTTGACCCCGATATCGCGCAGGTCGAGCAGCGTGAGCCCGCGCGGAAACAGTTCGCGGAAGATCACCCGCTCGTTGAAGCCCGGCGCCACGCGAAAGCCGATCCGGCGCGCCAGCGCGTCGAGCGCGCGGCCCATCTTTTCCTTGTTGACCATCGCCTGCGCACCCACCCGGTTGCGCAGCACAACCCAGTCGATCGCGCGCAATCCCGCCTGCGCGCGCAATTGCCGCGCGTTCCACACCATCTCTGAATAGACCGATGGCCCGAGGATCGTCTGCCCGTCGGCATCGGTCCGTGCCAGGAGGTCGAAATCTATGAAGCTGTCGTTGAGCGGCGTGACCAGCGTATCGGCGAGGCTGTGGGCGACCTGGCTGAGACGGGTATGCGAGCCGGGGCAGTCGATCACGATGAAATCGCTCTCGGGTTCGGCGGCCGCCATCGCCGCTGCGAGGCGGCGGTCATAGAGGTTCTCGCCGGGCTTGAGATCGGCCTCGGCCACCTCGGGCAACTCGACGAGCCGGGCGCTTGGCAGGTCGAGCCCCTCCTTTTCAAGAAACCGGGTCCGGTTCTCGGCGTAGCGCCCGAAGCTGCGCTGCCGCAGGTCGAGGTCGAGCGCGCTTGTGCGGTGGCCCATGCGCGCGAGCGCGGTTGCCACATGCATCGAGACGGTGGATTTGCCAGCCCCGCCTTTCTCGTTCCCGACCACGATGATATGCGCCATGCCTTGCCTTTCCCCAGCGGCGTTTTTCCGCCGATCCTACCCTCTGGTTCTCAATCGGGGAAGCGCGGCGCAGGGTCAAGCCGCTTCGCGTGGCTTTCGCTGGCACCTCGCCGGTGCCAGGGCTAGGGTCGCGCGCATGACCGAGACCGCGCTTATCTATTCTCCAGACCAGGCCGAGGCCCATGACCGTATCGCCGAGGCGCTGCGCGGCGTGGGGGTTGATATCGACGAGGGGACGCTCATGCCGCCGCGTGAGGGCGTGCGTGCGGTGATGGCCGTTGTCGGCAAGGCCGGGTCGGGCAAGACGCTGCTTCTGGCCGCGCTTTACCGTGCGCTCGAGGAGGCGGGCGTCGATGTGGTGTCGGGCGATTGGGAGGGACGGCGCCGACGCGACCGGCGCACGCTGGCCATTCTCGCGCCCACCAACAAGGCGGCGAGCGTGCTGCGGATGCGTGGGGTGCCCGCGACCACCATTCACCGCATTCTCTATACCCCGGTCTATGATCCGGAATACGCGAAGATTGCCGAATGGCTGGCGGGGCAGGGCGAGAAGCCGGCGATCGAGGGGCTGACCGAGCTGGCGCTCGACCGGGCCTTGGCGTTTTACCAGAATCACAAGTCGATCCCCGGCGCGCTGGCGGCGGCGGGGCTTCGGGGCTCGGACTTCATCACCGGCTGGACGCGCCGCGAGGAGCCGCTCGATATCGGCCTCGTCGATGAGGCGAGCATGCTCGACGCGCAGCAATTCGACGATCTGCAGGAAATTTTCCCCACGCTCGTCCTGTTCGGCGACCCGGCGCAGTTGCCCCCTGTCAAATCCACCGGCGGTATGGTGTTCGACAGCCTGCCCGCGCCCGCGCGCCTTACGCTCAGCCGCATCCACCGGCAGGACGCCGACAATCCGATTCTCGATCTTGCGCATGCGCTGGCCGATCCGGCGCTGGAATTCCACCATTTCGAGCGGATGATCGAGGACGCCGCCCGTCGCGACGAGCGGGTGAGATGGGCCGAGCGGGTCGAGGTGGACCTGATGGCGCGCTCACCCGTCCTGGTCTGGCGCAACGCCACGCGTATCCGCCTCATCAACGCGTTCCGCGCGGTGCATGGCGCGCCCGAGACCGCGCTTCTGGAAGGCGAGCCGCTGATCTGCGACGGGATCGAATTGCCGCTAAAGCATCGCAAGAAGCGGCTGGACCTGGAGGCGCGCGGCCTGATCAAGGGGGCGCAGGTGATCTATCTGGGCCCTGGCAAGCGGGCAGGATTCTCGCGGCTGCATGTCATCGGGGCCGAGGATCCGCGCCTGTCGGCGGCGTCGATCGTCAAGATCGAGAAACCCGGCGAGGAAGAACCGTTCATCCCCTATGCCGCCAATATGGGCGCGGTGTTCCTGCATGGCGCGGCGGTGACGATCCACAAGGCACAAGGGTCGCAATGGCGCGATGTGCAGGTCTTTGCCCCCGACATCTATGCCGCCGCGCGGATGGGCCGGTCGGAGGCCGGACAGCCGCTGTGGAAGCGGCTGGCCTATGTGGCGATCACCCGTGCCGAGGAACGGCTGCACTGGGTGGTGCGCAACCGGCTGTCGAAACCCACCGCGCCGCTGAGCGTGGACGACCTGCGTGCCAAGCCGGTAGCGCTGGAACTGGAACGGGAGGACGAGGCATGAAATCCGTGCTGATTACCGGCGCGAGCGCCGGGATCGGGGCCGCCTGCGCGCGGGCCTTTCTGGACGCGGGCTGGAAGGTCGGGCTGATGGCGCGTCGCGCAGAGGCGCTGAAGGCGGTGGCCGGGGGGCATGGCAATGCCGTGATCCTGCCCGGCGACGTGACTGATCCGCAGGATGTCGCGCGCTGTTTCGACGATTTCGTGGCCGAGGCGGGCCGGCTCGACGTGCTCTTCAACAACGCCGGCAGCTTTGGCCGCGCGGCGATGATCGACGAGCTGGGTTATGACGAGTGGCGGCAGGTGGTGGATGTGAACCTGCACGGCATGTTTCTCTGCGCGCAGGCGGCGTTCGGCCAGATGCGGCGGCAATCGCCGATGGGCGGCCGGATCATCAACAACGGCTCTATCTCGGCCCATTCCCCGCGCGCGGGCTCGGTCGCCTATACCACCACCAAGCACGCGATCACCGGGCTGACCAGGACGCTCAGCCTCGATGGGCGCGGCTTCGATATTGCCTGCGGCCAGATCGATATCGGCAATGCACGCACTGAATTGCTGGACGGAATCATCGCAGCCAACCCCGACTCTCCGCCACCGGTGATGGAGGTGGACCACGTGGGCAGCGCGGTCCTGTCGATGGCCGAATTGCCGCCCGAGGCCAACGTGCAGTTCATGACGCTGATGGCCACCAAGATGCCCTATGTCGGACGCGGGTAGATCGCGCGTCAGGCATCATCCGGGCGATAGACGCAATCGGCCAGGGTGCTGCGGTTGAGGTCCGCGACGAACGCGGCCTCGGCATGGGCCAGCCGGGATTTCAGCCGGCACTTCGGGGACAGGGTGCAGGCGTTGTTACCGGTCGCGAAACATTCCACCAGGGCCTGGTCGGCCTCGAGCACGGCCACCACATCGCCAAGGCGGATGTCCTCGGGGGGGCGGGCCAGCATCGCGCCACCACCACCGCCGCGCCGGGTTTCCAGCAGGTTTGCCGCGGCCAGGGCCGAGATCACCTTGGCCAGGTGATTGCGCGAAACCCCGAGTTCAGCAGCGAGATCGGCGGCGGTAAAGGCGCGGGCCGGATCGCCCGCCATGCGCATGAGCACGCGCAGCCCGTAATCGGTGAAAGAGGTGAGGCGCAAGGTCGCGCTCCTGAATTGGCATTTGCAATGCGCATTATAGCGCGGTAACGAGTAAATCAAATACCAATGCGTTCGGCTCGGGCGAATCGCGGGTGAAAGGGCTGCGCATGCAACAAGATGCCGCCATCGCAAGACCGTATGAGATGGGCGACCAGATCGGTCAAAGCACGCCGGAAACCGGCGTGTTCGTCACCGGGCCGGGGCCAGCGGCATGACCCAACGCAAGACATATGCCTCGCCGCCCTGCATGGCCTCGGAGGTCGATCCCGCCTATTTCGATCCGGTGGGCGTCGATCCCGGTCAGGCGCGCGACGTGGCGCGCTGGCGGCGGGCGGAACGGATACGGCTGGCCCGGTTGAGGGAGGAACTGGGCCAGGCCGGGCGGGCGCAGGTTTCGGACGGGATCGGTCGGCACTTGTCGCGTGTGCTCGAAGCACGCGGTGTAGGGCAAGGGACCGTCCTCGCCGGCTATTGGCCGATCAAGGGCGAACCCGACCTGCGCCCGGTTCTGAAAACGCTACATCGTGCGGGCGTTACCATCGCCCTACCGGTTGTGGAAACCCGCGCGGCGCCGCTGACCTTTCGGCGCTGGACACCTGATACCAAAATGACCCGCGGCGACTGGAACATCCCGGTTCCGCCACCCGAGGCCGATCCGCTGACCCCGGACATCACGTTGGCACCCTGCCTTGGCTGGTCCGAGGGATGCTATCGGCTGGGCTGGGGCGGGGGGTATTTCGACCGCACGCTGGCGTCGCTCGACCCCCGCCCCGTGGCCATCGGCATCGCGCTCGATGCCGCGCACCTGACCACGATCTATCCGCAACCCCACGACATCCCGCTCGATCTGATCGTCACAGAGGAGGGGCTCGTCGCAGAAAGGACCGCCACGTCATGAACACGGGTGTTCACACTGTCTCTCCGGTCCGATTGCCTGGCGGTGGCGTGGTTTCGCGTCTGGCCTGTGGTGTGGTCCAGCCGATCCTGTCGCGCGTCGTGCGGCGTATTGCCAGGCGGCACCCGTCGCTCTTTGCCCGCCTGGGCCCGCATCAGGGCACCGATTTCCTGATCGACCCGGTCGATCTGCCCTTTGCCCTGCACCTGCGCCCCGACCCCGACGCGCTGTTGTTTCGTGCCGTGCCGCGCGATGCCGTGCCGCAGGCGGGCGCGGTGATCCGGGGGCGGTTCCTGCTGCTGCTGGAACTGGTGGATTCCGAGGAGGATGGCGACGCGGCCTTCTTCTCTCGCGATCTGGAGGTGAGTGGCGACACCGAGGCGGTGGTGCGGCTGCGCAACGCGCTGGATGACGTGGACGGCTCCATCGCAGAGGAGACGGCGGCGATGTTCGGCGCGCCGGGACGGGCCGTCCTGGCACGGTTGCGCCGCGCCTACACCCCCGAGATGGAAAGGACCTGATCCGAGATGAGCCTTGCCGAACTGATCTGCCCCGCGGGCACCCCCGCCGCCCTGCGCACCGCCGTGGATGCGGGGGCCGACGCGGTCTATTGCGGGTTTCAGGACGCGACCAACGCGCGCAATTTCCCGGGCCTTAATTTTACCCCAGATGAGCTGGCCGAGGCGGTGGCCTATGCCCATGCGCGCGGCACCAAGGTGCTGCTGGCGCTCAACACCTATCCGCCGGCGGGCAAGGTCGATCTCTGGCGGCAGGCCGCGGATACCGCCGCGCGGCTGGGGGTGGATGCCTTTATCGTCGCCGATATGGGCGTGGCCGATTACATCGCGCGCACGCATCCCGGCGTCAGGCTGCACCTGTCGGTGCAGGCGGCGGCATCGTCGCCCGAGGCGATCCGCTACTATTGCGCGCATTTCGGGGTCAGGCGCGTGGTGTTGCCGCGCATCCTGACCATCCCGGAAATCCGCCAGATCAAGCGCGAGATCCCCTGCGAGATCGAGACCTTCATCTTTGGCAATCACGGGCTGATGGTCGAGGGGCGGTGCAGCCTGACCAATTACCTGACCGGGCAATCCACCAACATGGACGGCGTGTGTTCGCCTGCTTCGGACGTTGAGTATGCGCGGCACGAGGATGGGTCGATGTCCTCGCAACTGGCGGGGTTCACCATCGACCGGTTCGGCCCGGAGGAGAAGGCCGGGTATCCCACGATCTGCAAGGGCCGCTACACCGCGCCCCATCGGCCAGAGGGGTATTATGCCTTCGAGGAGCCGGTAAGCCTCAATCTCTCGCGGCTCCTGCCCGAACTGATCGACGCGGGCGTGCACGCCTTCAAGATCGAGGGGCGGCAGCGCTCGAAATCCTACGTGCGGGGCGTGGTGCGCGCCTTTCGCGCGGCGGTGGACGATATCAGGGCCGGGCGGCAGGCGAACATGGCCGATCTGGTCGCGCTGACAGAGGGGCAAAAACAGACGCAGGGCGCGTTCGAGACCAAGAAATGGCGGTGACGGAGATGACGACGAAACTGACCCTCGGGCCGATTGCCTATCACTGGTCCGCCGAGAGGCGCCGCGACTTCTATGCCCGGATCGCCGACGAGGCCCCGGTGGACGAGGTCTATCTGGGCGAGGTGATCTGTTCCAAGCGCGCGCCGTTCCACGAGGGCGAGCTGCCCGAGACCATCGAGCGGCTGGAACGCGCGGGCAAGACCGTGATCGTCTCGACCCTGGCCGAGGTGATGCTGAAACGCGAGCGCAAGGCGACGGATGATCTTGCCGCGATGGACGCCCCCGAGATCGAGGTGAACAACGCCGCCGGGCTCTATGCTCGCGGCAGGCGGCCGCACCGCATCGGCCCATTCATGAACGCCTATAACGAGGCCACGATCGCGTGGATGGCCGGGCAGGGGGCGACGCATGTCTGCCTGCCCACCGAATTGCCCGCCGAGGCGATTGCCGTGGCCGCCGCGGCCGCGCGTGATGTGGGGCTCGGGGTCGAGGTGCAGGTCTTCGGGCGCGCCTCGCTGGCGGTCTCGGCCCGCTGCTACCACGCCCGTGCACACGGGCGGACCAAGGACAATTGCCGCTTCGTCTGCGAGGACGATCCTGACGGGATGCCGCTCAGCACCCGCGACGATGCGCCGATCCTGCGCGTGAACGGAATCCAGACCCAGTCCGAGAGCTATGTCGATCTGCTGCCCGAGGCGGATCGGTTGGTGGCCGACGGTGTGACCCATCTTCGGCTCATGCCGCAGGATGTGGACATGGTGGCGGTGGCGGGTGTGTTCCGTGACGTGCTGGATGGGGCGCTGCCGGTCGATGAGGCGGATGGCCGCCTTGGTCTGCTGAGCGGGGCTGTGAACCTGAGCAACGGCTTCTATCATGGTGCTGCGGGCTATCGCCGGATCGCCATGATCGCGAGGACGTGACGGCGTGAAGGAGGCCCGTGAATGACGACGACGGCTGAGCGGATGCGCGCCTGGCGCGGTCCCGCGATCCTGACCTACGGTTTTCGCCCGCTTTTCCTGGGGGCGTCGGTCTGGGCCGCGGTCGCCATGGCGCTCTGGGTGCCGATGCTGTCGGGGTATATCGTCCTGCCCACGGCATTTGACCCGGTCAGTTGGCACGCGCATGAATTTCTGTTTGGTTATCTCGGCGCGGTGGTCGCGGGTTTCCTGCTGACCGCCGTCCCGAACTGGACCGGGCGCCTGCCCATCGTGGGCTGGCCGCTGGGCGTGCTGGTGGCGCTGTGGCTGGCAGGGCGTGTCACGGTGGCGGTCTCGGCGGGCTTGCCGCCGCTCGTCGTGGCCACGGCCGACCTGGCCTTTCCTGTGGTGTTCGGGGCGGTGCTCGCCCGTGAGATCGTGGCGGGCCGGAACTGGCGCAACCTGATCGTGCTTGGAATGCTTGCGATCTTTACTCTTGGAAACGCGCTTTTTCACTGGGAGGCGGCGCGCGGCGGTTATCCCGCGCAAGGCCACGGCCTGCGGCTTGGTCTTGGTGCGGCGATCATGATGATCTCTGTGATCGGCGGACGCGTCGTGCCGTCCTTTACCCGCAACTGGCTGGTCAAACGCCGCAGCACGGTCT
>JADQCC010000148.1 GCA_016278295.1 Roseovarius sp. | reverse complement strand
GAATTCAAAAGCTTACGCTACCCTCACCACATCATCATGAATAATCCGGGCTAGGTCACTTGCGGTGCTACCCGCCTCCAACGCCTCCACGAACCACTGCGGTTTGCGCCCCCGGCCCGACCAGGTGAGCGCCGGGTTCTCAGGGTGTCGGTATTTCGCCGCTGCAGGCGCTCGAGAGGATTTTGTCTCGGTGCCGACAAGTTCGGCCAGCGAGTAACCCAGATCCCGGGCGAGAGCTTCCATCTTGGCGCGGGCTTCCGCCTTCTGCCGGTCCTCGAACGTGGAGATCGCCTTGGCGACATCCTTCTTCATTTTCTTCAGCTCGCTGAGCGACAGTGCCTCGAGATCGTAATCAGCCATTGGTGCGGTCCGTGTCCTGAATGTCCCGGTATCGATAGCGGTCGTGTCGCGAATGCTGTGGAAATTCTCTGGCGGCGTAGTCCGGGCATGTGAGGGATCGGCCTTTCAGGCTGCGAGGTCAAGGGGCATCGGCTCGAGGGGCCGAGAGAGGGTTTCCCAGCCATCGACCTTACGCATCTGGATCTGGCCGGAGGCGAGCAGCGCCCAGAGCAGCATCGGCACGGTCTCGGCGCAGGGCAGCACGGTCTGGGTTTTGATGCGTCGGCGGAATTCCCCGTTCAGGCGCTCGATGGCGTTGGTGGTCCGGGCGGATTTCCATTGCGATGGATCGAGGCGGGTGAAGGTGAAGAGCCGGTCGCCTGCTTCCTCGAGGCTGTCGGCGACGGCCCGGCACTTCAGGCGCCATTTGCGCAGAAACGCCCTGCGCCTCTTCTCGATCCCGGCGGCGGTGTCGGCGTAGATCATGTCCCGATAATCCTCGGTCAGCTCATCCTGCATGTGCTTCGGGGCGTGGCCGAGCAGATTGCGATGCTTGTGAACGGTGCAGCGCTGGATCGGCAACTCCTCGCCCCAGAGCGCCACGAGCGCGGCCTCCAGCCCCGGGGCACCGTCGAGGATCACGAATTCGGGCCGCTTGAGGCCGCGTGCGTCCAGATCGTCGAGGAACTGACGCCAGGCGGCCGTGCTCTCGCCGCCCATGTTTCTGATGGATAACAGCACCTTCTGCCCGTCTCGCCGCACGCCGATGGCGGCCAGCACCGAGAGGTTCGTGGCCTTGCGGTCCAGCCGGGTCTTGATCACGGTGCCGTCGAGGATCAGGCGGACGATGTCCTCATCGGCCAGACTGCGGGCACACCAGGCGTCCCAGTCGACTTTCACCTTGCGCCAGGCACGGCTGACCACGATGAGCCATGTCGCGCCATTGGTCCGAGCGACAATGGCGAATGCTGACGGCGCCCTCGAACAGCCCGAACAGCGCTCGCTTGACGCGCCGGGTGTTGGTACCGGCGAGATAGACCGCGGCGATGAGGGCCTCGGCCTTCTTTGTCAGCCGCTGGTATCGGGGCAGCGCTTTCGACCGCCACTCCGTTACCTTGCCTGTCTCGTCTGCGACCCGGGCGCGAGGCACGCGGACCGTCTCGGTCCCAAACGTGCCGGTGAGCTGCCGTTCGCGGGGCCCGTGGCGATAACCTTTCGCGGCACCATCGCCCCGGTCGTAGCGAAGCCGACCGAGAAAGCCGGCGAGCTCCTCTTCGAAAACGGCCTCGATGGTCGCGCGGACGCTGGCCCGCAGCCGATCCTCGATCGGGTCAAATCCGGCCGCATGGGCCAGTAGCGAAAAGCTCGAAGTGTCGTTAATCTGGTTCATGGCGTGATCTCCCTGGCGGTTCCAGCCGCCGGTTGGGTGGGTGTCAGTTCACCCGGAGATTACGCCGCCCTCGAATTTCCACCAACTCCGAGACACGACCCGCGGCCATTCTCCGAAATCCTGTGAACTTGAAATACGTCCTTGGCCAAATCCAGGCCCACAGTCTTTACTGTCATAGGGTGGCTCCTCTCCTCGCAGTCGATGACAACTGCACTTTGGCACATTCGATGCCGGTGGAGCAGGAGCCATCCACCTCATCCGCTCAAAGCCAATCACCCGCCGCGCGGCGCAATCTGCCACCGGTAACACCGCCTCGCGTTGCACCCCTCAGCCCCGGCCAAGAAACCGGATCACCGTGTCGCCGTAGCGCCGCTCCTCGATCAGGCGCAGGCCCTCGGGGGGTGTGATGGCGGCGCTCTCCTCCCAGACGATCAGCGCGTCCGGCGCGATCCAGCCGCCCGCCAGCGCCGCCGCGAGCGCCGCCTCGCCCAGCCTCTTGCCATAGGGCGGGTCGAGGAAGACGAGGTCATGGGGGGCGTCCGGGTTGGGGCCGGGCCTGCGCGCATCGACGGGCAGGACGCGCGCCGCCCCCCCTGCCCCGCAGCGCCCGATATTGTCGCGCAGGAGCGACAGCGCCTTGCGCCCGCTCTCGACGAAGCTGACCTGTTCTGCCCCGCGCGACAGCGCCTCGAGCCCGAGCGCGCCGGTGCCGGCAAAGAGATCGAGCACGCGCGCGCCGGTGACGGGATCGCCATAGCCGCCCGCCAGCACGTTGAAGAGCGCCTCGCGCACCCGGTCGGAGGTGGGGCGCAGGTGTGCCGCCGCATCCCCCTTGCCGACGCTGGCCAGCGCGCGGCCACGATGCGCGCCGCCGATGATCCTCACTTCAGAAGCGCCTTGAGGTCGGTGGTGGGATCGGCGACGCGGTCCGAGTCGGCGCTGCGCCCGGCCTCGATCAGGCGCTTGCCGACCATGTAGGCGCGCGGGTCGTTCATGGCGTCCACCGCGAGCAGCCGGTCGCCCGCGTAGTACCAGAACGACACCGCGTCGCCGACCGCCCGCGTCACGATCCGGTCATGGCCGGTGCCAAGCCCGGCGATCTGCAATTTCACATCGTATTGATCCGACCAGAACCACGGTTTGGGCACGTAATCCTGCCCCGCGCCGGTGATGTTGTCGGCCACGCATTCGGCCATGTCGATGGCGTTGGGCACGCTTTCCAGCCGCAGCCGCTCGCTCCCGTATGGAAACGAGGCGCAATCGCCGGCGGCCCAGATCGCCGGGTCGCCGGTGCGGCCCCGCGCGTCCACGGCGATGCCGTTGGCGGTGGCGAGCCCGGCGTCCTCGGCCAGCGCGGTGTCGGGCACGATGCCGACGCCGACGATCACCATGTCCACCTCCAGCGCATTGCCGTCGGTGAGCCGCGCGCCCGTCACCTGCCCGTCGCCGATGAGCCGGTCGAGCCCGACGCCCTCGCGGATATCGACGCCGTGGCGGGTGTGCAGCGCACGGAAATAGTCCGAGGTTTCGGGCGCGGCCACGCGTTGCAGGATGCGCGGGGCCATCTCGACGAGGGTGACGGACATGCCGCGGCTTGCCGCCACCGCCGCCGCCTCGAGCCCGATATAGCCGCCGCCAACGATCAGCACCCGCGCCCCCGGCACCACCCCCGGCGCCATCGCATCGACATCCGCCAGCGTGCGCACCACGTGCACGCCGCCCAGGTCGCCGCCGATGGCGGCGGGCAGGCGACGGGGGCGCGAGCCGGTGGCGAGCACCAGCGTGTCATAGCCCAGCCGGTCGGAGCCCATCACCACCTCGCACGCGGCGCGGTCGATGGCGGTGACGCGGGTACCGGTGCGCAGGTCGATCCCGGCCTCGGCATAGGCGCTCTCGGGGCGCAGAAAGAGGCGTTCGAGCGCCATCTCTCCCAGCAGGTATTTCTTGGACAGCGGCGGCCGCTGGTAGGGTGGCACGGGCTCGTCCCCGAGGAGCGTGATCGCGCCGTCGAAGCCCCGCGATCTCAGCCGCGTCACCAGCGACGCCCCGGCCTGCCCGGCCCCGATCACCACCACGTGCCTCATGCCCGTCTCCGATTTGTCTTTTGCCGTGGCCCCTTGCCTAGCACCGGCCTATGGTTACATCAAACGGCAACGCGACAGGAGAAAGGAAGCGACCATGACCATATCCACCGGCGACACGCTGCCCGAGGCGGACCTCTTGAAACTGGGCGAGGACGGCCCCGAGACGGTGAGCCTGTCGGCCCTGACCAAGGGGCGCAAGGTGGTGATCTTTGCCGTACCGGGTGCCTACACGCCGACCTGTTCCTCGGCCCATGTCCCGAGTTTCATGCGCACCAAGGACGGCTTTGATGCCAAGGGCGTGGACGCGCTCATCTGCGTGAGCGTCAACGACCCGTTCGTGATGCAGGCGTGGGGCGAGGCCACCGGCGCGGCGGAGGCCGGGATCACCATGCTGGGCGACCCGCAGGGCGCGTTCACCAGGGCGATCGGCATGGATTTCGACGCACCCCCCGCCGGGCTGATCGGGCGCTCGAAGCGCTATGCGATGACGGTCGAGGATGGCAAGGTCACGGTGCTGCATGTCGAGGAAAACCCCGGCACCTGCGAGGTTTCCGCAGGCGAATCGCTGCTCGCCGCGATGTGATTGCCGGCGCTGGTGCGGGGGCGCCAGCCTTCGCGCCGCGCCCCTGAACTCGTGCTTGTCTGGCCATGAGTATTTCAGAAAGATGAAGCCGCGCCAGAATTCTTCTTGGCCCAAATACCCGAATCCCCCGGTTTCAGCCCGCGAGACCATCGAATTTGCGCGCGAGCTTGACGTCGAGCGCGCTGAGGCCGCCGACATCGTGGGTCGATAATGTGATCTCGACGCGGTTGTAGACGTTGAACCATTCGGGGTGGTGATTCCATTTCTCGGCCCAGAGCGCGGCGCGGGCGATGAAGCCCATCGCCTCGACGAAATCGCCGAACTTGAAAGTCTTGGTAATGGCGTCGCGCCCCTCGACCATCGACCAGCCGTTTTCCAGAAGCGGTTGAAGCGTGGTCTTGCGGGCGGTGTCGCTGAGTTTCTCGGTCATTCGTGGTCCTCCATGACGGTCTTGCGGAAGGGGCCGTAGCCGGTGAGGATCTCGATCTCTTCCTCGACGGCGGCGCGCTCGGCATCGAGATACTGCGCCACCGCCTCGGCAAAGCCCGGGTCGCGCAGCCAGTGCAGCGAATGGGTGGCCCGGGGCAGGTAACCGCGGGCGAGCTTGTGCTCGCCCTGCGCGCCAGCCTCTACCCTTTGCAGCCCGTGTTCAATGGCGAAATCCATGGCCCGGTAATAGCACAATTCGAAATGGAGGCAGGGGTGGTGCTCGACGCAGCCCCAGTATCGGCCGAAGAGTGCCGAGCGCCCGATCAGGTTCATCGCCCCCGCCACCGGGCGGCCGCCGCGCAGGGCGAGCACCATCAGCACGTCGTCGCACAGGCGGTCCTGGGCGAGGTCGAAAAAGGCCCGCGTGAGGTAGGGTATGCCCCATTTGCGCGCGCCGGTGTCCTGGTAGAAATCCCACATCGCCTGCCAGTGCGCGGGGCGAATCTCGTCGCCGGTGAGCGAGACGATCTCGCCGCCGAAACCCTGCGCGCGGGCGCGTTCCTTGCGGATTGTCTTGCGCTTGCGCGACGACAGATCGGCGAGGAAATCGTCGAAATCGCGATAGCCACGGTTGTGCCAGTGGTATTGCTGGGTCTGCCGGGTCAGGAACCCGGCCCGGCCGCCCGCCGCTTCCTCGTCATCGGTGCAGAAGGTGACGTGCAGCGACGACAGCCGGTTCTGCGCCGCCAGCGCCGTGGCCCCGTGCAGGAGCGCCGCGCGCCCCTCGTCCTCGTTGCCCGGGCGGGTCAGCAGCCGCCGCCCGGTCACCGGGGTGAAGGGCACGGCGATCTGCGCCTTGGGGTAGTAGCGCCCACCCGCGCGTTCGTAGGCATCGGCCCAGGCGTGGTCGAAGATGTATTCGCCCTGGCTGTGGCCCTTGAGGTAGAGCGGCGCGCAGGCGATCACCTCGTCCGCCCGCGTGACCGTCAGGTGATGCGGATGCCAGCCGGACCCGGGGCCGACCGAGCCGCTGTCCTCGAGCGCGGCGAGGAAGCGGTGGGTGGTAAACGGATCCTCGGGGCGGCCGTCACCCCCGGCCTCGGGGCAGGCGCAGGCGTCCCAAGGCCCCGCGCCGATGGCGTGGATGTTGTCATGGGCGGTGACGGTCAGCGCGGTTTCGCTCATCCTTGCAAGTCCCCCTGTGCCTGCGGACGCATCCATATGTGGCGCATCGGGCGGGCGCATCAAGCGGGCAGATCGGGGAGGTATCCCTCGAAGGTGACGGTATCGGCCACGCGGCGCGCGCGCGCCTCGGCCTCGGCGCTGCGCACGGTCCAGCACAGGATCGCCGCGCCGCGCGCGCGCAGGCGGGCGAGGTGCGGGCTGTCGAGGTCGCCCGCTTCGTGGCTGACGAAACACGCGCCCGCCGCGTCGTAATCGGGGACGGCGCGGAGCCGCGCGCGGGTCTCCTCGCGCAGGAGCGGCCAGTTTTCGGCGGAAAAGGCGCAGGTGACGAGGCCGCGGGGGATCTGCGGCGCGCGCGCGGCCATCGCGATCATCATGTGCGGGTTGAAGGACATCACCGCCACCGGTCCCGCGTAGCCCGAAAGCGCCGCCGCGGTGGCGGATTCGAGCGCGCCGTCGGTCTCGCCCATCTGGCCGTGCTGGTCCTTGAGCTCGACGAGGAGCGGCACCTGACCGGCGACGACCGAGAGAATCTCGGGCAGGTCGGGGATGCCCTCGCCGCCGCCCCTGAGCGGGATGCGCGCCAGTTGGGCGGCGTCGCGCTGGCGCACGGGGCCGGTTTCAGGCGTAAGCCGCCCGAGATCGTAATCGTGGAACACCATCGCCGCGCCGTCACGGCTGGCTTGCAGGTCAATTTCGATTCCATAGCCTGCCGCAATCGCCGCGCGGGTCGCGGCGCGCGAGTTTTCGGGGCGCACGGCATCGAGGTCGTGCAGGCCGCGATGCGCCAGCGGCACAGCAAGGAACGCCTCGGGCAGCACGGTCATCGGACGCGGAAGATCCCGTCGATCTCGACCGCGACGCCGAACGGCAAGGCCGCGGCGGAGACGGCGGCACGGGCGTGTTTGCCCGCCTCGCCCAGCGCCTCTCCGAGGAAATCGGAGGCGCCGTTGACAACCTGTGGTTGTTCGGTGAAATCCGGGGTGGAATTGACGAAGCCGGTGAGCCGCACTACCTGTACCAGCCGGTCGAGATCGCCGCCACAGGCCGCCTTGACCTGTGCCAGGAGCGCGATGGCGCAGGCGCGCGCCGCCTCGGCGCCCGCCGCCACGTCCATGTCGGCCCCGAGCTTGCCGGTGAGCAGGTGGTCGCCGTCCTTGGCGATCTGGCCCGAGACGTAGAGCATGTCGCCCACCTGCACGTAAGGCACGTAATTGGCGGCGGGCATCGGCGCCTCGGGCAGGGTCACGCCCATCTCGGCAAGTCTGGTTTCGAACTGGCTCATGTCGCATTCTCCTGTGGCGCGATTTGCCCCGACGCTAGCGGCGGCACGGGGCAATGAAAAGCCCCCTCGGGATGTCCGCCGCACGGCTCGGGCCCTACCGGGGGGAGACGCGCGCCGCCAGGGTGCATGTCGCCATTCTGCCACAGGAATGTGACTGATCGTTGGTCAGGGGTGGGTTTGCCCCGGCGATCGGTTATGTAACATGGCAACCGACTCAGGACGTGGATTTTTGCCGTGACCCCGCCAGTTTTCAGTTTCTTCCGCCGTGCCGCCCCTGCCGCCCTGCTTTTGGCCGCCGCGACGCTCGTCGCGGGCTGCGCCGCGCAGGACCCTGCCGCCACGCGCGACGTGTTCGATCCCTACGAGGCCGAGAACCGGCGCATGCACGAGTTCAACCGCGGGTTTGACCGGGCGCTGGTGCGGCCCGTATCCAAGGGGTATACCAGCGTGGTCCCCGACGACATCGAGACCGGCGTGATCCGGCTCGCCGAGAACCTGTCGCTGCCCGCCGACATCGTGAACAACATCCTGCAGTTGAACATGCGCGGCGCGTTCCAGGACACCGCGCGGCTGGTGGTCAACACCACCGTGGGCCTCGGCGGCGTGTTCGATCCGGCCAGCGAGATGGGCATGGCCGCGCCCACCAACACCGATTTCGGCGAGACGCTGCATGTCTGGGGCGCGCGCGAGGGCGCCTATATCGAGTTGCCGTTCCTCGGGCCCTCGACGACGCGGCACACCTTCGGCATCTTCGCGGATCTGTTCACCAACCCGCTCACCTATGTGCTGGACAGCCCCGAGAACCTCGCCGGCACCGCGGCGGGTGTTGCGTCCGGCCTGTCGCGGCGGGAGCGGTTTTCCGAGACGATCGACCAGATCCTGTACGAGAGCGAGGACAGCTACGCGCTGTCGCGCTCGATCTTCCTGCAGAATCGCCGGTTCAAGCTTGGCGGCACGGCGGGTGCGGGCTACACCGATCCCTATGACGGCACGGCCGGTGGCGGTGCCGCCGCATCGACACCGTTGGAGGACCCTTATGACGAGTAAGCCGACACGAC
>JADQCC010000132.1 GCA_016278295.1 Roseovarius sp. | reverse complement strand
GATGCGCCCGCCGGACGCGCAATTGCTTGTAATAATAGCCCGGCGAGGTTTCGAACACGGCGCGGAAACGCCGCTCCAGGCAGCGCTGCGAGATGTCTACCCGATCGGCGATTTCGGCGATGGAGAGCGGCTCCGAAAGGTTCTCACCCATGATGGCGAGGGCGTCCGACACGGTCTTGTCATAGAACTTGTGAAAGGCCTCGGGGGCAAAGGGCTGGGTGCTGGAACTGGTGCGGATCGCGGGCAGGAGCAGGTGGCGGCCGATCTCTGTGATCTCTGATACGGGCAGGTCGCGGGCCAGCAGGCCGATGACCAATTCCGCCGTTGCCGCGCGACCCGCCGCCGTGATGATGCCGTTGGAGAATTCCGACAGGTTCTCGGTCAGGCGCGGCTGATCCTGGGTCTCGCGTAGCACAACCGCATCGGCCCAATGGGTTGTGACGGCGCCGGTCTCGATCTGGGTGCGGGCGATGAAGATGGTGGCGGCATCGGCCAGCAGGATCACCGTGCGCCCCTGTCGCCGCATGCCGCGGATGCGCGACATCCAGACGGCGGGATCGGCGGTTCTCGACGCGATGACAATGAGAAAATCGGCCAGACAGTGATCGGGAATGACCGGCTCCGCCCGCACCAGGCAGACACCGGCCCCTTGCACGATCCCCGGTCGGTCCGAAATGATCCGCCAGGCAAAGCGCGGCGCGCCATGCACCATGTTCGCGGTCTGGAGGGTATGGACAACCGCGGCAAGCTCCAGATCGCAGAACTTGCCCTGCACGAAAATCTCGAAGACCGTGGTATTGCGTTCTGAGGTTGTCACGTCTCTCTCTATTCTAGTCTGATATCTTCGACGGGGTCCTGGTCTTTCGAAATACCTGGCCCACAATGGGCCAGGATACCCTGATTTCAGAACATCTCAGCATACGCAGACTTGCAAGCGCAGTTTCAAGCGCTCCCGGGCAGGCCCGCTGGCCTGCCTTGCAAGCGCTCCACCCACGAAAGACCCCGATCAACTCTTCTACGGAAACCGTCCGGCACAGGGCGGCACAAGGCAGTTCGATCTTCTCTCCGCGAAACGCAAGCCCGGCATAGCCTGACACCACCCAGCCGCGCTCCGGTTCCCAGAATTGGTCGGTCAGTGACAGAAAATCCTTGCAGGCGTCTCTGACATCCTCCGGTAATTCGATCTCTCCCCATGCGAGCGCGGCAAAGATTCCGCCCGCGTCCAGCACGCGATGGGCCTCGGCAAGATGCGGCGCCACATCGAAATGATGTAGCGCCTGCATGGATACCACCATGTCAACGCCATCTGATGGCAATGGTAGATTTTCCGCGCTGCACTTGACGTACCCCACGGGTGACGCGGGCGGCGCTGGGTAGGCGGATTTCGGTGGTTTGGAGTCCGTCGCAATGGCGAGGTTGAAATGCTTCGACATGAAGCCGCTGATCTCGGCCTCGCCGGCACCGCATTCCACGATGACCCGGTGTTGTCGCGGCAGCCCTGCGAGCCAGCGCATGAATTGCGCCGGCTCCAGAGACGGGGTGCTACCATCCGACACGTATTTCAGCCGACAAGCGACATGAACTTCTCGTGTTCCCCTTCAAGCATGGTGTGCGAAAGATCCGGCTTGGGGAACTGACCTCCCTTTGCCGCGGCGAAATAGGCCGAATAGGCCTTTTGCATCTCGCCCCAGACATCGCCAAAGACTTCACGCTTTGGTGGGATCGGAAACGCGGAACACCCGATGATGTCGCTCGAAACATGAAAGATTCCATGCGCATAGGGGCCAGACCCCAGGCTGGCGACAGCGACGGGCAGGTTCTCGTAGCACCATTTGGTCAACTCGACCGAGGTATGCTCGAACAAGGCCGCGAATATGCCCGCATCGATGGATGCGCGGACCAGTTCGATGATTGCGGCCGCTTCCTCGGCCGTGCGCCCAGCCGGGCTATGGCCGGAATTCATCACGGCCCGCTCGCCTTGTACGCCGAAATGGCCCACAACGGGGATCCCCGCATCGACGATGGCGCGGATGTGAGGAACCGTTCCAAGCGAGGGCTCGATATGGACGCCATCGGCGCCCAGCTTGACCACTTTCGCCGCGTTTCGCACCGATTCCTCGATGGAAATGCAAGCGGTGGTGTTGGGCATGTTGCAGATGATGAACGGGGAAGAGGCACCGCGGAGCACACCTTCCAGCATATAAAGCTGCTCCTCGAAATCCACCGTGGCCATCGACTTGTGCCCCATGAGCCCCATCGGGCCGGGGCTGCCACAGCATAGAAGATCCATCCCGAGTTCTTCGGCCATGATCGCGCTCGGTGTGTCGTGGCACTCCATGCCGACGATGCGCTCTCCCTTCTGGACCTTTTCGGCCAGATGTTTCATGCGGGTCTTTCTGCGCTTTGCCATTCTGATTTCCTCCCTATGGACAGAACAAGTAATGAGATTTCGATATTATCTGACATACATGTTAGATTTCAACAAGAATCGATCCAGCACTCGAACTCGGCGGGAAACGGGAGGGAATTCACGTGCCCTCGCTTGTGGGGCTCTTAACTTGTGAGGCGAGAGTTGGTTGCCATCTCGACCGCTTGCCAAATGCCCGAGCGACGTCGGTGCCACATCTCCGGCCCACCACGTGCAGGGCTGAACGCTCAAACTGTTAGAGGTCGGCATGGATTGACGGCGGGCCGGGGCGTCGTTCTATCCATCGCCTACCTGCGCCGCCTCGCATTTCAGCTCGCAGCCTTGACGATACCTTTCGCGATCAGCGTGTTGATCCGCTCGTCACTGAGGCCGATATGCCTCGACAAGACCTTGGCTGTATCCTCCCCCAACAGCCTCGGTGCCTGGCTAGCGGCCGGACCTTCACCGTCGAACCGGACCGGCCCCCGGACCAGCCTCATGCTGCCCTCGGTCGGATGATCCGTCGATTCAATCAGCCCGCGATCATGGACATGCGGCTGTTCCAGCGCGTCTCTGATCGATAGGATCGGGGCGTTCGGAACGTCGAACTCGCTCAGGCAATCTAACCAGTACTCGGTGGTATCGCGAGTCATCCGTGCCGTGACGAACTTATCCCATAGTGCTTCCTTCCATTCCTGCGAAAGGATCACACCACCAGACCGTGGGATAGAACACCTAAGTCCAGATGGAGGGAAATTCTGTGGAAGGTCACCATCTCCTCAGCCAAAATCTGAGTGTTTAAGTCTGATATTGTCATTGCTGACAAAATAAGTCAGATATGAGTTCGTCAGCGCGCGTTGGCGCAATCCGCCCCAGAACCGCTCAGGAAGGACTCATGAAGAGCAGCCGCACAACTGCAACATCAATTCTGCCGGGTCCGGCCAACGCGGCACAGGCACAAAGTGCCTTCGAGGTGTTCGACACCGATGCAGAGAACGCCGAAGCGGCATTCGCCTGTGACGGGATGCTCGCACGCGGCAAAATGGCCGGTGAGCGGTCGATCGTGGGCTGGGCGGACGCGCTGACCGAGCGGGCTCGTTCCTTCGAACGGATCGGTGCGGAACCCGACACGAGTGCGATCACCCATGAGATCGCCGACACTCTCGGCAACTCTGCGAAGGGTTTTCGGGAAAGATATGTCTCTTCCGCCGTGATCCACGGCGGATGGCATCCCCAGCTTCAAGCCAGGTATCTCGTCACAAACAAGACCGGAAGCTTGATGTCCAGGCTCTTTCGGCAAGGAACCGAGGAATAGTTATGAAAACCCTGTATTTGACGCTTGTAGGCTGTGCGCTGCTGGGTGCGACAGAAGCCCTGTCACAGGAGGCCAGCTCACCGTTTTCGGCCGAGTTCAGCTTTGAAATGCAAAGTGATTTCACCGTCAACTCGTCTGCGCCCGGTGAAGAGATCAACAACACGTTTGCCACGATCGAAGGCGGTTTGTCGTTTGCGCTTACACCACAGACCTCGATCAACAGCACGCTCGTGCTTGAGCAGATCACCGCGCCCACATCGGACAGCTTTCTCGAAGATCATGGTCTTTATGCGGAAGAGCTGTACTTCGCGTATGATTTCGGGGCTGCACAAGTGGTTCTGGGCAAGTTCAACCCGGCATTCGGAATCGCGTGGGACGTGGCTCCTGGCATCTATGGCGTCGATTTTGCCGAAGATTACGAGATCACCGAGAAGATCGGCGCCTCTCTCACGATGCCGTTTTCGGTTGGCCAAGGCGCGCATGAGTTGACCCTGGCCATCTTCAACGCCGATCGCACTGTCCTTAGCGAGTCGCTCGGTGAGAATCGCGGACGAACCAGGCTAAGCGATGGCGGCGTATCGAATACCGACGGGCCGGAATCCGTCGCGGTCAGCCTGTCGGGGGCTTTCGGCCCGACCGAATACAACCTCGGCCTGCAATCCCAGGCGCGCGGGGTCGGCGACGTGGCGGATCAGACTGGCATCGTGGGTGGGCTCCGCCGTGAATTCGCAACCGGCGCTCTTCCCGTGACCGTTCTGGTCGAAGCGGCGTATTTCGACAATTTCGACGGTACGCGCGACAGCGCGACCTTTGCCACGCTCGGTGTGGAAGCACCGGTCGGGCCGGTCACCCTTTCGGCGGTCTATGCGCTGCGCGACGTCAAAAACCTCCCGCAGGATCAACTGACTACTGTCTCTGGAGAGATCGAGATTGCCGACGGTCTGACCGCCGCGCTCGCCTATCGTTACGGCGACGAGGGGGGCGTTGAATCGCATACCATTGGAGCCCTGCTGGCCAAGGAGTTTTAAGGAATTGCCATCGGCCCTGGCGGCCCCGGGACGGTTTGGCGCGCATGGCCAACTACCACCTGCCGACGGCCGCGGCCGCGGCAAGACGGGGCAGCGGTTTGGATTATAAAGATGCACTAAATCTATCAACATTGACCTGAGTCAAATCCCGAGAGGTTTGATAGGGTTTATGTAAGGCGCCAGGCAGAGCGAACGTGTATCGCCCCCAGCACATCTGGCTCGGAACAAGAGGAGAAACTTTCCATGAGCAAGACAGCGATCATCGTACTCGCCCTGCTGCTGGCCGGCGGCGCGCAGGCCGCACCGCGCGGCGAAACCGAAGGGTTGAGGGAGGTCAAGGCCTTCACCCTTGAAAACGCCGCGCAGCTTGTCGCCGGCTCAAAGCGGCTGCGCGACGCCGTTGCTGACTATGCTGCGATCATCGAGGCGAATAGCGACGATTACGAGGCCGCGTGGTCGGCGGACGGCGCAAAGCTGGCCGAGGCGGTGACACGGATTCGCACCACATGGCTCGCGGCCTCGGATTCATACGAGAACATCGAGGGCATCGTCGCCGGTGTTCCGTCACTGGTCAAATACGACCTCATACTCGACGCGGGCAACCCCGCCGGGGCGGAGGCGGATGTCGCCCCCTATGATCTGGGCCTTCCCGACGGCACCGTGTTGCAGCGACCGGGAAGTCTCTTTCACACCATCACCGAGCCGCTCTATTGGGGAGGCGACACCGGGAATGCGCGCGCGGAGGTCGATCTCGACGGCGACGGCACGATCGAACCGGGCGAGGTGCTGTTCGAAACCAATCTCGCGCTCGGTGCGGCCGAGGGGCTGGTGAAATGGTCTGGAAAACTTGCGGCCGACATCGAGGCGTGGCAGCCCAGTCGCGACGACGCCTTCACGGCCGTGGTGACCATGACGCCGACCGTGGGCGATTATTTCGGGGAATGGAAAGAGTCGCAGTTTCTGGGCGGCGACGAAGCGGCCTTCGTGGCGCGCAGCCGACTGGTTGACGTCATCGACATAATGAGCGGCTGCGAGCGTATGTATCGCGCAGCCGTCGCGCCGGTGGTGAAGTCCGACGACCCGGCGCTCGATGCGTCGATCTCCAGCGGATTCGAGGAACTTCTGGCGCTGGTCAGGGAAACCCGGGCGCGGGAAGAGTCCGGCGCGCGTTTCTCGCCCGAGGAGGCCGATGCGCTCGGTGCCGACGCACAGGACATCGCCGAGCGAATCGTGGCGCAGGTGTTGCAGGCGGCGGCGCGAAGCGGCGTGGACATCCGGGGCTGATCGGGGATGACCGATCGAGCCATCTTCCAGAGCGGCGCGGTCCCTGCTGAGGCAGGGCCGCGCCCACACCCGCGCGGTGGAAGCCTGCGGTCGGGCGGGCAAACCGCGCTGATTGCCGCTCTTTTCGCAAGCGGTGTGTGGCTCTGGCTCGATCCCGACGCGGGCGCGGTGCTCTGGCTGCACGCCGCAAGCGGGATGGCCCTCGCGGCGGTGCTCCTGCCCTGGCTCTGGGGGCACGTGGGTCAGGGTCTGGTGAAAAGCGAACGCTCTCTCTTCACAAGCACGTCATGTCTGTTGCTCGCCGTCTGGGCGCTCTTGCTGCTCACGGGTCTGGTGATGCTGCTGCCAGCATTTGTGTGGTTCGTCGGCTGGATCTGGTTTCCCGACCGCGCGATGAGCGGGGCTCTGTCCATGATCCATTTGTGGACCTCGTGGCCCGCTATCGCGGGTCTCGTCCTGCACCTGTCGATGCGGCACTGGAGGTTGCGAAGACCATGAAGATCGGGCGCATGCGCGTGAAAACGCAACTTCACTACCACGCAAGGTTTCTGGCGCTCGCGCTGCTGATGACCCTGATCGTGCTCTCGGTCCTGGCGCTGCGAAACCCCGCGCCCGCGCCGGCTGGCGTGGCGCTGTCCGCGGTCCCCTATTACAAGCTGCCCTTCGGTCCGGATGCGAACGGCACGGATCGACCGTTCTTTCCATCCAAAATGCAAAGCGCCACTGGGCAATTCAGCGATCCCGCGCGCTTGCCGTCCTCGAGCGAATGCGCGAGTTGTCATCAACGCGAATTCACCGAATGGGCCGCGTCGCTGCATGCCATCGCCGACCGCGACCTGATCTACGAAGCGGTCGTCGAGGCCAACGAGGATACGGTCAGCGACCCCGAGAAAGCCCGGTTCTGTGAAGGCTGCCATGCGCCGAACGAGATGATGACGGGGCGGGTGAACCGTTTTGTCTCGGTGCCGCCTTCCGATGCGTTGAGCGAGGGCGTGGCCTGCATAACCTGCCATACGGCCACCAAGGTCGAGCCCGAGAAGGGTAACGGCGCGTTGACGCTGGCCTATCACCGGGCAGAGACCGCGCAGGCCGGGCCACAGGGCGCGGCGATCCTCGCCGATCCGCGCGCGCATGTCGCCGCCTACGCCGCGTCCGACACCGACGCGCTGATGAAGAGCGCCGAGGCCTGCGCCGCCTGCCATGTCGAGACATACGACCCAACCAACAGCAAGGCGAGCGCGCCCCAGAAGGTGCAGACGACCTTTCTCGAATGGCGCGACAGCTGGTATGCCAAGAACGGCGTCACCTGCCAGGATTGCCATATGGCCAGTGATCCGGCCGCGCAACTGCGCGCGATCCGTGACGGCGACACCTCCGACCCCGACCGCTATTCGCACCGCTTCATCGGCGCCAATTACGCGATGACCGAGACCGAACTCGGCGATGCGCTCGGCGTGCTGCGCGGCGGGCTGCTGCCGGGCATGACGGCCGAGGCGAACCGCGCCACCCTCGAAGTCCAGAAGCGCCAGACGCAGGGTTTCCTGCGCGAGGCGGCGCGGCTCGAACTGCGCGGGCTGCGCCGAACGGGCGAGGGCCTGCAACTCGACATCGCGGTGCAAAATATCGGCGCCGGGCACAATCTGCCCACCGGGGTTAACGATCAGAAATACATCTGGCTCGAGGTGACGGTGAGCGATGCCGCGAACCACACGCTGTTCCGCTCGGGCGGAGCGGCGGAGCGGTTGGGGGTCGAGGATCCCGAGGCTGTCAGTTGGATCGAGCACTTTCTCGATCGCGAAGGCAAGCGGATCACCGATCACCTGACCTTTCAGACCGCCGCCGTCATCTGGCAGCGCAAGCCCATTCCGCCGCGTGGCGAGGATGTGATCAGCTACGACGTGCCGCTGCCCGAGGGGGCCGATGGGTCACTGAAACTGGAGGCGCGGCTGCTTTACCGGGTTGCCCTTCCCGATCTGATCTATACCAGCCTGCGTCGAAACCTGTCGGTGCCGCCCTTCACCCTCGCCGAACTGTCCCGCGATCTGCCGGAGGATATCCGATGAGGGCCCTGGCCGCCGTTCTGTTGCTTTTGCTCTCGTCCCTGCCGCTTCGGGCGGAAACTCCTTGGGACATGGCCGACATCCTGCGCGCCGAAACCGGGCGGATCGAGCGGCTTCATTATCGCCCCGCAACCGCCGCGCGCGACGAAGATATCGCGACACGTCTGGGGCGTATCGAGACGGCATGGGCGGGCGCGGCCGACGCGTTCGCGGCGCCGGACAGGAGCGCGATTTCGGACGCACTCGATGCTTATCGCGAAAAGCTGGGGCAAGACG
>JADQCC010000025.1 GCA_016278295.1 Roseovarius sp. | reverse complement strand
GTTTCGCCACGCTCGACCGCGCCCTGTCGCGCGCGCCGGGACGCCGCGAATACCGGCCTGCGCGCCTTGTCGGGCATGACATTTCCGGTCGTCCGGTGCTGGACCTCGGGCCGCGCGATTTCTCGGCGCGGGTAGCAGGGCTGGCAGAGGCGGACGGCCTGGCCATCCTGCCCGCCGACACGGCGCATTTCGACGCAGGCGACGAGGTCGGGTTCATCCATTTCGACGCGGGCTGATCGACCCCTGATGCAATTCGGATGAAAAGCACCGCCCCTCGAAAACAGAGGCAAGAGTGTCCGGCAGCGCGCCCCCGAAACGAAACCCGGCGGCAACCGTGTTGTCAGGTTGGGGCGTAAAAGGGGGGGGCGGGCGCGCAGAGGCCCTGGCCAGCCGGGCCAGCCGGGCAAGCCCCGGAACCAGATGCGCCGTCGGGCTACGTGCCCGTCAGTTTGCGGCGCAGGTAATTCTCCAACAGGCGCGAGACGTCGTTGTCGAAATCGTTCCACGGCAGGCTGCCGCAAAAGGTGATCGAGCCGGCGGCAAGGACCGAGCCGCCCTCGGGCAGCTCGAAATGGATCAGGTCGGCGTGCTTTGCCTCTTCCTCCGACCCGCCGGTCAGGTTGGTCAGGTGGGTGAGCTGCTCTTCGGGGACCAGCATGAACGCGCGGTTGTCGCCCGCGGAGCGCGCCAGCAGGACATGGTTCTGCGGCGAGCCGATGCGCTGATCGACATGGTCCAGCTCGAACCCCGCCGCACCGTTGCCGCTGAACCCGTATCCGCCGAACAGATCCTCGGTCACGCCCTCGAACAGCCAGTCGAAATCCGGGTCGAAGCACAGCCGCTGATAGGGCGCGCCGTGAAACTCGCCCTGCGCGGCAAAGCCGATCCCGACCAGCGCCTGCGGCGCCCGTCCGCTGCGCCGCCACAGGCCGCCATAGGTGCCGTCGAAGGCGTTGTAATACTCGCCCGGCTCTGCCGCCCATGCGCGAATGCCATCCTCGGCGCGGCGGATTTCCAGCAGGCTGTCATTCTCGGCGTGGCGCGCGATGCGCCAGTAGAATCCGTTCCCCCCGAGATAGAGCAGGTGGCCGCCCGCATCCCGGTAATCGCGCAGTGCATCCAGCGTCTCGGCGGTGTGATATTCCGGGTGGGTGGTGGTGGTGACGGCCTTGTAACCGGCCAGCACCTCGGCCCCCTCGGCATGCAGCTCGTGGTCGGTGATGACGTCATGGCCGATGCCCTTGGCGTGCAGCCAGCTTATCAGGTGGCTGTCGGCCGGGAAGTGCCGCAGCCCCGAACAGGCGGTCGCCCCGAAGGTGAGAAACCCGGGCCGGAAATTGAACAGCGGCCGCCGGTGCGAGGCGTGGCAGATGCCCGACCCGTCGGAATGGGTGTTGTAGGTCGACAGGCCGTAATCGGGGTATTCCGCCGGGTTGTGGGGATAGGCCCCCCAATCGCGCATCCGCCCCTGCCATGCCGGATCGTAGTCGGGGCGGGCGTGGTTGCCGTAGATGACATAGGTAAAGGTCGGGATCAGCACGCAGAGATCGGCGCGGCGCGTGCCCTTGGGCGGGCAGATGTAGAACGGGATGGCGTCGCTGCCGCCATCGCCCTCGATATGCATGACATAAACGCCCGATGGCATGTCCTGGGGCACGGTCAGGGTGAAATCGGTCTGCCAGCCGAAATCGTAGATATCATCCTCGTGGAAATGGATGGCGCCATAATGCCCGGGCTTGTGCCGCCAGCACATCTCCGAGGCGTCCCACGCCGACCCGGTCATCGCGCGGGTGGGAAAGTTGACGAGGTGCAGCGGCGGCCCGGCGGTGGCGGGGACGTCGCTGTGCGGGATAGAGGCCGACAGATCCCAGGCCGCGATCATGCCGTCCGCGCCCGCGATGGCGGGGGCCTCGATCTTGCCGTTGAAGAAATGCCGCGCGCCCGTGCCATCCAGACACGCCGCAAGGCCGACCGGGGCGGTGATCGCCCCGCAGTGCAGCGGGCCGGTTTGTTCATGGGTCTCGCGGCTGTGGTGCCCAAGGACCGTCTGGACAAGGGTGGCATGGCCATCTTGCAGGCGCGCCTCTATGCGCGTCCAGCGATGCGGCGGCAGCGGCGCCCCGACGGTGACCCGCCCGTCCCCGGCCGCCACAAAGAGACAGCCGCCCGCGTCGATCCCCATGCGCAGCGGCCCGCAGGACAAAACCGCCTGATCGCGGCCATTGAGATGCGTGGGCTGGACCGTCGCGCTCAGGCTGACGCCGCCTTGCGCGGGCAGCGTGACCGCGCCCCCCGTATGGCCGTAGGAGCCGGGAAAGAACGCCTGATGCCGCGCGGGCAGGTCGCGCGGCGCGAACCATGCGCTGGCATCCTCTTCGGTGATCCCCATGCCCGCCGGGTTCGGATCGGCGCAGATCGACCGGGCCAGCCGCGCGCGGTAACGGCCGCCCTCGGTCGAGGACACCTTGAAGGCGATCTCTTCGCCCGGCCGCGCCGAGAGACGGTCGGTATAACCGGTCAGGGGAACTTCTTTCATGTGATTACCTCAGTTGCGGGCCGTAAACGAGATCGGGCAGCCAGGTCACCCAGCCCGAGAAAAACACCAGAAGCAGGATCATCAGCATGTAGGGGATGAGCAGCGGCAGCACCCCGACCGAAATGTCCTCGATGGTGATCTTGCTGATCCTCGCGGCGACGAACAGGTTCACGCCGATGGGCGGTGTCAGGAACCCGATCTCGCAGGTCATCACGGTGAAAATCCCGAACACCACCGGATCGACACCCAGGCTGGTCACCAGCGGAAAGAACACGGCGGTAAAGATGATGATCTGCGGGATGCTCTCCAGCCACATGCCGACGAGGATGTAGAAAATCCCGATCGACAGCATGATGAGCCAGGGATAGGCCACCAAGCCCCGGAACAGCGCCAGGATATCGCTGGGAATGTCGAAGATCGTGACCAGTTGGCCGAACGCCTTGGTCGAGCCGAGGATGAACAGGACCGAGCCGATGACGATGGCGGTGAACTTGAACGCGTGCAGCAGCTTGGCCCAGGTCAGGCCGCGGTAGATGAACAGCCCGACAAAGAGACCGTAGGCCACCGCCACCGCCGCCGCCTCGGACGGGGTGAATATACCGGCATAGATGCCGCCCAGGATCAGGATCGGCGCGAACACCGCCCATTTCCCTTCCCACAGCGCCCAGAGCAGCGGCCCCCAGCGAAACCGGTCCTCGGTGCCGCCGTAGCCGTTCCTCCACGAGATCACAAACACCGCGACCATCAGCATCAGCCCCAGAACGACGCCCGGCAGGATACCCGCCAGAAACAGCCGCGGGATCGAGACATCCGTGACCAGCGCAAAGATGATCAGGAGGTTGGAAGGCGGGATCATGCTGCCGAGCGCGCCCGCGGATGCGGCGATGGCCCCGGCAAAGCGCGAGCGATAGCCCTCTTTCTGCATCGCGGGGATGGTGATCGAGCCGATGGCGGCGGTGGTTGCCGGACCGGACCCCGAGAGCGCGGCAAAGAACATGCAGGCCACCACCGTCACCAGCCCCATGCCGCCCTTGTAGGCCCCGACAAGGCGTTTCGCGATGGTGACGAGTTTGTCGGACATCCCGCCCTGCTCCATCAACTGCCCGGCCAGGATGAAGAGCGGGATGGTCACCAGCGGGAACGGCTCGAACGCCGTCCACGCCGCCTGCGCCATCAGGGTCAGGGGAATATCGGCGATCAGCAGGCCCGCGACCGTGGCCAGCCCGGCGGCAAAGGGAATCGGCACGCCGATGGCCATCGCGAAGACGAAGGCCGCGGCCATGACAAGAGGGCCGTTCATAGCGGCAGACCTTTCCAGCCATCGCGGCCCCAGCGCCAATAGACCTGCCCGATGCGAAACAGCATCAGGACAAAGGCCATCGGGATGATCATCTGCACCCACCGCTGCTCGATCCCGAGGCCGGGGGTCATGTAGGTGACGTTGAACAGAAGCTGCGTGTAGATCGTGGTCTGCACGATCATGAAGATCACGAACCCGGCCCACAGCGCGTCGGCCAGCACCACCGCCGCCACCTGCAAGGCGCGCGGCAGGCGGCTGACCAGCAGCGTGATGCGAATATGCGCGCGTTCGCGCACCGCCATCGTCGCCCCGAGATAGACCGCAAAGATCATGCCATAGACGGCGGTCTCCTCGGCCCAGGCAGCGGCGGTGGAAAAGAAGTAGCGCAGGATCACCTGCAACAGCACCGATCCGACCACGACCACGAGGCAGATCGTGCAGATCACCTCTTCGAAATATCTGTCTAGCCTGGACAGCATGCGCCTGCCTCCGCGCGGGAAGGTGCCAGATGGCATGGGGGCGCCCTGCCCCCATGCGGTTGTCGCCGGGGTTATTCGGCCTCGGCGCGGATCGCCTCGACGAGGGCGATGAAGTCCTCGCCCTTGTCGGCGGCATAGCGATCCTGCACCCGCAGCCCCGCCTCGATAAAGCCGGAGCGGTCGAGTTCCGCCGTCTCCATGCCACCCTCGCCGGTCAGGAAGGCGCGAATCTCGTCGATCCGCGCGGCCATCTCTTCGCGGTGATAGACGCCTGCCTCTTCCGCTGCCCGCATGACCGCGTCGCGCTGCGCGTCATCCAGCTTGCCCATCAAGCGGTCGCTGGCGAACAGTGGCGAGAAATAGGTGAAATGCTCAAGCACCGTGAAATAGGGCATGATCTCGTAGAACTTCTGCGACTTGATGAACGAGGTGCCGTTATCGGCCCCTTCCACGGTGCCGGTCTGAAGCGCGGTCGGCGTATCCGCCCAGGGCAGCGGGATGGGGGCCGCGCCGAATTCCTTGTAGGTGTCGATCATCACCTGGTTCTTGGGGACGCGGACCTTGAGCCCCGCCATGTCCTCGACCGAGGTGATCGGGTTGCGGGCATTGTAGAAATCGCGATCCCCGACAAAGCCGTAGGTCAGCAGATGCACCCCGGTGGCTTCCTGAAGCTGCGCGGCAAAGTCGCGCCCGACCTCGCCTTCCAGAACGCGATAGGCGTGGTCCTTGTTCTGAAAGATGTAGGGCAGCACGAACGCATCCATCAGCGGGAAATGCGGCGAGACATTATTGGCGGTGATGATGAACATATCCACCGTACCCAATTGCATCGCCTTGAACGCCTCGTCCTCGCCCATCAGCTGACCGCAGCAGCGCACCTTCACGTCGATGCTGCCGTCGCTGTATTGCTCGGCCAGTTCCTCGAACTTGTCGGCAAGCACGGCATAGGTGCTGGTCTCGGCGGCGGCATAGCCGAGGTTGATGGTGACGTCCTGCGCCGAGGCGGCTCCGGCCATGAGGGCGAACGCCGCGATAGGCCCGGTGAAATGGTGAATGGGTGACTGTGACATGATTGCTCCTGTTGCGTGCTGGATTTATTGATCTTGTTATCCAGGCAGGGTAGCCGGGCGCGATCTGCAAGTATAATATCAATTGATTAGTTTCTGATGCATAATAGGTATCATGAAAATCGGCCTCCGCCATATCCGCTATTTCCTGGTCCTCGCCGAAGATCTCAATTTCAGGCGTGCCTCGGAACACCTGCACATCTCGCAGCCGGCGCTCACCCGCACGATCCAGCACCTTGAGGCCGAATTGCAGGTCACGCTGTTCGACCGCTCGCAGAACTTCGTGCGCCTGACCGATGCCGGACGCGCCTTTCGCGAGGGCGGGCAGCGGGTGCTGAACGGGATGGAGGCGACCATCGACCTTACCCGCCGCGTCAGTATCGGCGAGGCCGGGGCGCTGCGCGTCGGCTATACCGATTTCGCCATCGCCGACGCGCTGCCCGAACTGCTCAAGCGGTTTCACCAGGAACATCCCGGCATCACGGTGCGCCCGCATCACGGGGTCACGGCCACGCAGATCCAGGAGCTGAAGGACGACAAGCTCGACATCGGGTTTGTCACCGGCCCGGTGCGGCAGCCGGGATTTCATAGCCGCGTCGTGCAGACCGACCGTCCGATCTGCATCGTGCCCGAAGGGCACCGCCTGGCATCGCGCAAGTCGGTCGCGCTCGGCGATCTGGCGGACGAGGATTTCGTGCACGGACCGGCAGAAGCCTGGGCGCATTTCTACGACTATCTGTTTCCGCTGTGCCGCAAGGCGGGCTTTCAGCCGCGGATCGTGCAGGAGGCGTTCAATTCCGTGGGCATTCTCGGGCTTGTGTCCTGCGGCATGGGCATCACCATCCTGACCGAGAGCATCTACGATTTCGGGACCGGCGGGCTGGTGCCGCTTCCCATCCGCGACGTTGCCGATGTCATGGTGACAGAGGCGGTGTGGGCGTCCGAGAACCTGCGCCTGCCGACACAGCATTTCGTCGACTTCCTGGAGAGCCAGGATAGCGGCTGACGGCCCGGCGCGCCACGAAAATGGCCGCTTCGTGAGGGGCCGGAGGTTTCCGGGAACGCTGCTCTGGCGGTCCCCCGAACCCACAGCACCGTCCAATCCACTTATTGCAGGAGCACCACCTCGACCCGGCGATTGGTCTCGCGGCCCTCGGCGGTATCGTTGGCCGCCACCGGCGCGAGATAGCCCACGCCGCGCGCCTCGACCCGCGCGCCATCGACCCCGTGATCGGCGACGAGCCGCGCGCGCACCGCCTCGGCGCGCGCCTGCGACAGCGCGATATTGGCGTCGAGCGCGCCGACGTTGTCGGTATGGCCCACCAGCGCGATCCGTGCTTCGGGATATTCGGTCAGGAATGCCGCCAGCGCCGCGAGGTCGGCGTGCGGCCCCGGCCCGAGCACCGCCTCGCCCGAGGCGAAATCCAGCCCCCGCAGCACCACGTGCCCGGCCTCGCGCAGCGTGGCCTCCAGCGATTCCTCCCCTGGCTGCGGCTCTGGCGCAGACGCCTCGGGGGCCGCCGTCATGTCCGCGGGTCCGACATGGGTGAGCTGCACATAGCCCCGCTCGCCCGCGCGGCTGACGAACAGCATGACATGCTCGACCGCCTCGCCCGTGCCGCGCCGCGCCAGCAGGTAACGGTAATCGAAGAGGTTCACGAACATCGCCGGCGCGGGCAGCACCGGCACGGCAAAGCGGAAACCGAACCCGCCACAGCCATCCGCCGCGCAGGAGAACACCACCTCCCACCCGGACTTTTCCAGCACCGCGCGCAGCGGGGCCATCCGCGCCAGCGTGCCCAGCCCCCGCTCGGGCAGGCGCCACGCCCGGCTGGTGATTGTCCCGTCGAGCCGCAGCCGCGGTACCGCGCCCCCCTCCAGCGCGCCTTGCGGCAGGTACACCGTGTCGGCGGGGCGGATCACTTCGGTCGTGCGCTCCGCGCCCTCGGGCAGCGGCAAGTCCTGCGCCTGCCCCACCCCGGCAAGGAGCAGCAGCGCCACAACCCATGCCGCCCGCCGCCCCCGCATCTCAGCGCGCCTGCGAATGGTAGTCGGGGTTGGGCTCCATCCCGGTGGCCGAGGCGACGCGGTTGGACATGTTGAAGAACCCCGCCACATTGGCGATGTCCCAGATGTCACGATCGGAAAATCCGTGATCGCGCAAGCCGTCGCGGTCGGCCTCTTCGATGGTGGCGCTCGCCATCGTGACCTTGGCCGCGAAATCGAGCATCGCGCGCTGGCGCGGCTCGATATCGGCGACGCGGTAATTCATCACCATCGCCTCGCCCAGTGCGGGATCGCCCGACAGCGCCCGCACCGCCGCGCCATGCGCCACCTGGCAGTACCAGCACCTGTTGATCGAGCTGACCACCACGGCGATCATCTCGCGCTCTAGCTTCGACAGCCCCGATGGCGCCAGCATCAGCGCGTTGTAGAGCCCGGCAAAGGCATCGAGCTTCTCGATATCGAACGCGTGCGCGCGCAGCACGTTGGGCACGAGGCCCAGCTTGTCCTCGCATATCTCGAAATAGCGCGCGGTCGCCTCGGGCAAGGGATCGACCGGCGGCAGGTCGAGCGCGGTGGGCTGGTCGTCTTTGCGGGTCATGGCTGCTCCTTCTGGCGGTAATGATAGGTGCCGACGCAGGAAAATCCCATCGCGGAATAGAGCCCGTTCGCCCCCTTGTTGGCCTGCGTGCAGATTACGGCAAGATGTCGCGCGCCCTGCGCGGCGGCCCAATGCGCGGCCTGAAGCATCATCAGCCGCCCCAGCCCCGCGCGCCGGTGGCGGGCGCGTACCTCCAGCGCGTGCACCATCGCCACGCCGTCGTGGATGGCCACGAACCCGGTGGCGGCGGGCTGATCCCTGAGCCGCCCGAGAAGCCCCGTCTTCGGCCCCGCCGCCCGCTCCATCACCGCCACGCGCGCGGGGCCGATGCCGCCCTCGGCCCAGATGTCGCGCATGATCTCCAGCGGCTCCCAGACGGTAAAGGTGGTGACGCGCGGCGGCGTCTCGCCGGTCAGCGCGGCCACCGGCGCGACATGCAGGTTCACCGGGTCAACCGTGCGGTAGCCGCGCGCCGCCAGCATCGCATCGAGCGCGCCGTCGCCCTCGCGCACCTGAAAGAGCGGCCCCTGCCCGAGCGCCCGCATCGCCGCCTCGGCGC
>JADQCC010000194.1 GCA_016278295.1 Roseovarius sp. | reverse complement strand
TAAGGTCAGGACCCATTGATTTCCGTCGGGTGGCGTGATTCACGGTTCGAAAAACGAGCGGTGAACATGTCTGATCTCTTCTGGCTGACCGACGCGCAGATGGCGCGTCTGGAGCCCTATTTTCCGAAGTCCCACGGTAAGCCGCGCGTCGATGACCGGCGTGTGCTGAGCGGTATTATCTTCATCAATCGCAATGGGTTGCGGTGGCGCGATGCACCCGCGGAATACGGTCCGCACAAGACCCTGTATAACCGCTGGAAGCGATGGAGCGACAAGGGCGTCTTTGCTCGCATCATGGTTGGCAGCCACCGCGCTGATCACGAACCGAAGCATGTACCCGAGGGGCCTCTGCCGAAAGCCGCGAGAGAAAGCAGTGCCGACACGACGAACCAAAAGCATCGCTCTGGCGGATCATTCTGCTTGCCCGAAACATGTTGACTGAACCGACCCCGTTACCGAAGTCCTGACCCTAGCACCAACACCTTAATCATCGCTCAGCCCTCGGGCTGGTGCGTTTGATACATAAGGCCAGATATTCCTGCTTCTGGTGCTGGCGGCCTTCCTTGAGCCCAATGCCCTGATGATCACGATCATCATCGCCCTGACGAGCTGGATGGAAATCGCGCGCATCGTCTCGGCCGAGATAAGGTCGCTGCGCGAGCGGGATTTCGTCACCGCCGCGATGATCAGTGGTGCGTCGCACACATGGATCATGTTCCGCGAGCTTTTGCCGAACACGATCGGGCCGATCATCGTCGCCGCGACCCTGACCGTCGCGCGCGCCATTCTGATCGAGGCCTATGTCAGCTTCCTTGGATACGGCATTCAGCCGCCGCTCCCCAGTTGGGGCAACATGCTCAATAACGCGCAGCAATTCCTCGACACCGCACCCTGGCTCGCCATCGTGCCGGGTGTGGCGATCACGCTGGCGGTGACCAGTTTCAACTTTATCGGCGACGGGTTGCGCGACGCGCTCGACGCCAGAAGTGACCTGCAATGAGCCGGGTTCTGAGCGTCGAAGACCTGGGGATAGGGTTCCGCTCCGAGGGGCAGGATTTCACCGTCGTGCGCGATGTCAGTTTTTCGCTCGAGGCGGGAGAGACGCTGGCCCTCGTGGGGGAAAGCGGTTCTGGAAAGTCGGTGACCAGCCTCGGCATAATAGGTCTGCTCCCGCCGCCGCCACAATCGCGCACAACCGGCCGGATCGTTCTGCACGGCGGCGACGGTGACATCGAGCTTCTCGGCCTGCCGGAACCCCGGATGCGGCGACTCAGGGGCGACCGGATCGCGATGATATTTCAGGAGCCGCTCACCTCGCTCAACCCGGTCCACACCATTGGCGACCAGATCGTCGAAGCCATTCGAAGCCATCGCCGGGTGTCGCGCGCCAAGGCGCGGGCGCGCGCGGTCGAGTTGCTGGAGCAGGTGGGTATTCCCGATCCGCAGGATCGTTTGGGCACGTATCCGCACGAATTGTCGGGCGGAATGCGGCAGCGGATCATGATCGCCATCGCGCTTGCGCTGGAGCCGGACATCCTGATCGCGGACGAACCCACGACGGCGCTCGATGTAACGGTGCAAGCCCAGATCCTCGACCTTTTGCGCCGCCTGCAAAAAGACACAGGCATGGCCATGCTTTTCATCACCCATGATTTCGGCGTGGTGGCGGACATCGCCGATCGCACCATCGTCATGTATGCCGGCCAGACGGTCGAGGAGGGGCGAACCGAGACCGTCCTGAGCGATCCGCTCATGCCCTATACGATCGGCCTGATGAACGCGGTTCCGCGGCTGGAAACCGCGGGGCTGAAACTGGGCGACCTGAAGACCATCGAGGGCTTTGTGCCCGATCCCGCCGCCCTGCCGCAGGGCTGCTCCTTCCACCCGCGCTGTGCCTTCATGCAGGAGGGGCTGTGCGATACCTCGCCCCCGTCCATCGAGGACGCAGGCGGCGGGCACATGGTGCGCTGCAAGCGCTGGAGACACATCGGCGAGGAACGCGAGACATGACCGCCGACACGCCTCTCATCGAAACCGTCGAACTCAAACAGCATTTTCCGCTTCGCCGGGGGCTGTTCGGCGGATCGAGCCACATGGTGCGGGCCGTCGATGGCATCACGATTGACATTGGCCGACGTTCCGTTCTGGGATTGGTGGGCGAGAGCGGATCGGGCAAGTCGACGTTCGGCCGCGCGGTCATGGGGCTCGAGACCCCGACCTCCGGCAGTCTGAAATTCGACGGCATCGACATCGCGCGGGCAGGGCCCGAAGAGATGAAGGCGGTGCGCCGACGGATGCAGATGGTGTTCCAGGACCCGTTCAGCAGCCTCAATCCCCGCATGAGCGTGGCGAACACGCTTTCCGTCCCGCTGCGCTTTCATGAGCCCGGTCTGTCGCGGCAGGCACGGCGCGACCGGGCGGGCGAGATGCTGGAAACCGTCGGCCTGCCGGCCCGCTACATCGACCGCTTCCCGCATGAATTCTCGGGTGGCCAGCGCCAGCGCATCGGCATCGCGCGCGCGCTGATGGTGCGTCCCGATTTCATCATGGCGGACGAGGTCGTATCGGCGCTCGACGTTTCCGTTCAGGCGCAGGTTCTCAACCTCTTCGCAAAGCTGCAGCGCGAGATGCAGCTTACAATGCTTTTCATCACGCACGACCTGGCCGTGGTGGGGCATGTGTCCGACCATGTCGCTGTCATGTATCTGGGCCGCATTGTCGAGATCGCCCCGACCCGCGCGCTCTTTTCTCAGCCCTACCATCCCTATACCGAGGCCCTGTTGTCCGCGGCGCCGACGCCCGCGGCGCGCGACCGGAAGACGCGCATCGTTCTCGAGGGGGACATCCCCAGCGCGGTCAATCCGCCCTCGGGCTGCCCGTTCCGCACACGATGCCCCTATGCGCTCGATGCCTGTGCCGAAGCCGTGCCAGAGCTGCGCGAGGTCGGCCCCGGTCACCGCGCTGCCTGCATTCGCGACGATCTGACGCTTGCCGCAGCGACAGGGACATGACCCGCATGGCACGTTTTTCGCCGATCGGGGGTGTCCTCTGGCCGCGTACCGCACCGGCATCGGAGATCACGCAAGCCCTGCGGGGTGACGAGGACTGCGAGGTCTGCATCGTGGGAGGCGGATATTGCGGCTTGCACACCGCGCTCGACCTCGCGCGACAGGGCCGGAAGGTTGTCCTTCTCGAGGCTGAGGAAATCGGTTTCGGTGGTTCCGGGCGCAATGCGGGCCACTGCACGCCGACATTCCACCATCATTCGCTCCAAAACCTGCGGGACATGCTCGGCGCGCGGCGGGCCGACCGGCTCATCGCGCTTCAGCTTGAGGCAGCGGACCGCATCGGCGAGATCGTGCGTGATCACCAGATCGACTGCGAATGGGCCCAGAACGGATACGTCATGTGCGCGTCCAGCCCCAGAAAACTGACAGCGCTCAAGGCCAGGCGGGACAGCTACAACGCTGCTGGCCAGTCCACCCGGATCGCGGATACGGACGAGGTGCGCGCACTGACGGGAATGGAAGGGCAGTATGGCGGTTGGGTGCATCCTGGCGGCGCACACCTCAACCCGATGGGCCTTTCGCGTGGCCTGGCGCGTGCGGCGCGCGAACGCGGTGCGCGCATCTACGTGAACACGCCGGTGACAGGTGCTGCGCGGTCCGGCGCGCGCTGGCAGGTCAGAACGCGGGGCGGCACGGTTCACACCGATCGCGTGATCTTTGCCACCGGCGCCTATACGCGTGGCGGCTGGCCAGGGCTTGATCGCAGCTTCCGCATCATGCGCGTCATGGTGGCGGCGACCACGCCCGTTCCCGAGGCGACCGATGTCCTGCCGGCGAATGTGACCGCCCATGACGGTCGCGGCAATATCCTGGTCTACAAACGCGATGCATTCGGCCGGATCGTCGCCTCGATGTTTCCCCGCCTGCGACAGAGCCGCGCGAGCATGCTCGACCTGATGACGCGCCGGCTGCGGTTCCATCATCCGGGCTTGCCCGAACCGCTCGGATGGGAGTGTATCTGGACCGGAGAGCTCGACATGCAGCGGCGCACCATTCCCCGCCTCTACCGTCTGGACAAAGGCGCGGTCGCAGTCACGGGGCTCTCGGGGCGCGGGGTGCCCACGGGTTACACGGTGGGCAAGATCCTGTCCGACTGGGCGAACGACAAGGCCGAGGGGGATCTCGCCCTGCCACTCGAACCGCTGGCACCCGCTCCGCTCTACATGGTGTTCGCCCCGCAAGTTGCCCTTCGCGTCTATGAAATCGGCGACCGGATTGTTGAGTGGCGCGATGGACAGCCGCGCCGTCCTTGACAGGCTGCTGAAAACCTTCGCCTCAACATGGATTTGAGGACATGATTCACCCCTTTCAGGTTGCGAAGGGGGTGTTGATGCGCCGGACGGACGAGGCCAGCGGGGCGCTGTTCAGCTATGTGGACCTTGAGGCGCGAGTTCCGGCGGGTCATCCGCTTCGCAATATCCGGTGGATCGTGAATGACGCGCTGGCAAGCCTCGATGCCGCGTTCGACGCGGAACTCAGACAGATGGCCGTGTCGCCGCATGCCGTCCACCGCGGTTTCGACTGGGTCCGCGCGCAGTTCACGATCCAGGGGGCGCTGCCCCCGTCGCGCATCCGCGCGACTCCCCCGGGAGTATTTTAGCCAAAGAGAAGCCGGGGCCGTCAGCCCAGAAGGGCGAGACCTGCAAAAAGCGTGAGCGCGCCGGCCGAGATGGCGAGGATCACGTTGCGCATGAAATATCCGATGGAGAGGGTGACGAGAGCGGCGGCCATGCGCGGGGTGTCGAGCGTGCCGCCGGTGGCGGCGGGCCAGACAACCAGCGGCGCGACCAGCCCCGGCAGCACCGCCACCGCCGTGTAGCGCAGGTGCCGCAGCAGCCAGGCGGGCAGCGGGCGGTCGCCGATGAGCCCGAGAAACACGAAGCGCAGCCCGAAGGTGCCCAGACCAAGCGCCGCGATAAAGAGCCACAGGGCCGGTCCTTCGATCATGCCCGGCCCTCCTTGCGGCGCTCGAGCAGCACTTCGGCTTGTGCACCCACCATCATGCCCGCGATCCCCGCCACCAGAAGCCCGAGATTGTAGGGCAGCCACGCCAGCGCCAGCGCCAGCGTCACCGACACCAGCGCCGCCACCACGTGGGCGGGGGTGCGCAGCATCGGGCCGATCATCGCGAGAAAGGTGATGGGCAGCGCGAAATCGAGCGGCAGCCCCGTGGGCACCGCGTTGCCGACCAGTGCGCCCACCAGGGTGAACCCGTACCACAGCGGGCAGATCGGCGTGACCACGCCGAAGAAATAGGCCAGGCGCGCGGGCATCGGCCAGTGCGGTTCCTGCTCGAATTTCACCACCGCGCAGGCATAGCTCTGATCGACGGTGAAATAGGCGGCGATGGCGCGCTGCCACAGCGGCGCCGCCCCGAGCCACGGGGTCAGCGAGGCCGAGTACATCGCCATGCGCAGGTTGACCGCCAGCGCCGAGACGAGCGCGATCAGCGTCGGCGCGTTGTCGGTCAGCAGTTGCAGCGCCGTGAACTGTGCCGCGCCCGCGATCACCAGCACCGAAAACGCCATCGTTTCCGCGATGTGCAGCCCCGCCTCGGTGCCGACCACGCCGAACAGCATCGAGAACGGCACGATCACGAGGGTGAAGGGCGCGCCGTCGCGCACGCCTTGCCAATAGGGCGAATTGGTGCTTTGGCTGGGCACTGTCGGGGATGCTCCGGGATGGTTGCATCCTTGGCCTACCGGAAGCGGGGAGGAGATTCAATTGACCGCTCAAGGCGATATTCAGGACTATCTCATCGCGCCCGATCCCGGTGCGCCGCGGCTCACCCGCGCGGTCGAGGGGGTGGATCACGAGGGAAATCCCGTGCGTATTTCGGTGGTCGAGGAACGGCCCCTGACGATCTTTCTCAACGGTCAGGAAATCGTGACGGCGATGACCATCGGCGATTATCCCGAGTATCTCGCGCTCGGTTTCCTGCGCAACCAGGGGATGCTGGCCGAGGGCGAGGTGGTGCGCGGTGTAGACTATGATGACGACCTGGAAACGGTGGTGGTGCGCACCGACGGGCAGACCTCCTACGAGGAGAAGCTGAAAAAGAAGACCCGCACCAGCGGTTGCGCCATAGGCACGGTATTCGGCGACATGATGGAGGGGCTGGAGGAGGTGCGCCTGCCGCAGGTGGAGGTGCGCACATCGGACCTTTACGCGCTGGCCGCCAAGATCAACCGCACCCCGTCGCTGTATCTCGAGGCGGGGGCGATCCACGGCACGGTGCTGTGCCAGGGCGCGCGCCCGCTCGTCTACATGGAGGATGTCGGCCGCCACAACGCGGTGGACAAGATCGCCGGCTGGATGTTCTCCGAAGGCGTGCGCCCGGATGACAAGACGCTCTACACCACCGGGCGGCTGACCTCGGAAATGGTGATCAAGACCGCGCTGATGGGCATTCCGGTGCTGGCCTCGCGCTCGGGCTTCACCGCCTGGGGGGTGGAGATCGCGCAGCAAGTGGGGCTCACGCTGATCGGGCGGATGCGAGGGCGGCGCTTCGTCTGCCTGTCGGGCGAAGAGCGGCTGCTGCGCGACGCCGATCCGGCGCAGGTGGCCGAGGAAAGCCCGAAGCATCGCCGCAAGGGCGCCCAGGGATGAGCGCACCGCCCGGCGTGATCCTCGCGGGCGGGCAGGCCACGCGGATGGGCGGTGGCGACAAGGGGCTGCTGCCGCTGGGGGAGGCGACGATTCTCGACCATGTCCTCGACCGGCTCGCACCGCAGGCAGGCGCGCTGGCGCTCAACGCCAATGGCGATGCGACACGGTTCGCGCGGTTCGGCCTTCCGGTTCTGCCCGACCCGGTCGAGGGCTTTCCCGGGCCGCTGACCGGGGTGTTGGCGGGGCTCGACTGGGCGGCGGGAGAGGGGGCCGAGACCATCGTGACCGTGGCCGCCGACACGCCGTTCTTTCCCCGTGACCTCGTGGCGCGCTTTCAGGCGGCGGCGGAGGGGATGGATCACCCGCTGGTGCTGGCAGCCACGCCGCGCGGCGCGGAAGAGACCAAATCCATGAGCCGCGGCGGGCAGGTGCGCCACCCCACCTTTGGCCTCTGGCCCGTGGCGCTGCGCGACGATCTGCGTGCTGCTCTGGAGGGTGGGCTGCGCAAGGTCGTGCTCTGGACCGACAAGCATGGCGGGCGCGAGGCGCTGTTCGAGGATGCGGACGCCTTTTTCAACGTCAACACGCCCGGGGATCTGGACCTCGCGCAGAGGAGGGCGGGGGCATGAGGCTCTATGGTGTCACCGGCTGGAAGAATGCAGGGAAAACCGGGCTGATGGAGCGGCTGGTGACCGAGATCACCGCGCGGGGCTACTCGGTCTCGACGATCAAGCATGCGCATCACAGCTTTGACGTCGATCATCCGGGCAAGGACAGCCACCGCCACCGGGTGGCGGGCGCGACCGAGGTGCTGCTGGCCTCGCGCAACCGCTTTGCCCTGATGCACGAGATGCGCGGTGAGGAAGAGCCCGCGCTGGAGGCGCTGTTGCAGAAGCTGAGCCCCGTCGATCTGGTGCTGATCGAGGGCTACAAGCGCGACCGCCACCCCAAGGTCGAGGCGTTTCGCGCCGAGACGGGCAACGCGATGATCGCCACCGATGATCCGACGATCCGCGCGGTGGCGAGCGACGTGCCGCTCGATCTCGACCGGCCGGTATTCGATCTGGACGATACCGGGGGTATCGCGGATTTCATTCTCGCAGAGGTGGGGCTTTGATCCCATTTGACACGGTCGCGATGCTGGACTGGTCCGCGGGTAACGATACCGGGCCGCGCCCGCGCCGCGATGCGATCTGGCTGGGGGTCGTGCGGGGCGAGGTGGAGGAAGACCCGCGCTACCTGCACAACCGGGGCGAGGCCGAGGCGGCGCTCGCCGCGCTGATCGAGGGCGCGCGCACGGCGGGGCGCAGGTTGCTCATAGGGGTGGATTTTCCGTTCGGGTTTCCGGCGGGGTTTTCCGCGGCCTTGACAGGCCACGCCGATCCCTTTGCCGTCTGGGACTGGCTGGCGGACCGGATCGAGGACACGCCGATAGCGAACAATCGGTTCGACGTGGCGGCCCGGATCAACGCGCGCTTTTCCGGGGTGGGGCCGTTCTGGTTCAACGGGCTGAGGCGCGATATTGCTGGCCTGCCGCGCAAGGATACGCGCACGGGGCATGGAATGGCCGAGCGGCGCGCGGCGGATGCGCGCGCGCCAGGTGCGGCTGATGGCCCGCTTGCCTCGCCACCGCCTCGCCACCATGCTGGCGGTAGAGGCGCCCGAGGAGGGCTGGATTCTCGGCTTGGGCTATGAGGAGGAATTGATGAAAGCCTGCGACGATCCCCTGAAGCCGCCCCCGTTGCGCGACGATTGTTTCTCGTTGCCTGCGGGTGTGGACTGGACGCCGGTGGATGATGCCCTGGCGATGCTGCGCGATCGGCTGCGTGCGGTGGTGGGGCAGGAGCGGCTGCCGCTCGGCGACGCGGCGGGGCGGGTGCTGGCCGCCCCGGCGGTGGCGCGGCGGGC
>JADQCC010000180.1 GCA_016278295.1 Roseovarius sp. | reverse complement strand
GAGGCTGTCGCGCGCCCGCGCCCTGGCCAACCGCGCGGCGATCTGATCCGCTGACAGGTCCGGCAGCAGGTCGAGCAGGAGGGGCGCACCGTCGCGCAGGGCAATGCTCACCTCATAGATGCCGCCGCCCTCCAGCCCGGTGGCGGAGATGACGCATTCACCGCGCGACCGCGCCGTGCCCGCCAGCAGCTCCACCCCCTTTACCGGCTGGCCGAAATGCGGAGCCATGTGCGGCGACCAGTCCACGAGGAACCCCATGTTGGCGGGGCGGAACGGGGCGAGGGCGTCGGGGTCGAAGGCGCCGCTCCACCCCCCGTCCGAGCCGAGCCGCGCCCAGCTTGCCCCGCCGCAGGCCAGCACGGTGACGGCGGGAGAGAGCCGCTGTGGCCCCTCGGGCGTATCGAAGCACACCGCGCCGTCCTGCCACCCGGTCCAGCGCCAGCGGGTGCGCAGATCGACGCCGAGGCCGCGCAATTCGGCCAGCGCGCTGCGCAGGAGCGGCGAGGCCTTCATCACGCGGGGAAAGACGCGGCCCGTGGAGCCGGTGAACAGTTGTTGGCCATGTTCCCGCGCCCAGTCCTGCACGGCCGCTGGCCCGAACGCCTCCAGCATCGGGCGCAAGCGGTCGGCGCGCGCGCCGTAGGCCGCGAGGAAATCCTCGAACGGCTCTGCCCTGGTGAGGTTGAGCCCCGATTTCCCGGCCATCAGGAGCTTGCGACCCGCCGATGGCTTGCCCTCCGCCAGCGTCACGCGCAGCCCGGCGCGGGCCAGCTCGCCCGCCGCCATCAGCCCGGCGGGCCCGGCCCCGATGACCAGCGCTTCCATCACTTGCCCCTTGCCCTCGGTTCACGTTGGGCCATGCTATGGCCCGGAGCGCCGCAATGGATCAAGAGAAACCGCCCGAAACCCCGATCTGCCCGCTGTGCCTGCGCGCCCATCCCCGGCTGGCGCGGTTCATCGCATGGGTGGCCAGGCGCCCGCCGGAATTCCACTCGAAGACACCCGGCGCGCGGCGCAAGCGGTGACGTGGCTCAGAGCGCGTGCCAGAGCGACAGGCCGCCGACGAGGACGAGGCTCAGGGCCCAGAGCAGGTCGAGGTTGAACCAGCTTCGCGACAGGAATTTCAGCCCCAGCCAGCGATAGACACCGAACGCCATCGCCCCGCCCGCCGCGGTCATGGCAAGGGTGTGGACCACGGCGACGATCGTGGCGGTGGCGAGCGTGCCGCGCATCAGCGTGGCGGCGGCGGCGTGGCCCGCGCCTTGCTGCGCGAGGTTGCAGATGCCGAGATAGATCGGCACCAGCATCAGCCCCGCGCCGTGCGCCGTGGCCGCGAGAAACGACCACAGCGCCAGCCGCGAGGGCGGCACCCGCGCCAGGAACCGGGGATGCCGCCGGTTGACCAGCAGGTAGAGCCCGAGGCCGATCACGAGACAGGCCGCGCCGATCTGGATTTCGCGCTGCCACGTCACCAGCGAGACCAGCATCGAGAATGGAAACAGGATCGCGGTCATCGCCAGAAGGTGTCCGCCGGCGAGCGCCAGGAGCGCCTTCCACAGGTTGCCGCGCGCACGCTCCATCAGCGCCGCGGAGACCGCCAGCGGCCAGCCCATGCCGGGATTGATGCCGTGGTAGAGCCCCGAGGCGACGACGGCCCACCACAGGGCCGCCGCCGTATTCAGATCCGCCACGCGTCAGACGGACGGATAGCAGAAACTGTCGGTGGAACAGTCGCCACCTTCGAGGCGGATCTGGTGCGCGCGATAGCCCTTGGGGAACTCGACGTAGAAATCGGGATCGAGCGTCAGCCCGCCGTTCTCGCCGACATGGGCCATCACCATCTGCCCGCCCTCGTCATCGGGGTAGAACTGGTCGTCCCACGTCGAATAGAGCGAGTTGGTCCAGTAGACGCGCTTGCCGTCGCGGCTGATTTCCACCATCTGCGGGCCGTAGGCGAAATCGCGGCCATTGGGGTGCCTGGTGTCCGCCACGATGCCGCCGAGTTCGACCTTGCCCGCGAGGACGGGCTTCATCGGGTCGGAGACGTCGTATTGGTGCATCTCGCCGGTGCCCCAACAGGCGACGTAGAGATACTTGTCGTCGAGGCTGAGGTCGATATCGGTGACCAGCGGCGGCACCGCCTCGAAGCCCTTGAGCAGCGCGGGCAGGTCATCGGGGGCGGCGGGCTGGGGCGGGATGGTGACGGTCTTCTTCGCCTCGAATGTGCCGTCATCCTTGCGCCACCATGTCCAGATCGAGCCTTCGAGATTGGTGGTGTCCACCACCACGCCGCAGAAGCCGTAATCCTTGGCCGGGTCGTGCGCGGGCCGGATTTCCAGCGCCATCTGGTGATTTTCACCAAGGTCGATGGTCTGCACGTTGCGGCGTTCGCGCAGTTTCCAGAAATGGATCGCGTGGCCGTACTTGTTGGACAGCAGGTCCTCGGGCACGATGCCGTTCTCGAATTGCGGTGGCAGGCCCCATTCGGAACTGACCATGTAATCGCGCGGCAGGTTCCACCAGAAATCGTAATGCTTGTCCTGCGCGCCGCGATCCATCTCGTAGCGGCCGAGGATATCGAAGGTCTCGCAATCCATGACAAAGATGCCCGGCGGGCCGTCGGTGCCATCCGGTCCGCCGCCGCCGAGGGTGCTGACATAGATGCCCTCGGGGCCGCAATGGATGGTGTGCGGGCGCGAATACCCCGTCTTGGCAAACACTTCCTCGGGTTCGATGATCTTGTGGATTTTCGCCTTGAGCGGCTCCTTGACGTCGATCACGTAGATCCGCGACGAGCGAATGCCGGGGATGATGAGGTATCGCCGTTCGAGAAAGGCATGGCCGGTCAGCGGCGAGAGCGAGGACGAACAGGCGTTCCAGCCGAAATGGTGAAACTCGTCCCCGGTGTTGGGCATGATGACCTGGTGCAATATCCGGCCATAGGATTTCGACTTGGGGTCCACATCCACCACGGCGAGGCCGTCCGGCTGGCTGCCGTCGGGGCTGAGCATCAGGGTAAAGGCGAGCGTTTCGGCGGGGGCCTCCATCGCCAGTTTCGGAGTGGCGTGGAACGTGGGGTCGGGTCTGAGGTTCATCTGCGGTATCCTCCCTGAATGCACGCCCATTGGGCCGCGCGTGAAGTTTTTCGCCAGTTTTTCAGCCTCTCACGAATCCCGGTTTGCGGCAAATCCTTTGAAGCGGGCCGTCAAACGCAAACGGCCCCGCCGAGGCGGGGCCGTCCGGGTGCCTTGCGGCGCCTTTGCTTACTTGTCGCCCTTGAGCGCCGCGCCGAGAATGTCGCCCAGCGACGCGCCCGAGTCGGACGAGCCGAACTGTTCGACGGCCTCTTTCTCCTCGGCGATCTCGCGTGCCTTGATCGACAGGCCCAGACGGCGCGTCTTGCTGTCGATATTGGTCACGCGGGCATCGACCTTGTCACCGACCGAGAACCGCTCGGGGCGCTGTTCGGAGCGGTCGCGCGACAGATCGGAGCGGCGGATGAAGGACTTCATGCCCTCGTATTCCACCTCGATGCCGCCATCCTCGATCGCGGTGACCGTGACGGTGACGATCGAGCCGCGCTTGACGCCGCCCACGGCCTCGGCGAACTTGTCGCCGCCCAGCGCCTTGATCGAGAGCGAGATGCGCTCTTTCTCGACATCCACGTCGGACACGACAGCCTGGACCACGTCGCCCTTCTTGTAGTTCTGGATCGCGTCCTCGCCACGCTCGTCCCAGCTCAGGTCGCTGAGGTGAACCATGCCGTCGATGTCGCCTTCCATGCCGATGAACAGGCCGAACTCGGTGATGTTCTTGACCTCGCCCTCGACCTCGGTCCCCGGCGGGTACTGCTCGGCGAACACTTCCCACGGGTTGCGCATGGTCTGCTTGAGCCCGAGGCTGACACGGCGCTTGGTCGGGTCGATCTCGAGCACCATGACCTCGACCTCCTGAGAGGTGGAGACGATCTTGCCGGGGTGCACGTTCTTCTTGGTCCAGGACATTTCCGAGACGTGGACCAGCCCCTCGACACCGGGCTCCAGCTCGACGAAGGCACCGTAGTCGGTGATGTTCGTCACGCGGCCGGTGTGGGTCGAGGCCAGCGGGTACTTGGCCGCCACCAGATCCCACGGGTCTTCCTGCAACTGCTTCATGCCGAGGCTGATGCGGTGCGTCTCCTTGTTGATCTTGATGACCTGGACCTTGACGGTCTCGCCGATCGACAGGATCTCGGAGGGGTGGTTGACCCGGCGCCATGCCATGTCGGTGACGTGCAGCAGGCCATCGACACCGCCGAGATCGACGAAGGCGCCGTATTCGGTGATGTTCTTGACCACGCCGTCAACGGCCTGACCCTCGGTGAGGTTGGCGATGACCTCGGCGCGCTGTTCGGCGCGGCTTTCTTCCAGGATGGCGCGGCGCGACACGACGATGTTGCCGCGGCGGCGATCCATCTTGAGTATCTGGAAGGGCTGCTTGAGGCCCATCAGCGGGCCGGCGTCGCGCACCGGGCGCACATCGACCTGAGAGCCGGGCAGGAAGGCCACGGCACCGCCGAGATCGACGGTAAAGCCGCCCTTGACGCGGCCAAAGATCGCGCCCTCGACGCGCTCTTCGTCGGCATAGGCCTTTTCCAGACGGTCCCAGGCCGCTTCGCGGCGGGCCATCTCGTGGCTGATCACGGCCTCGCCGCGGGCGTTCTCGGCGGCGCGGAGGTAGACTTCGACCTCGTCGCCGACATTGATGTCGGGCTGCTCGCCGGGATTCGCGAATTCCTTGAGATCGACGCGGCCTTCCATCTTGTAGCCGACGTCGATGATGGCCTGGCCCGCCTCGATGGCGATGACCTTGCCCTTGACGACAGAGCCCTCGTCGGGCGTGTCCATTTCGAGGTTTTCGTTAAGGAGGGCCTCGAATTCCTCCATAGATGCGTTCTGAGCCATGTGGCGTGTGTGTCCTTTACAACGTGCATTTTCCGGCCGTGCGGTTGTCTCCGCCGGTCTTGAGGGGTTTCATTGGTCAGGCGGACCACAAAACAAAGAGGGCCGGGGATGCCGACCCTGCTCGATCTCTCTGTCTCGTGGCGGTTCCGCCTTGTTGACGAGGGGGGTCATAGCGGGCACGGGGGCGTAAATCAAGCCGCAAGATCGCCCGCGCGCGTCAACCCGCCCGCCGCTGCCGCCACAGGGTAAACAGCCCCGCCCCCACGATGAGCGCCGCGCCCAGCGCCACGTTGAGGCGGATGGTCTCGGAAAACACCAGGATGCCGATGGTGCTGGCGAACACCAGTTGCAGATAGGCAAAGGGCTGCACCGCGCTCGCCTCGGCGACCTCGTAGCACTTGATGAGGGTGTAATGCCCCGCCGCCCCGGTGATGCAGAGCGCCGCCATCCAGATCCAGTCGGGGCCGGTCATCGGCTCCCAGAACCATGCGCCCACCGCCGTCATCGCGACCGCGCCCACCGTGCCGGTCCAGAAGAACGAGGTGGCCGCACTGTCACCCCGCGCGACGAAACGGGTCAGCAACCCGTAGAGCGCGAACATCAGCGCCGCGATGAAGGGCACCACCGCCGCGGGCTGAAACACGCCGAACCCCGGCTCCAGGATGATGACGACCCCGACAAAGCCGACGCCGATCGCCACCCAGCGCCGCCAGCCCACGCTCTCTCCCAGAACCGGACCCGACAGCGCGGCGATCAGCAGCGGGTAGGCGGCGAATACCGCGTGGCTCTCGACCAGCCCGAGGAGGGTAAAGCCATAGACCATCACGCAAATCTCGGCCACCAGAAGCAGCGCGCGAAAGCCCTGCATCAGCGGCTGCGCGGTGGCGGCGGCGGCCATCAGCCCACCGGCCTTGCGCGCCGCCACGGTCATGACGAAGGCGGCGAAGAACCAGTAGCGGATCATCACCACCATGAACACGTTGTATTCCCCCGCCAGGTGGCGCGAAATGCCGTCCTGCACGGCAAAGATGAAGGTGGTCAGCACCATCATCCAGATGCCGAGGCGGATGTTCTGATCGGTCATGACGTGTCCAGTGTTGCGCGGGTCATGTGGCGCTTGCGCCCGTATCCCGGAACACGGCTGACAGAAAACCCCGCCGCCTCCAAGCCCCGGCGCACGAAACCCGCCGCCGTGTAGGTGGCCGCCGTGCCGCCCTTTGCTGTGTGGCGGGCGACACTCTCCATCAGGTCGGGCTGCCAGAGCTCGGGGTTCTTGGCGGGCGAAAACCCGTCGAGAAACCAGGCATCGGCCGTGTCCGGCCAATGGCTTAGCGTTTCGCGTGCGTCGCCCTCGACCAGCGTGAAATCGAGATCGGGCAGCGTGATCCGCTGCGCACCGCCCCGCCAATGCGGGGCAAGTTCGGCGGCGAGCGGTGCGAGATCGGGAAAGCGGGATTGCGCGCGGCGCATGTCCGGCGCAGCCATCGGGAACGCCTCGAAAGAAGTGAAGATGAGCCGCCCCGCCACACCCGCCATCCGCCAGGCATGCAGCGCGGCCAGCAGGTTGAGCCCGGTGCCAAAGCCCAGCTCGGCAATGTGAAAGCCGTCGTGGAACCGCGCCGGCAGATCGTTGCCCGCGAGAAAAACGTGCCGCGTCTCGGCGAGACCGTTCTCAAGGCTGAAATACGGATCGTCGAACCGGGTCGAGACCGGCACATCGCCGTCGCGCCAGTCGATCCCGGCCTGCTGGTCCTGCATGGGGCAATCCTCTAGAACGGCGCGCAGGATGCCGGGTGCCGGGGAGATGTGCAATGACCGATGTGACGGTGATGGGGGCGGGGATATTCGGCCTGTCGGTGGCCTGGGCCTGCGCCCGGCGCGGGGCGCGGGTGCGGGTGATCGACCCGAACGGTCCCGGCGCGGGGGTGTCGGGCGGCCTCGTCGGCGCGCTCGCCCCGCATGTGCCGGAGAACTGGAACGACAAGAAGGCGTTCCAGTTTGAGAGCCTGGTCATGGCCGAGGGGTTCTGGGCCGAGGTGGCCGCGGCGGGCGGGGTGCAGCCGGGCTATGCGCGGCTGGGCCGGATACAGCCGGTGATGGACGAGAGCGGTCTGGCGCTGGCCCGCGCGCGGGAAACGGGCGCGGCGGCGCTGTGGCAGGGCAAGGCGGCGTGGCGGGTGGAACCTGCCGGCGGCGAATGGTGCCCCGAGAGCCCCACCGGCCACGTCATCCGCGACACGCTGAGCGCGCGCCTGCACCCGCGCCGCGCCTGCGAGGCGCTGGTGGCGGCGCTGCGCGCGCGCGGGTCTGAGGTGGTGCGCGAGGGGCCGCTAGAGGGCCGCGTGCTGTGGGCCACCGGGGTGGCGGGGCTGCAAGAGCTGAGCGCCGCCACGGGGCGCACCGCGGGCAGTGGCGTCAAGGGACAGGCCGCGCTGCTGGCATTGGATGCGCGCGCGGCGCCGCAACTGTTTGTCGACGGGGTGCACGTTGTGCCCCACGCCGACGGCACCACCGCGGTCGGCTCTACTTCCGAGCGCGACTATGACGACCCCGCCACCACCGATGCGCAGCTAGACGACGTGATCGCGCGGGCCTGCGCGGCGGTGCCTGCGCTGGCGGCTGCGCCGGTGATCGAACGCTGGGCCGGGCTGCGCCCGCGCGCGCGCAGCCGCGCGCCGATGCTGGGGGCGCACCCGCTGCGGCACGGTGAGTTCATCGCCAATGGCGGGTTCAAGATCGGCTTTGGCATGGCGCCGAAGGTGGCCAAGGCGATGGCCGAGCTGATGCTCGACGGGGTGGACCGCATCCCCGACGGCTTTCGCCCGGAGGCCTCGCTATGACCGGGCCGCGCCTTGCCAGCCTTGACCACCTCGTGCTGACCGTCGCCGATATCGGGGCGACGGTCGCGTTCTACCGGGACGTGCTCGGGATGGTGCCAGAGGTGTTCCGCGCCACGGATGGCGGCGCCCGTCACGCGCTGCGTTTCGGCACGCAGAAGATCAACCTGCATCAGGCCGGGGCCGAGTTTGCCCCGCGCGCCGCGCGCGCCACCCCCGGTTCGGCCGATCTGTGTTTCCTGAGCGATGTGCCGCTCGGCGATTGGCAGGCGCATTTCACCGCGCGCGGCGTCGCGGTCGAGGATGGCCCGGTGCCGCGCAGCGGGGCGACGGGGCCAATCGTCTCGCTCTACCTGCGCGACCCCGATGGCAACCTGATCGAGATATCGAACCCGGCGGCGTGAGCCCGGCCAATCGCTGCCCTTGCGTCACGCCGATGCGTGGCTCAGCTTGCCTTTTCCACCGCGCCCACGAGCCGGGTCATCACCCGGTCGAGCACGCGCGCGTCGATCGCCTCTGCCATCACCCGGATGAGCGGCTCGGTCCCCGATTCGCGGATCAGGAGGCGCCCGTCGCCGCCCAGCTCGCGCTCGGCCTCGGCCACCGCGGTCTGCACCCCGTCGGTTTTGAGCGGGGCCTTGCCCTCGGCAAAGCGCACGTTGACGAGACGCTGCGGCACCGGCTTGAACACCTGCGCAAGCGTGCTTGCCGTCTGCCCGGTCTCGACCATCGCGGCGAGGAACTGAAGCGCGGCAATCAGCCCGTCGCCGGTGGTGGCGTAATCGGTCATCACGATATGGCCGGATTGCTC
>JADQCC010000226.1 GCA_016278295.1 Roseovarius sp. | reverse complement strand
ACGATGACCTGACGGGAATTCACTCGCCACTATTGCATCCTACAAATATCGTTGTAGTATGAATGCATGGATGATCAATCAGCCGTTGCCGCCCTTTCCGCCCTCGCTCACGAGGATCGCCTTGTGGCCTTTCGCTTGTTGGTTCGTGCTGGACCGGACGGTATGGCCTCGGGTGAGATTGCCGAGGCTCTGTCGATCCCGCCGACGCGAATGAGCTTCCACCTGTCGGCACTTGAGCGCGCCAAGCTGCTGCGCTCCTGGCGCGATGGTCGTCGCATTCTCTACTCCGCAAGCTATGCCGACATGCGCAGCCTGCTGGTTTTCCTCACTGACGATTGCTGTTCCGGTAAACCGGAAATCTGCGGTGATCTTAGTCAAATTGCTTTCCAATGCGAACCGGAGAACTGCCGTTGACCGTCACGATCTATCACAACCCCGCTTGCGGCACGTCGCGCAACACCCTCGCCATGATCCGTCAATCCGGCGAGGAGCCTCATGTCATTGAGTATCTGAAAACGCCGCCGGTGGATTCCAGCGCGAAGCGCAACATGCTCATGAGAAGCGGATTCGGACGTCCTTGCCAAGTTCCTGGAGGAGGCACTGGAAAGGGGTGATGAAGCCGAGGCATTTGCGCGGCGTGGTGTTGAGGCTGACAATGGCGTCCTGGAGATCGGCTTCGGACAGGGTGTCGAGATCGAGCCATCTGGGCAGCCATCGTCGCAATCGTCCGTTGGCGTTTTCGACGCCTCCCTTCTGCCAGGAAGCGTAGGCGTCGCAGAACCAGGTCGACATGCCGAACAGGTCGTCGAGCAGGCGGTGGCGGGCGAAGGCGGTGTCGTTATCAAACGTCACCGAGGAGCGCAGGCCGGGAGCAACACGCCGGAAGACGGCTGTCATCGCTGCGATGGTTTCGGCGGCGGTCTTTCCGTTCAGCCTCGTGGCGAGCGTCACACGGGTCTTTCGCTCATGAAGGACGAGAACCGGGCGAGCGCGCTTGCAGATGACAAGATCAGCCTCCCAATGCCCGACCTGTCGGCGATCCTCGACCTCGGCCGGACGGTCATGGATGGAGCGGCGGTTCTTGATCGTATCGCGTGACCGGCGTGCTCTCATCGGGCGGCGCGTCCTGCGCCGGCGCAGGAGATAGCGCCAGAGCTCCTCGGCCTTCTGCGAGGCGCGATAGACGAAGGCGTAGATGGTCTCGGTGGCGAGCACGCGCAATTTCGGCTCCGCACCATTCTTCAGCCAGCCCGCGACTTGCTCCGGCGACCAGCCTTCCGACAGGCGCTCGATGACGAACTGGCGCAGGCGTCCGTCACTCTCGAGCACGGCATCCCGCCTCCTGCGCTCGATATAGGCTCCGTCGGCTACGACCGGCGAATAGTCGCCGCCTGGCAGCGCGTTGCGTTCCAGTTCGCGACTGATAGTCGACCGCGACCGGCCAAGGGTCTTGGCTATGCCCGCCTTCGAATGACCGGCCGCAAGGAGAATGGCAATCCGCTCTCTTTCGGCGGACGAAAGATGCTCGTAGCATGACATGGCAACACTCCCGAAAGGTCTGGAAACCAAGCCGATCCTACATCGGCTAGGGGATGTTGCACCTCGCGCTGGAACTCAGGGCCAGCGCGTGACGAACTGATAAAACTGATCAAGGCAATGGGCATCACGCCGCGCGAGCTCCTGCGCGAGAAGGGCACACCTTATGCCGAGCTCGGCTTGGGCGATCCATCCCTGACCGATGATGCGCTGATCGATGCAATGATGGCGCACCCGATCCTGATCAATCGTCCAATTGTCGAGACGGAGAAGGGAGCGGCCCTCTGCCGCCCGTCTGAAAAGGTTCTGTCGCTTCTTGCCAATCCGGTATTGTCCTACGTCAAGGAAGATGGCGAGGTCGTGACACTGCCGGACCTCAAGTCATGACGAACCCCGTTTCTTTCGATCTGCCGAACATTGATCTGGCACAGCTTCAGCCAATCGACGGCGAAGCGCTCGCTGATGCCAAAGGGCCGACGCACCCGCCACGTATTCTCACTCTCTACGGCTCCATCCGGGAGCGATCCTATTCGCGACTCCTGTCGGAGGAGGCCGGAAGGCTGCTTCGATGGTTCGGCTGCGAAGTCCGTACATTCGACCCACGAGGTCTGCCGTTGCCGGACGGAGCCGAACCCGATCATCCAAAGGTGAAAGAACTTCGCGATCTGGCCGATTGGGCGGAAGGTATGGTGTGGGTCAGCCCCGAACGGCACGGCGCGATGACGGGCATCATGAAGGCGCAGATTGACTGGATCCCGCTCAGTCTTGGAGCCAAGCGCCCAACCCAGGGAAAGACGCTTGCGGTGATGGAAGTGTCCGGAGGCTCCCAAAGCTTCAACGCCGTGAACCAGATGCGCATCCTTGGACGCTGGATGCGAATGGTGACGATCCCAAACCAGTCATCGGTCCCAAAGGCGTTCCTGGAATTTGACGATGCCGGTCGCATGAAACCGTCTTCCTACTACAGTCGCGTGGTCGATGTCTGTGAGGAACTGGTGAAGTTCACCTGGCTCGTGCGCGGTCGTTCTGCCTACCTGACGGATCGCTATTCCGAGCGCGTCGAAAGCGCAGCTGAATTGTCCAAGCGCGTGAACCAGCGCGTCATCTGACCTTCACAGGAACATTTCCATGCTGGCTTTTGCGATCTTCGTCGCCACCCTCGCTTTCGTCATCTGGCAACCAAAGGGCATCGGCATTGGCTGGTCGGCGTTGGCTGGAGCTGCTGTTGCCCTTCTTACCGGCGTCGTCGGTTGGGGCGATGTCGGTGTCGTCTGGCACATTGTCTGGGATGCCACCTTCACCTTCGTCGCGCTGATCATCATTTCGCTGATCCTCGACGAAGCCGGCTTCTTTTCCTGGGCTGCGCTCCATGTCGCTCGATGGGGCGGAGGAAAGGGGCACAGGCTGTTTCCGCTGATTATCATTCTGGGCGCTGCGATTGCGGCTGTCTTTGCCAATGACGGGGCGGCCCTCCTGCTCACCCCGATTGTCCTTGCGATCCTCCTGCGTCTCAACTTTCCGCCAACGGCCGCGCTCGCTTTCACAGTCGCCTGCGGCTTCGTGGCTGACACGACCTCGCTTCCACTCATCGTCTCCAACCTTGTCAACATCGTCACGGCGAATTTCTTTGATATCTCCTTTGGCCGCTATGCCGCAGTTATGGTTCCTGTGAACTTTGTCTCGCTCGCTGCCACGCTGCTCGTCCTATGGGTCTGGTTTCGCAAGGATATTCCTGCGACCTATTCCACCAGCGATTTGGAAGAGCCGCGTCACGCCATTCGTGACATGGCCGTCTTTCGCACAGCCTTTCCCCTGCTCGGTCTCCTCCTCGTCGCCTATTTTGTCACGGGGCCGTTGGACGTGCCGATCTCTCTCGTGACGGGGGCCGCGGCGCTTATCCTGCTTGCTGTTGCGGGCCGCTGGCTGTCTGGCGGAAGGGACGCAGTGGTACCACTTGGTAAGGTGCTGCGTGGCGCACCCTGGCAAATCGTCCTCTTCTCAATCGGCATGTATCTCGTCGTCTACGGGCTGGGAAATGCAGGCCTGACGGATCTGGCGGCGAGCGTTCTGCTCTGGCTCGCGGCGCAAGGAACATTCGTGGCCACGATCGGCACTGGCTTCCTTATCACGGTGCTGGCCTCGGTGATGAACAACATGCCGGCCACCCTTGTTGGTGCGCTTGCCATAGACCGGGCCGACGTCCCGGCGTTCACGCAGGAATTGATGGTCTACGCCAACATCGTCGGTAACGACCTTGGGCCGAGACTCACTCCGATCGGCTCGCTTGCGACACTGCTGTGGCTTCACGTTCTTACAGGGAAAGGACAGCGGATCACATGGGGGCAATATATGAAGGTCGGACTTGTGCTGACGCCGCCAGTTCTTCTCGTTACGTTGATTGCGCTTTGGGCCTGGCTACCCATCGTGTCGTAACAAAGAATGCGGGTTACGATTCAGCGGGCCTGAGCTGAGTAAATACGGAGCCGACGATAGGATAGTCGTCTCTCTGATTTTGTGCTGAAACTCTTACAGAACTCCGAACGTGGCGTACATCTGCGCACCAGACTGATGCGTAGTATCAACGGATAATGGAGACCTACCGCCACGTTCTGGCTACAGGAGTATTAAGTTGCGAACCGAACAGCCGAAATGAGGGTCGCAAGCGGATATAAGGAAATAGCTGACCGGCGGAAATGAGCTCCAAGTAACTACGTTCAGTATTTTATGTGCGAGCGACACTGGCATCAGGGGTAGTTGCGATCATACCCGCTACGCGCAGGAAAGCCGTCACACCCACCGCGGCCGCACCGATGACCGACAAGATGAGCTGCCATGTCTCGGACGGCATCATGTGCTTGACGATGCCGAGCGTGGCATAGAACCCGGCCATCCCCGCCGGAGCGACGAAAGCCAGAGCAATAAGCAAACGCGCCCAGATCGGGCGGACCAGTATGAGCAGACCCTGACCGACTGCTAGTGACAGACCAGCGGCGAGAAGGCCGAAGACGATGCCGCCGAGCCAGCCAGCCCCTGTGCCATAGGCCCAGATGCCTGCGTTCAGGCCGATGAAGAACGGCAGAGCGAATACAGCGAGATTGAACAACAGCCAGCACATGGCGCCGATGGCTGCGATGGAAACGAGGGTTCCGAGAACGATCATGGTGGTGTCTCCGTGCAAAAAATTGGACGGTTGCGCCTTCCACCACCACCATGGCGCATCGCGACATATAACATGAATATGCCTGTCCAGGCGACACGGAATGATCAGCGAGCGCTATCGTCATGCTCACGATAAGGTGGGAAGGCAGCGCTCACGCGCTGCCGGCCCCGAAGCGATAGACCGGGATGCCCATCTTGCGGGCCTTGTCGGCCAGGTTGTCCTGAATGCCCGTGCCGGGAAAGATAATGACCCCGATCGGCATCGTTGCGAGCATCTGGTCGTTGCGCTTGAACGGTGCTGCCTTGGCGTGTTTTGCCCAGTCGGGTTTGAAAGCAACCTGTGCGATCTTGCGATTATTGGCCCAGGTGGCAGCGATGCGTTCCGCGCCCTTGGGCGATCCGCCGTGCATCAGCACCATGTCCGGGTGCTTGGCATGGACCTGATCGAGCTTGGTCCAGATTGTCCGGTGATCGGTGGTGTCACCGCCCGAGAAGGCAATCTTCGGTCCGGCGGGCAGCAGCACCTCGTTGTCGGCCCGGCGTTTTGCGGCGATGAAGTCGCGGCTGTCGATCATTGCCGAGGTCATCTGGCGATGGTTGACCCGTGAGCCAGAGCGTTGCGACCAGGGCGTTCCGGTGGTGCGCAGATAAATGTTGGCGGCGGTATCGCGGAAGGTTTCCATGCTGTCGCGGCGCTCGATCAGGCTTTGGCCCGCGCCGATCAGGGTTTCGAGCTGGACGGATTTGACCTCGCTGCCGTCCTGTTCGCGCTGAAGGCGCTTCTGTGCCTGCTCGTTATCGTCGAGTTTGGTCTCGATCCGCTCGACAGCGCGGTGGAAGGTGTTGACGGTGGACCACATGATCTCGTCGAGGTCGAAATCGAGGCTGGTGTCGGCCATGGTGGAAATCAGGGCGTCGAAGATGTCGGAGACTGCGCCCTGAATGACGTGATCTTCGGGTGTAATCCGGGGGTCGGCCTCGTCTTCGGAGGGGCGGTAGCCGTAGAGTTCGAGTTCTTCGATGGCGTGGCCGGTCGGGGACGTCCTGTGCTCGGGTTCGAAATCGTCGTGCGCGTACATGGGATGCTTCCGTCAGTTGGACCGCGACCGTCGCGGCCTTCATGGCGAGACACGCCCACGGGCGCTCCGGTCTGGCAGCGCGAGCCTCTGGCGAGGGTCTTGATGGCAAAGCCCGGCTGATTTGTTTCGCGCTGTAAAGGCGGGCTTGCCCGCCGACGGAAATCAGTCGGGCGCCGCCATTGCCTGACCGGAGCGTTTGTGGGCCGATCGCCCTCTCGGAAGGCCAAGGCGCAGTCCTCTGCTGATGACAGGATGCAGCCAATGCGCATGACGGGATCGGAACGCCCCGATCACGGCCCCGTGCCGGCTATGCGATTGAAGCCATGAAGCGGCTGACGTCCTCGGGAGCGATTTGCACCCGGATCTCTGCCTGAACGGCATCCAGCCCGTAAGTTGCGAGATCTTCGTTGAAGTCCCCCATCATGGGCGAGAGTGTGATGGCCTCGATCCCGGCCTCGTGCGCCCGGTCCATCAGGCTATCACGAGCGCTGTCACCTGCCGGATCGTTGTCACGGACGATATAGAGCCTGCGCAGTTGCGGCGGGAACAGGATGGCGGCGAGGTGTCCGGCCGAGAGTGCGGAAACCATCGGCATGGTGGGCAGAGCCTGACGCAGCGACAGGATGGTTTCGATACCTTCCCCCGCTGCCATGACATCCTGCGCATCATCAAAACGAACCGCATGTCCGAGCAGGTCGCCCATTGCCTTCCTCGGCGGATCGACAGACGCCTTGCCGGAACCGTCCGGGGCCAGCCATGTGCGGTGTGCGCCGGTGATCCTGCCATTGAGGTCGGTGACGGCGGCGATCATGGCGGGCCAGGCTTGCGTCGGGCCATCATCCTCGGGCCGCCAGTAGCAGTTGGGGTGGAAGCGCAGATTTGTGGTCTGGCGTAAATCCGTAATGCCGCGTCCGCGTAAATACGCTTCTGCGGTACTGTCGATCAGCGGCTGGGTCATGCGCCAGAGGCGGCGTGCGGCCTCGGATGATCTCGATGGTGTTGGCGTTCGGGACGGACGGGATGGCGGCTGCGGTTCAGGATGCGGCAGGGTGAGGAAGCGCCGGGCTTCTTCGGCAACGTCGGCGAAGTCGATCAGACCGAGCGAATCCCGGATGACATCGAGCAGATCGCCATATTCACCCGTGGCCGAGTCCTGCCATTTACCGGCAATGCCTTTCACGCTGTCGTGCAGCCGGACGAACATGGAGCGGCCAGCCGTGTTTCGGACATCGCCAACCTGCCAGTAATTGCCCTGTTTGCGACCATTCGACAGATAGTGACGGCACACCGCCTCGGCCTGTCGGCCGAGACGCTGCGCCAGTTCGGAAGCGTTGAGACGCGCCATTATGCGGCCTCCCGCTCACCGATGCGCAGGGCCGGGAAGCGGTCAAGCAGTTTGCCGATGATCTCCGGTCCCGTTGCATCGACGGGCACGAAGAAGCGCAGTTTCCACGAGATGATCTCGCTGAAGAGGCCATAGGCCCGCAGCCGTTCGCGCATCGCGTCAGTAAAGCCGGTCAGTTCGATCCGGTTGGCGCCCATGACGCGGACGCGGCGCAATTGCAGCCCCTCGGCGAGATCAAGGATCGTGCGACCTTCGATCAGCGCGGTATAGGCGGCATCCGGTGTCAGGCTGTTGGTGACGCCACTGGTCGAAGCATTGGCGGCCCAGGCCGGCGATACCCGGCGACCGATGATGCGTTCGCCCTCGTCGGTCTGGAGCCGATAGACGCGGGCGGAGTCCTGCGGCAGGCGTTTCCAGATCGGCAGAAGCAGCCCTGTCACCATATGCAGGATGCTGTCGGTGAACTCCGGCACCTGGGCCAGTTCCGCCTTCCAGGCTGTGGTGAAGGCGGCACGGTCAGCCTCGATCCAATGGGTCTCGCCCGTCGCCCGCACCGGAATGTTCATCGCCTCCATGGGACGGATCAGCCGCACGCGCCGTTCGATCTCGCCATCATCCAGCATGACGCTGGTGGTCGGGATCTGCACGGCGGCGCGACCGGATCGCTCGTTGATGAGCAATCTTGCGCGGGGATCATCCAGTTCCGCGAGGGCCGCATCGAGCGTGACCGGCTGATTGCGTTTGCGCTCGGTGAGCGTCAGGAGCCGGGTTTCCGCGCCGGTGCCCGGATGGGTGTGGATCACTTGCCGGTCGGTGACGATGAAACTTTCGGCCTTCAGCGTTTCCAGCCCCATATCATAGGTGCCGGATGCAATCGCCCCGTCGATACGCGCCTGCAGAAGCTGCTCGAAGGCGGCGAACAGGATACCCTGCAATTCGATGGTCAATGCTAGCAGGCGGTTGAGGAAGGTGGTGATCGGCGGCAGGTCGTCCTTCACACCATTGCTGTCCATCAGCTTCAGGCCGGTTGCGGATTCAAACCGTTCGAGCGAGCATCCCTCGACCTTGCCGCGCACAATCAGCAGATAGAGCTGGCGCAACGCATCGCGAGCATAGGCGGATTCCAGATTATCCTCGGGACGGAACAGCCCCTGACCGCCGGTCTGGCGCTGGCCGCGTGTGATCGCGCCCAGCGTGTCGAGGCGGCGGGCGATGGTCGAGAGAAAGCGCTTCTCGGCTTTGACATCCGTGGCGATGGGCCGGAAGAGCGGCGGCTGCGCCTGATTGGTACGGTTGGTGCGACCCAGCCCCTGAATGGCGGCATCGGCCTTCCAGCCAGGTTCCAGCAGGTAATGCACGCGCAGCCGCTGGTTTTTCGCCGAGAGTTCGGCGTGATAGCTGCGCCCCGTACCACCGGCATCAGAGAAGACCAGAACGCGCTTCTGGTCATCCATGAAGGCCGAGGTCTCGGCAAGATTGGCAGAAGGCGCACGGTTCTCGACGGCAAGA
>JADQCC010000238.1 GCA_016278295.1 Roseovarius sp. | reverse complement strand
TCGCGGAAGATGTAGTCGAGGATCGAGGTGGCGTTCTTGATGCTGTCATTGCCCTGCACCATGCCCGAGGGCTCGAACTTGGTGAAGGTGAAGGCATCGACGAATTCCTCGAGCGGCACGCCGTATTGCAGGCCGACCGACACGGCGATGGCGAAATTGTTCATCATCGCGCGGAAGCCCGCGCCTTCCTTGTGCATGTCGATGAAGATCTCGCCCAGCTTGCCATCGGCATATTCGCCGGTGCGCAGATAGACCTTGTGCCCGCCGACGATGGCCTTTTGGGTGTAGCCCTTGCGGCGCTCGGGCAGCTTGTCGCGGGCGGCGCGGATCACTTCCTTGATCACCACCTTCTCGACGATCTTCTCGGCGAGAACGGCGGCTTTCTCGTGTGTGCTGCCGGTCTCCAGAACCTCGGCGGCCTCGTCGTCGTCCTCGACCAGCGCGCTTGCCAGCGGCTGGCTGAGCTTGGAGCCGTCGCGGTAGAGCGCGTTGGCCTTGACGCCCAGCGACCAGGACAGCTCGTACGCCTTCTGGCAATCCTCGATGGTGGCGTCGTTGGGCATGTTGATCGTCTTGGAGATCGCACCCGAGATGAAGCTCTGTGCCGCGGCCATCATGTGGATATGGCTGTCCACGCCGAGGAAGCGGCGGCCCTTGCGGCCGCAGGGGTTGGCGCAGTCGAAGACATGGTAGTGGGCGGGGTCGAGATGCGGCGCCCCCTCAAGCGTCATGGTGCCACAGACGTGATCGTTGGCCGCCTCGATCTCGGCCCTGGAATAGCCCAGCGACGCCAGCAGGTCGAAGGTGGGGTCGTTGAGCTTTTCCGCCGGAATGCCGAGCGCCTCGCGGCAGAATTCCTCGCCCAGCGTCCACTGGTTGAACACGAAGCGGATGTCGAAGGCCGCGCCGAGCGCCTTTTCCACGCGCGCCAGTTCCTTCTCGCCGAAGCCGTGGCCGATGAGCGAGGTGTGGTTGATGCCCGGCGCGTTGCCGAGGCTGCCGTGGCCGACCGCGTAGCTGGCGATTTCCTCGATCTGCGCCGGGCGATAGCCCAGCTTGGCGAGCGCCGCCGGCACCGACTGGTTGATGATCTTGAAATAGCCGCCGCCCGCCAGCTTCTTGAACTTCACCAGCGCGAAATCGGGTTCGATGCCGGTGGTGTCGCAATCCATCACCAGCCCGATCGTCCCGGTGGGGGCGATCACCGTGGTCTGTGCGTTGCGATAGCCGTGCGCCTCGCCCAGTTTCAGCGCCTCGTCCCACGCCGCGACCGCCAGCCTGGCGAGCCGCGCATCGGGGCAGTTGGCGTGGTCGAGCGGCACCGGCTTGACCGCCAGCGCCTCGAAGCCGTCGGTCTCGCCGCGGGCGGCGCGGCCGTGGTTGCGGATGACCCGCAGCATGTGCTGCGCGTTGCGCTCGTAGCCCGCGAAGGCGCCCAGCTCGCCCGCCATCTCGGCCGAGGTGGCATAGGCGACGCCGGTCATGATCGCGGTGAGCGCGCCGCACATGGCGCGGCCCTCGTCGGAATCGTAGCCCAGCCCCATGTTCATCAGGAGCCCGCCGATATTGGCATAGCCAAGGCCCAGCGTGCGGAAATCGAAGCTCAGCCGCGCGATCTCCTTGGACGGGAACTGCGCCATCAGCACGCTGATTTCCAGCGTCACGGTCCAGAGGCGCGTGGCGTGCATGTAGGATTCGGCATCGAACGCGCCATCCTCGTAGAACTTGAGCAGGTTCATCGAGGCGAGATTGCAGGCCGTGTCGTCGAGGAACATGTATTCCGAGCACGGGTTGGAGCCACGGATCGCGCCATCCTCGGGGCAGGTGTGCCAGGCGTTGACCGTATCGTGATACTGAATGCCCGGATCGGCGCAGGCCCACGCGGCGTGGCCGACATCTTCCCACAGGTCGCGGGCCTTGATGGTCTTGGCCACCGTGCCGTCCACGCGGTTGATCAGCGACCAGTCGCCATCATCCTTTACCGCCTTGAGGAAGGCATCGGTCACGCGGATCGAGTTGTTGGAATTCTGGCCCGACACGGAGGCATAGGCCTCGCTGTCCCAATCGGTGTCGTAGGTCGGGAACTCGATGCTGCCATAGCCCTGCTTGGCGTAATCGAGCACGCGCTTGACATAGGTTTCGGGAATGTACGCCCGTTTCGCGCCGCGAATGGCCGTCTTGAGGGCGGCGTTCCTGCTTGGATCGACCGCGTCCTCGGTGCTGCCGTCCCATTCGCGGATCGCGGTGAATATCTCGTTGAGCCTGGCCTCGTGGGTCTTGGAGCCGGCGACGATCGAGGCGACCTTCTGCTCTTCCTTGACCTTCCAGTTGATGAATTCCTCGATATCGGGGTGATCGGCGTCGCAGATCACCATCTTGGCCGCGCGGCGCGTGGTGCCGCCCGACTTGATCGCGCCCGCCGCGCGGTCGCCGATCTTGAGAAAGCCCATGAGGCCCGAGGATTTGCCGCCGCCCGAGAGCTTTTCGCCTTCGGCGCGAAGCGAGGAGAAGTTGGTGCCGGTGCCCGAGCCGTACTTGAACAGCCGCGCCTCGCGCACCCACAGATCCATGATGCCGCCGTCGCCGACGAGGTCGTCGCGCACCGACTGGATGAAGCAGGCATGGGGCTGCGGATGCTCGTAGGCGGATTTCGAGCGGGTGAGCTTGCCGGTCGCGTGGTCGACATAGTAATGGCCCTGCCCCGGCCCGTCGATGCCATAGGCCCAGTGCAGGCCGGTGTTGAACCATTGCGGCGAGTTGGGCGCCGCCATCTGGCGCGCGAGCATCACGCGCATCTCGTCGAAATAGGCGCGGGCATCGGCCTCGGTGGTGAAATAGCCGCCCTTCCAGCCCCAGTAGGCCCAGGCCCCGGCGAGCCGGTCGAACACCTGGCGCGCGCTGGTCTCGCCGCTGAAGCCGTCATTGTCCTTGGCCGCGCGCGCGCGCCACAGGAATTCGGGCACGCCCGCCTCCTTTACGCGCTCCAGCTTGTTGGGCACGCCGGCCTTGCGGAAATATTTCTGCGCGATCACGTCGCTGGCGACCTGGCTCCAGCCGGCGGGCACCTCGATCTCGTCGAGGCGGAACACGGTGCTGCCGTCGGGGTTGCGGATCTCGGAGCTGGTGGTCACGAAATCCAGCGCGGCGTAGGCGTCCTGACCGGCGGTGGTGAATTTGCGTTCGATCTTCATTGTCTCTGCCCCATAATCGCGTTGCTTGCGGCCTTTTGGCCCTGATGCGGATGGCTCGTCCGGCCGCGCCCGTTGCGCCCGGAACGGGCGCGGGCGCCGTTCCGGCTGCTCCGCTTGGTTTGTGTCTGGCTTACCGTCCCACGGGCCTGACCACTACATATTGTGGCTCTTTGATCCGCCCACACAAACTGACGTAGATTGCGGTCTCAGGTCAACGAAAAAAATCGCTCCGGCGGCCGAAAAAATGTTTGACTGCGAGGGACGTGCCGAGCCGGTCGCGGGGCTGTGATTCCTCCACAGGCACCACGGTGCGGGAAACCGCTTTGCCCACCGGCGGTTAGCGGCGAAAGCTGAGGGAATGGGTGAAAGCCGCGCCGGCGCGCGGGGCCGGGATGGTCGGGGCGGCGAGATTCGAACTCACGACCCCCTGTACCCAAAACAGGTGCGCTACCAGACTGCGCCACGCCCCGGACCATGCGACTAGATAATCGCCATCGCGCGGATTGGAAAGCGGAAACCGGGGCGGCGCGGATGTTATTGTGCCGCGTCGCAGGGCCAGGCGGCGGCCTCTTGATCGACGGCGGGGTGGCGCATTTCCCAGCCCGGCGCGATGCCGATCCGCCGCGCCATTCCGCCGTTGATTTCCAGCACGGTCTGGATGTCATTACCCCCCATGATCGGGCGGGTGTCGTGGGGCTGTGCCTCGTGGTAGACGCGGCGCACCGTGCCGCCGGCATCCATGAAGATCATGTCGAGCGGGATGAGCGTGTTCTTCATCCAGAAGCCCACCCTTTGCGGGCGCGGGTAGACGAACAGCATCCCGGCGGAGGCGGCGAGAGACTCGCGGTTCATCAGCCCCTGTGCGCGCTCGGCCTCGGTATCGGCGATCTCGACGCGGAACGCCGCCTCGCCGCCCGGGCCGCGCAGCTGCGCGGTGCCCTCGCGGCAGGCCCCGGCCATCGCCGCACCGCCCGCAAGCATCAGGACGATCGCCCCGATCAGTCGCGTCAGTCGTCTGAGCGAATCGCCGCTTCCCATCCACACACCTCGGTCGCCATCCGCCCCCTTTTACCATCGATCACGCGGATGGCCAGCGCCTCGCCGGGCTGGACATCGGCGAGCCCGGAGCGGCGCAGCACCTCGATATGCAGGAACACGTCCTCGGCGCTGCCGAAGGTGTTGGCAAAGCCGAAGCCCTTGCCCTTGTCGAACCACTTGACCCGCGCGGGTTCCAGCGGGACGGCGCGCAGCGCGGCCTCGTCCACCTCCTGCAGGTCGGCAAGCCCGATGCTGTCGGATTCCTCGGGCGGCTCGATGGCGTGAACCTGCACCGCCTGCCGCCCGCGCGCGGTATCCTGCACGTCGAGATCCACCCCGGCGCGATCGGCGACAGAGCTTTGCCCGAAATTACGCAGCACGTTGGCGTGCAGCAGGATATCAGGTCCGCCCTCGTCGGCCAGCACGAAGCCAAAGCCCTTGACCGGATCGAACCATTTCACCCGGCCCCTGACCCGGCGAATTTCATTCTCGTCTGTTGTCACTCTGTCCTACCTTAACAGCCTTCACCCCCAAGACCGTTTTCACAGATGCGTCATATCGGCGCCCGTATGCAACCCAAAAATACCCTTGAAACACAAACCTTTGCATTTCACGCAACGCGAAATTCAGGGGTTCAGCCGGAGAATTTCCCACGCCTCTCCAGCCGCCTTGCGACGCCACACAAACCGATCATGAAGGCGAAACGCCCCGTCCGCCCAGAATTCAATCTCAATTGGCGTGATCTTGAAACCTCCCCAAAAGGGTGGTCGCGGCGGATTCGTGCCCTTTTGTGCCGTGACGCGGGCGACCTCGGCCATCAGCGCGGTGCGCGAGGCGAGCGGCCGTGACTGCTCGGACGCCCACGCGCCAAGCCGGCTCTTGAGCGAGCGGGAGGCGAAATAGGCATCCGCCCTCTCGCCCTCCTCGCGCGCGACATGGCCGCGAAAGCGCAACTGCCGGCGCAGCGATTTCCAGTGCAGCACCCCGGCCGCCATCGGGCGCGCATCCAGCTCGCGGCCCTTGGCCGAGCCGTAATTGGTGTAGAAGACGAAGCCGTCCTCGGCGATCTCCTTGAGCAGGACCATCCGCACATTGGGCATGCCCTGCGCATCCGCCGTGGCAAGCGACATCGCGTTGGGATCGTTGATCTCGGTCCCAGCGGCCTCTTCCAGCCAGCGCCGCGCGATCACAAAAGGGTCATTGCCCGCGAATATTCCTTCTCGTTCCATTGATCTGCTCCAGCCTTCGTTTCATACGAGTTTGGGCGCACGCGACGCCAAGTCAACGCCAATCTCCGCCCACCGGCCGCCCCGGCAGCGTGCGGGCGGGCTTGATGCACCCTGCCCTATCGCCTAAAGGTCGGCAAAAGCGATGTGGCGGGGGCTGGGAATGTCGAACACACTGATGACGGGCAAGCGCGGGCTTATCATGGGGCTTGCCAATGACAAGTCCATTGCGTGGGGCATTGCCAAGGCGTGCGCCGAAGCCGGTGCCGATCTCGCCTTCAGCTACCAGGGCGAGGCGCTGAAGAAACGGGTCGCGCCGCTCGCCGCCGAACTTGGCTCGGACCTCGTGCTGCCCTGCGACGTGGCCGACATGGCCTCTGTCGATGCGCTATTCGCCGATCTCGGACAGCACTGGGACGGGCTGGATTTCATCGTCCACGCCATCGGCTTTTCCGACAAGAACGAGCTGCGTGGCCGCTATGTCGATACCAGCCGCGACAATTTCCTGCGCACGATGGATATCTCGGTCTATTCCTTCACCGCCGTGATGCAGCGCGCGGAAAAGATGATGGGCGCGGGCGGAGCGGCGCTGACGCTGACCTATTACGGCGCCGAGCAGGTCATGCCGCATTACAACGTCATGGGCGTGGCCAAGGCGGCGCTGGAGGCGTCGGTGAAGTACATGGCCGAGGATCTCGGCAAGGACGGCATCCGCGTCAACGCCATCAGCGCCGGGCCGATCCGCACGCTGGCCGCCTCGGGGATCGGCGATTTCCGCTATATCCTGAAATGGAACGAGCTCAATTCGCCGCTGCGGCGCAACGTGACGATCGACGACGTGGGCCGCTCGGCGCTCTACATGCTCAGCGATCTCGGCTCGGGCGTGACCGGCGAGACGCTGCACGTGGACGCGGGCTATCACGTCGTCGGCATGAAGGCCGTCGACGCCCCCGATATCGACGCGACCTGAGGGCAGGCCCCGTGACCGCGCTCGATCTTCTCGCCTTCAACGCGGTTCTGGCCGCCGCGATCCTCAGCCCCGGCCCGGCACTGCTGTTCGCGCTGCGCACGGCGCTGGCCTTCGGACGGGGCGCGGGGATCGCCGCGGGCATCGGGCTCGGGCTCGCGGCGGCGGGCTGGACGCTGGCCGCGTTGCTGGGGCTGGAGGCCGTATTCACGCTATTCCCGTGGGCCTATACCGCGCTCAAGCTGGGCGGCGCGGCCTATCTGATCCATATCGCGTGGCGGACGTGGCGGGCGGCGCGCACGCCCGTCGCCGAGGCCACACCCAAGCCGCGCGGGCGCGCGTTTGTCGATGGTGCGCTCATCAACCTGGGCAATCCGAAATCGGTGCTGTTCGCCGCCTCGGTGCTGATCGTGGTGTTTCCAAAGGGCCTGTCGGCCACCGAAATCGCGCTCATCACGGCCAACCACCTGGCCGTGGAATGGGTATTCTATTCGGGCTTTGCCGTGCTGCTGAGCGGGGCGCCCGCACGGCGCGTCTATCTCGGTGCCAAGCCGTGGATCGACCGCGCGGCGGCGATGATGCTTGGCGCGCTCGGTCTCAAACTCTTGACTGACAGGTGATCGCCATGACCCCGGACCGTCTGCCGCATGAAAAGGGCTTTCACGTAAGCTGGGACCAGCTTCATCGCGATGCGCGCGCGCTGGCCTGGCGGTTGCAGGGCGAGGCGCCCGAGGGCGGCTGGCGTGCCGTGGTGGCGATCACCCGCGGCGGCATGGCCCCGGCGATGATCGTCGCGCGCGAGCTCGACATCCGCGTGGTCGATACGATCAGCGTGAAATCCTACAACCACCAGACCCAATCCGAGCCAGAGGTCATCAAGTCGCCGGACGCCGGCGTGGTGGGCGACGGCGCGGGCGTGCTGATCGTCGATGACCTGGTCGATACCGGCCGCACGCTGGAGGTGGTCCGCGCGCACCTGCCGCGGGCGCGTGTTGCCACCGTCTATGCCAAGCCGCTGGGGCGCGCGCAGGTCCACACCTTTGTCACCGAGGTGAGCCAGGACACCTGGATCTTCTTTCCATGGGACATGGCGCTGCAATATGTCGAGCCCTATCGCGGGGCCTGAGCGGCGCCCGGCGCGGCCCCTTGCCCCGCCCCGGCGCAGCGCATAGACAGGTCCGGACTGAGAAAACCGGCAGGGGTGACGATGGCGGGCAAGAGCATTTCCAAGGGTGCGATGTGGATCCTCATGGGGCTTCTCATCGTCGGGCTCGGTGGTTTCGGCATCACCAATCTGGGCGGGCAGGTGCAGAGCATCGGCTCGGTCGGGAGCGCCGAGATCGACGTGCAGACCTATGCCCGCGCGCTGCGTAACGAGATCGACGCGCTGGCCGCCGAGCGGGGCGAGTCTGTCAGCATGGCCGAGGCCGAGGCCGCGGGGCTGGATCGGCGGGTGCTGTCGCGCCTCGTCTCGCAAGCCGCGCTCGAACATGAGGCGCGGGCGCTCGGGATTTCGGCGGGCGACCAGACGGTGGCCGACCAGATCGTGTCGATCCCGGCGTTCCAGGGGCCGGATGGGGAATTCGACCGCGAATCCTATCGTTTCGCGCTGGAACAGGCGGGGCTGAACGAGGCCGAGTTCGAGGCCAACATCCGCGCCGAGACGGCGGCATCGCTGGTGCAGGACGCGGCGCTTGCCGGGGTGTCGGCGCCCGAGGCCCAGGTCGATACGCTGCTGGGTTATCTCGGCGAGCGGCGCAGCCTGGCCTTTGCCATGCTCGACCGCGGCGATCTGCGGACCGGTCTGCCCGCGCCCACCGAGGAGGAGCTGCGCGCCTACCACCAGTCCAACCTGCCCGAATTCACCACGCCCGAGACCCGGCAGATCACCTATGTGCAGATCACGCCGGAGATGCTCGTCGATACGGTCGAGGTGGACGAGGCCGCGCTGCGCTCCGCCTATGAGGCGCGCGCGGCCGAGTTCAACACGCCCGAGCGGCGGCTGGTCGAGCGGCTGGTCTTTGCCGACGAGGCCGCCGCGCGCGAGGCGATGGCCCGAATCGAGGCGGGCGAGGATTTCGAGACGCTGGTCGCGGAGCGCGGGCTCGACATGGCCGATGTCGATCTGGGCGACGTGAGCGCCGCCGATCTCGGCCCCGCCGCCGATGCGGTGTTCGACACGGCAACGGGCGAGGTGACCGGCCCGGTCGACACCGACC
>JADQCC010000184.1 GCA_016278295.1 Roseovarius sp. | reverse complement strand
GGTCAGCACATCGCGCCGCATCTGGCGCCAGATTGCACCGTGCTGAGCCTGCAAAACGGTGTGTCCAACGCCGAGACGCTTGGCGCCATTCTTGGGCGGACCGTCCTTGCGGTAGTGGTCTATGTCGCCAGCCATATGAATGGCACGGGCGTGGTGCGTCACGAGGGCCGCGGCGATCTGGAACTGTCGGGACAAGGTGCCGAGGAAATCGCGGGCATCCTCACCGCGGCGGGTGTCGAGACGCGCGTGTCTGACGACGTCATGGCTTCGCTCTGGGCCAAGCTGGTGGTGAACTGTGCCATCAATCCGCTGTCGGCGATCACCGATTTGCCTTACGGCAAGTTCGCGGCGCAGGAGGGTATGCCGGAACTGATGCAGGATATTGCCCGCGAAGCGCGTTCCGTCGCGCAGGCGGAAGGCGTTTCTGTACCTGATGCAGTGTTCGAGACTATCCGAACCATCCCCGTCACAATGGCCGGGCAGCATTCCTCGACCGCGCAGGATCTAAGATGTGGCAAACCGACCGAAATCGACTACCTCAACGGGGAAATCGTGGATCGAGCCGCTAGACTGGGCATCGACGTGCCGATCAATCGCACCCTGACCTTGCTGGTGAAAAGCGCCGAGCGCCAGCGCGCGGATGAAGGTCAAACGAACAGTACTGGACAATAATATGCTGAAAGTGCAACATATTTCCGCTTTTTCGAGTGGACAGGATGGCGGCAACCCGGCGGGTGTCGTGATCTGTGACACTTTGCCTGACCCTGCCGCGATGCGACAGGTGGCGGCGGAAGTCGGCTATTCGGAAACCGTCTTTGCGGCACCCGAGGGCGATGTCTGGCGGGTCAGGTATTTCGCGCCCGAGGTCGAAGTGGATTTCTGCGGTCATGCCACAATTGCCCTTGGTGCGGCCTTGGCGCGACATGCCGGGCCGGGTTTGTTCACGCTCGACATCAATCGCGCCCGCATTACAGTCGAGGGCCATTCGTCCGAGGCCAGCTGGGGGGCAGCGTTCCAGTCGCCGCCGACGCGCAGCGGACCTGTCGCAGCTGCGGTGCTGGCAGAGGCATTGGGTATCTTTGGTCTCTCGCCAGACAGTCTCGACCCGCGCATTCCACCCGCCGTGGCCCATGGCGGGGGCGATCACCTGATCCTTGCGCTGAAAGACCGCGAGTCTCTGCGCGAGATGAAATATGACTTTGCCCGGGCGCAGTCGCTTGCGACCCGCGAAGGCTATATTACCTTCAATCTGGTTTACGCCGAGACGGCACAACTGTTCCACGCGCGCAATCCGTTCCCGCTCGGCGGCGTTTACGAAGATCCTGCGACCGGGGCTGCCGCTGCGGCTCTGGCAGGATACTTGCGCGACATCGACTGGCCACATCAGGGCCGGGTGACCATCCGCCAAGGCGAGGATATGGGCGTGCCTTCGCGGCTGATCACCGAGATCACGCCGGAACGGGGTGCCAGCATCCGCGTCACCGGAGAGGCCCGCACCATTCGAGAGCCGCAAGAGATCGAGGTTTGAGAGATGACAACACCTGAACAGAAACTCGAAGCGCTCGGCCTGACCTTGCCACAAGCGCCCGACCCGCTGGCCGTTTACCGGCCCGTGCGCAAGATCGGAAACACGCTTTACCTGTCTGGCCAGATTCCGCGCAATCCCGATGGGACGTTTATCACCGGTCGTCTTGGCGACGACGCAACGATCGAACAGGGCTACGCCGCGGCGCGCAATGTCGGGCTGCAACTCTTGTCGGTGGTCAAATCCGTTGTCGGGGATCTATCAGCTGTCGAGGCGGTGGCCAAAGTTACTGGTATGGTTAACGCGACACCGGATTTCATTGACCATGCCAAGGTCGTCAACGGCTGCTCCGAGCTTTTCATCGAGGTTCTGGGCGAGGCAGGGTATCACGCGCGCGCCGCTGTAGGCATGGGATCACTTCCACTTGGGGTCATGGTTGAGATCGAAGCCATCGTCATCGTCAAGGAATGAGCACGCTGGAAGCGATCAGGGCGCCGCTGTTCGTGCCCGCAGACCGACCAGAGCGTTTTGCAAAGGCCGCTGCATCGGGGGCTGACGCGATTATCCTCGATCTTGAAGACGCGGTGGCCGAGGGTGCCAAGGATGCTGCCCGCGCTGCATTGCGCCGCGATTTCACGGACAAGCCCGTGATCGTGCGCATCAACGCCATCGGGAGCGCAGCGTTCGAGGTTGATCTGGCAGCAGTAACGGATTTGCGCCCCGACGCGATCCTGCTGCCCAAGGCCGAGGACGCCCGGCAGATTGGATTGTTGGCCGATGTGCTGCCTTGTCCGGTGATCGCACTGATTGAATCCGCGCGGGGTCTGGCCAATGCGCGCGAGATCGCCGCAACAAAAGGCGTGGTACAACTTGCCTTCGGATCTGTCGATTTCTGCGCCGACCTTGGCTGTTCCCATACCCGCGAGGTGTTGGCGGCTGCGCGGTTCGAACTGGTGCTGGCAGCGCGTCTTGCGGGCATTGCTGCACCGCTCGACGGGGTGACTGTGCAACTCGATGATGTGTCAGCAACATCCGCAGACGCGGCATATGCACGGGAGATCGGGATGACGGGCAAGCTTTGCATTCATCCCAAGCAGATTGCACCCGTGTTACGCGCCTTTGCCCCAAGCCAATCAGAAATCGACTGGGCCCGCCGCGTGCTGGCCTCGGGCGACGGTGCGGTTCAGGTGGATGGTGCAATGGTGGACGAACCGGTACGTCTTCGTGCGCGCTCGATCCTTAGCCAGGTGGATCATCCCGCGCCGTAGCGTCAAAAAGCATTTTGGATCGAGATATTTCATGACACGCCCCGCTTTCGCCACTTGGCTCTCTGACACCAACGACGTGACCCAGACATTTCTCGCGGCCGGACAAATTCCCGGACTGATCAACCTGGCGGGCGGTCTGCCAGATCCGGTCACTTGGCCCGTCGATGATTTGTCGAAGCTGGCAGCAAAGGCAGTGGCCAACCATCCCGCAGAGGCGTTGGCCTATGCCCCGATCGACGGATTGCCCATTTTGCGCGACCTGATCGCGGCGCGGTTTTCCGTACCGGGATTGACGCTGACCCGCGACAATGTGCTGATCACCACAGGCGGCATGCAGGCGCTGGACCTGATCGGAAAGGCACTCTTGGAACAGGGCAGCCTTGTCGCGACACAAAGCCCGGCTTACTTGGGCGCGTTCGACGCCTGGCGGCCGCGCCTGCCGCGCTATCGTGCGATGATACTCGAAGCCGATGATTTCGATCCGGTTCAAACGTTGGCAGAGGCACAGTTCGCCTACACGGTGCCGAATTTTTCCAACCCCTCCGGGCGGCTCGTCAGTCTGGCCCAACGGCAGGCGCTGGTCGGTGCGGCGCATCGGACTGGCACTTGGCTGGTCGAGGACGACCCCTATGGCACGCTTTACTATGACGGCGCGCCCCTGCCGCGCATGCTGACACTGTCAGGGCAACAAGGCGGTCACCCCTATGACGGCCCGGTCATCTACCTGGGCACGCTGTCAAAAGAGCTTGCCCCCGGTTTCCGGATCGGCTGGGTTATCGCGGCACCCGAAATGATCGCGGCGCTTGTCACGGCCAAACAGGGATCCGACATGAGCACCTCCGGCCTTTGCCAGCGCATTGCCCATGACGCCATCTCCACTGGGCTGACGGACCGAGTTTTGCCGGGAATACTTGATCTCTACCGTACCCGCCGCGACGCGCTCTGCGCTGCGATGGCGGCCCACCTCTCCGATCTGTTCGACTGGGAGGTGCCGTCAGGCGGCATGTTTGTCTGGGCCTCTGCGCGCGATTCGCGCCTGAATACCGACGATCTGCTGCAGGTGGCGATGGCGCATGGGGTCTGCGTCTCACCGTCGAGCGTCTTCGACCCAGAGGGGTTGAACCGCCGCTCGATCCGAGTGAATTTCACGCTAAACGATCCCGAAACTATGATTGAGGGCACCCGCCGCCTTGCCGTGGCTGCACGCGAAGTCCTTTCACGCGAGGTCTGAAAGCTCACGCCTGCTGCGGTTTCCGCAGCCATTTCATCGGCCCGTCGCGGTGGACCGAGCCGCCGCGACTGTCCACGGCCACCGTGACCGGCATGTCATGCACCTCGAATTCATGGATCGCTTCCATGCCTAGGTCATCGAAGGCCAGAACACGCGCCTTGCGCACCGCTTGCGAGACCAGATAGGCCGCGCCGCCCACCGCGATCAGATAGGCCGCCCCGGTGCGCGCGATGGTGGCGATGGTGGCGTCATTGCGCTCGGCCTTGCCGATCATCACCGACACGCCGAGTCGCTCCAGCATCATCTCGCTATAGCCATCCATCCGGCTGGAGGTGGTGGGGCCAGCGGGGCCGACCACCTCACCGCCCACCGGATCGACCGGGCCCACATAATAGATCGCGCGATCACGGAATTCGACCGGCAGCGGCTCGCCCGCCTCCAGCATCTGCGCGATCCGCCGATGCGCCGCGTCGCGCCCGGTCAGCACCTTGCCCGACAGCAGCAATTGCTCTCCCGGTTGCCAAGTGGCGATCTGGTCGCGGGTCAGGCTATCGAGATTGACACGCCGGGCACTCTTCCACGTATCGCCGAGGTCGATCTCAGGCCAGTCGGACAGCTGCGGCGGCTCCAACCGTGCGGGACCGTCGCCGCGCAATGTGAAATGGGCGTGACGGGTGGCGGCGCAATTGGGCACCATCGCCACGGGAAGCGAGGCCGCATGGGTTGGAAAGCTGCGGAGCTTCACATCCAGAACCGTGGTCTGCCCGCCCAGTCCTTGCGCGCCGATGCCCAGGGCGTTGACGCGCTCGACGATCTCCAGCCGCAGCTCTTCCTCGGCGGTCTCGGCGCCGCGGGCGCGCAGATCAGTGATGTCGATCGGTTCGTTCAGCGCCTGTTTGGCCATCGCCATCGCCTTGTCGACGCTGCCGCCGACGCCAATACCCAAGATGCCCGGTGGACACCAGCCCGCGCCCATGGTTTTGACCTGATCCACTACCCAATCAGCCACGCTGGCCGCCGGGTTCAACACGGCGAAGCGGGTCTTGTTTTCCGACCCGCCGCCCTTGGCCGAGACATGCACCTCCACCGCGTCGCCCGCGACCATTTCGACCGTCAACATGGCCGGCGCGTTGTCGCGCGTGTTCTGCCGCCGCCCGAACGGATCGGCCACCACGGATGCACGCAAGGGGTTGGTGTCGAGCAGATAGGCACGGCGCACCGCATCATCGACGATCTCTTGCAGGGGCCGATGCCAGTCCAGCCGGGCCTGCACGCCGATGGCGATATGCACATTGGCCACGCCGGTGTCCTGACACAGGGGTCTGCGCCCGGTTGCGGCCATGCGCGAGTTGACAAGTATCTGCGCAATCGCCCCCTTGGCGGCGGGGCTTTGCTCAGTGGACCACGCCCGGGTTATAGCCTGCACAAAATCGCGCGGGTGGTAATAGGAAATGAACTGCAACGCGTCGGCGATGCTATCGGTCAGATGGTCTTCGGTGATCGCGGTCATGTGTTTTATACCTGTCGAACAAGGTCCGTCACGGTGCCGTCACGGTATTCAGATACTGCCACGATCCGCCCGTCTGCTGGATGGACCGCCTCGCGTGTCGCCGCCGCCGCCGCGTCGCGCTGCAAGTCAGCGATGTTGCGCAGGGGCAACCCTGCTGTGCGCAGCCGCTCTGCCAAGTCACCACGCCGAGGGTTTACCGCAATCCCGCCTTCGGTCACCAGAACATCGACGGTTTCGCCAGGGGTGGTTACGGTGCCGACGCGGTCCACGACCTTGGCAAAGCCCGCTGCCGTCAGCCGCGTGGTGATGATCGTCAGCCTGGCACCTGCTGCCGTATCGGCATGACCGCCCGAACCGCCATTGATCATCCCATCCGAACGGGTGGTGACATTGACGTTGAAATCCGTATCGATCTCGGTCGCGCCCAACACCACGGTATCGAGCAGATCAACCACCGCGCCGCGCGCACCGGGGCAGGCATAGACCGAGGCCGACATGCCCAGATGTCGCGGATTGCTGGCATAGGATTGCACGGCGGCAAGATCGAAGCACTGCACATCCAGAAGCGCCTCAAAGAGCCCGGCTTCGAGCATTCTGACGTGAAATCCGGTGATGCCACCCGCGGCAAAGCTGCCTTTGATCCCCGCATCGGTCATGAACCGCGCCAGTTCATCCGCTGTGGCGATGGAAATGCCGCCGGCGCCGTTTTGCAGCGAAAAGCCGGAGACCAGAAGCCCGCTCGCCTCGATCACCGCCGCGGTGCGGCGTGCGATTTCCAATCCGACAGGTTCGGTGGTCGGTCGGGTGATACCCGACAGGATGCCGGCGGCATCGCCGATGGACTCCACCGAGACCACCCAATCGACCGATTGCTGATCGATCTCGATCTGCGGGACCGGAAAGGGCACCAGTGTATCAGTGACTGCCACGACATTGCGGGCCTTACCGATATCGGCCTTTGGATAGCCCAGGGCGCCACAAGCCCGCGGGCCGATCGAACCGGAAATATTGCCAAGCGAATCGGCGGCAGGCGCTGCGACGAAGGCCACATCAATCGGCAGTTCGCCAACCGCAATCGCCCGCGCCCGTCCACCATGGGTCCGCAGAACCGCCGGTTTCGGCAGTTTCCCGCGTGAGATCGCCTCGGCCACCGGACCTGAAATGAAGCCCGCGGAAACCGCCGTGACGGTGCCGCGCGCGATGAAGCCCACCAACGATTCATGCACCGGAAAGATCGAAGATGCGGCAACATGCAAGTCTTTCAGCCCGCGCTTCTCGGCCACGGCAAGCACCATGTTCAGCACTGCATCGCCGTTGCGCAAATGATGGTGAAAGGACAGCGTTGCACCGTCCCTCACGTCGCAGGCGTCGTATGCGGCGTCCAGATCGGCCAGCAGTTTGCTGCCCACAGTCTCTGACGTGTTGCCGCGATAGGGGCGGAGATCGCCATAACCCTCAAGCACGGCGGGGGAGTTTTCTTGGGTCATCGGCTCGCTCATTCGCGTCACACCGTTTCGGCATTGCCAGCACCGAAGGCGCTGCCGGGGCGTTGCGACAGCCGCTCGCCATTGAACTTGATCGGGTTCGCCAACAGCCGCATATCAGGGCGCATCTCGTGGGGCACGTCCGAAATCATGCCAACCTCTTCGACAAACGGGTTGTCCAGCGCGTCACGCACGCTGAGAACCGGCGCGACGGGCAACAATCCGCGGAAGGTTTCAAGCCAATGCGCAGCCGGGGCCTTGGCGAATTCGGCGTCCAGCACCTCGGTCAGCGCGTCGCGGTTCTTCGAACGGGTGTGCTGATTGACAAAGCGCGGATCCGTCTTCAGGTCATTGCGGCCCAATTTGTCCACCATCATCTCCCAGAACCGTTCGGTCATGCACATCACATAGATCCAGCCATCCTGCGCTGTGAACGTCTGCACCGGCGAGACCGACATGTGCGACCCGCGCGCCACGCGGCTGCTCTCCAATCCCTCGTTCAGATACCAGGTGCCGGCATAGCCCAGCTGATGCAGCGCCACGTCGAACAGACTGACATCGACATCGCAACCCCCTCCAGTTTGCCCGGTCTTCCGCAGCGCCGCAAGCAGGCCCAGAACCCCAACCGTTCCGGTCATGAAGTCGATGATAGACACGCCAAAGCGGGTGGGGTCGGCGGACGGGTCACCGGTCAGGTGCATCAGCCCGGCTTCGGCCTGCATCAGGAAATCATATCCCGGCCAGTTGGCACGGGAGTTGTTTCGCCCATAGGCCGAGATATGCAGGCAGACGATGTCCTTCTTCGCAGACTTCAGAGACTCATAGTCGATGCCAAGTTTCTCTGGCTGGTCGCCACGCAGATTGTTCATCACCGCATCGGCCGAGCGCACGATCGCCAGAAAGGCCTCGCGCCCTTCCTCGCTCTTCAGGTCCAGCGCGATGCTGTTCTTGTTGGTGTTCCAGCCCTGAAACACCAGGCTGTCGTTGTCGCCCAGAAAGTATGGGCCCATTTTGCGTGCCGGATCGCCACCCGAGGCGGTGTTTTCCACCTTGAACACCGTGGCACCCATGTCTGCCAGATACATCGAACCATAGGGGCCGGCGGCAAAATGCTCGACAGTTACGATCTTCAGGCCTTCCAACGGTTTCATTCCGGCTCTCCTTTTCATGCACCTGCTTTGATTGACCGGGATTCAGGCGTAAGGCCGCAGGCTGCCATCCCCTGACGATTGCCAAGGGATTCCGATCTTTGTTGATGGGCTACGTTGTCTTGCGAACAAGATAGATCAGAGATAGCTATTCAATCCATCTTATTAAACTGAATGATTTATCAGTTCTTCTGATATGAATACGCGTGTCGACAGGCCGCTTGTTTCGTCGTCGGCATGCTCGCCTAACGTGGGCCAAACAAGCCACGGGCGACTCACATTCAGCCGATCAGGGCCAGATGTGCCGGGTTTCGGTAACCATGACGCCGTAAAGAGATTTGGCGAAGTTCGGTGCGTCCGCGAGCAGTTCCTGACCCTCTTTGCTCGCAAATGCGGCGTCATGGTCCTCGACAGAGTCAAACCACAGTTCGGAGAAGCCGTCCCAGCCAGCGTCCGGGAAAGAGTCGCGGTCGATCAGGTTGGTGGTGT
>JADQCC010000002.1 GCA_016278295.1 Roseovarius sp. | reverse complement strand
GCCGGGACTGGCTGCACCGCGCCGCCCTGCTCGAAAGCCCCGGCGACGTGCCGCGCGCGCGCCGCCCCGCGCCCTGCCCGCCGCCCGATCTGCGCCCCAACCGGCTGAGCGTGACCGAGATCCAGACCCTGATCCGCGATCCATACGCCATCTATGCCAAGCACATCCTGCACCTGCGTCCGCTCGACCCGCTGATGAAGGTGCCCGACGCGCTCCTGCGCGGCACCGTGCACCACACCATCCTGGAGCGCTTCATCGCCGAGACGCGCGACCGCCCCGAGCGGCTCACCGCGGCCGCCCTGATGGAGATGACAGAGACTGTTCTGGCCCAAACCGTGCCCTGGGCCGAGGCGCGCGCGCTCTGGCTCGCACGGATGGGGCGGGTCGCCCAATGGTTCGTGGCCCAGGAAACCGCCCGCCGCGCCGGGGCGTCCCCCGTCGCGCTCGAACGGCCCGCGCGGCTGACGCTCGCCGACCCGCCCTTCACCCTCACCGGCAAGGCCGACCGTATCGACATCGACCCGCAGGGCCACGCCCTGCTCTACGATTACAAGACCGGCACCCCGCCGGGCAAAAAGGAACAGGCGCATTTCAACAAACAGCTCCTGCTCGAATCGGCGATGGTCGAGCGTGGCGATTTCGAGGGGCTTGGCCCGATGCCGGTGCGGCGCGCCGCCTATATCGGCATGGGGGTCAAGCCCGGCGAGGTTGACGCCCCGCTCGACGAGATGCCGCCCGCGCGCATCCTGTCAGAGCTTGCCGCGCTGATCGCCGCCTATGCCGATCCCGCGACCGGCTATGTCGCCCGCCGCGCGCCGCGCACCACCGAGGCACGCGGCGATTACGATCAGCTCGCCCGCCACGGCGAATGGGACATCACCGATCCGCCGCAGCGCATGAGGGTCGGCCAATGATCCCGCTCCACCCCGCCTCCCTCGCGCAGATCATCGCCGCGCGGCCCGACCGCTCCACCTGGCTTTCGGCCAATGCGGGGTCGGGCAAGACCCGGGTGCTCACCAACCGGGTGGCGCGGCTCCTGCTCGACGGCGTCAACCCGCAGCACATCCTGTGCCTGACCTACACCAAGGCCGCTGCCAGCGAGATGCAGATCCGCCTGTTCGACACGCTCGGCACATGGGCGATGATGCCCGATGGCGCCCTCGCCGACGCGCTCGGCGGTCTCGGTCACGACGGGGAAACCGGCCCCGACATGCTGCGCCGTGCGCGTCGCCTCTTCGCGCAGGCGATCGAGACGCCGGGCGGCCTGCGCATTCAGACGATCCACGCCTTTTGTGCGTCGCTCCTGCGCCGGTTTCCGCTTGAGGCGGGCGTGACCCCGGATTTCGCCGAGATCGACGACCAGACCGCGCGCCTCCTGCGCGCCGAGATCGTCGAAGAGATCGCTTCCGGCCCAGAGGCCCCCGTGCTCTCCGCGCTTGCACGGCACCATGCCGACGAGAGCCTCGATGCGCTGGCACAGGACATCCTCTCCCGGCAGGCCGATTTCGCCGCCGCGCCCGACGATGCCGCGCTCTGCGCGCTGCTCGATCAGCCCGGCGGTCTGAGCCGCGACAGCATCGCCGCCCGGGTCTTTCTCGGCTCCGAGGGCGCGCTGCTCGACCGGCTCCTGCCGGTGCTGCGCACAAGTTCCCCCAACGACGTAAAGGCCGCCGAAAAACTCGCCACGCTCGCCACGCTCGATTTCGACGCGCTGCCGGTGCTCGAAGGCGTGTTCCTCACCGGGGCCGGGGCCAAGGCCCCGTATTCCGCCAAGATCGGCAGCTTTCCCACCAAGGCGGCGCGCGAGGCGCTCGCCCCGGTCATGGACCAGATCGAGCAATGGATGGCCCGTGTCGAGACAGCCCGCGAGGCCCGCCTCGCGCGCCTCACCGTCGAACGCACCCGCGCGCTCCACGATTTCGCGCAGGTCTTCATCAGGCTCTATTCCGGCGTAAAACAGCGCCGTGGCCTCTTGGATTTCGACGATCTGATCCTGCGCGCCCGCGACCTGCTGACCGACCCTTCGGTCGCCGCATGGGTGCTCTACCGGCTCGATGGCGGGATCGACCATATCCTCGTGGACGAAGCGCAGGACACCAGCCCCGTGCAGTGGCAGGTGATCGAGCGGCTGGCACAGGAATTCACCTCCGGCGCGGGCGCGCGCGCGGACGTGCGGCGCACGCTCTTCGTGGTGGGCGACCGCAAGCAGTCGATCTATTCCTTCCAGGGGGCCGACGCGCGCGAATTCGACCGGATGCGGCACGAATTCGGCCTCCGGCTCGACGCCACCGGCCCCCCCCTGCAAGAGCGCCGCCTCGACTATTCCTTCCGCTCTTCCCCGGCGATCCTGCGGGCCGTGGATACCTGCCTCTCCGGGGCCGAGGAAAGCGGTTTTGCGCCGGATCAGAGCCACATCGCCTTCTTCGACACGCTGCCCGGCCGGGTCGATCTCTGGCCGCCCGTGGCCAAGCCCGAAAGCGCCGAGCCGCCGCCCTGGCATCACCCCGTCGATATCCCCGCCGAGACCGACCCGGCGGTGATCCTCGCCCGCCATATCGCCGATCATATCCGCGCGCTGCTCGACGCGCGCACCGCCATCCCCGACCGCGACGCGCCCGGCGGCGCGCGGCTGATGCGGGCGGGCGACGTGCTGATCCTCGTGCGCAGCCGCAGCCGCCTGTTCCACGAAATCATCCGCGCCTGCAAATCCGCCGACCTGCCCGTCGCCGGGGCTGACCGGCTCAAGGTCGGCGGCGAATTGGCGGTGCGTGACCTCGCCGCGCTCCTCTCGTTCCTCGCCACCGGGGATGACGACCTCGCGCTTGCCACCGCGCTGCGCTCGCCGCTCTTCGGCCTCACCGAGGCACAGCTTTTCGACCTAGCCGCCCATCGCGGCCCGCGCACCCTGTGGACCGCGCTGCACGCCGCCCGCGCGGCCCACCCCGAGACCCTCGCCATCCTCGACGACCTGCGCGACCATGCCGATTTCCTGCGCCCCTACGACCTGATCGAGCGGATGCTCACCCGCCACGATGGCCGCCGCCGCCTGCTCGCCCGCCTCGGCCCCGAGGCCGAGGACGGCATCGACGCGTTGCTCGCGCAGGCGATGGCCTACGAGGGCCGCGCCGTCAGCAGCCTCACCGGCTTTCTCGTCTGGATGGAAACCGACGAGATGGAGATCAAGCGCCAGATGGACAGCGCCGGAGACCGCATCCGCGTGATGACGGTGCACGGCGCCAAGGGGTTGGAGGCACCGGTGGTCATCCTGCCCCAGGCCAACCAGTGGAAGGCCCCGCCCGCCCCCACCATCGTCCGCCATCGCGGCACCCCGTTCTGGCGCGGCAACAAGGACGAGATGCCCGAGGCGCTCTCCGCCGCCGTCGAGGACGGCCGCGCCGCGCAACTGGCCGAACGCGACCGCCTGCTCTACGTCGCCATGACCCGGGCCGAGAAATGGCTGATCGTCGCGGCGGCGGGCGATCTCGGCTCCGACGGGGCGGCCTGGCATGACCGCATCCGCGAGGGCCTCGCCACGGCCGGGGCAAACCCGCACGCCTTCCCGACCGGCGACGGCCTCCGGCTCGAGGCCGGAGCCTGGCCAGAAACAGGCACTGATACGGCCCAACTGACCCCTGAGACAGAGACAATCCTCGATCCGCTCTTCGCCGCCCACGCCCCCGCGCACGCCCCCGCGCCAAAGACCCTGAAGCCCTCTGATCTCGGCGGCGCCACCACGCTGCCCGGCGAGGGCGGGCTTGACGAGGCCGCCGCCAAGCGCCGCGGCAAGCAGGTCCACCGCCTGCTGGAAATCCTGCCGCCGCTGCCCACCGCGGACCGCCCCGCCGCCGCCCGCACCCTTCTGTCCCACGGCCCCGACGCCGCCAGCGAGGAAGAAACCGCGCTCCTGCTCGCCGAGGCGGAAAAGGTGCTGGGCAAGCCCACGCTCGCCCACCTCTTCACCGCCGATGCGCTCGCCGAGGTGCCCGTTTCCGCCGCGCTCGACGCGCTTGGCGGGCGCCGCATCCACGGGGTGATCGACCGGCTGATCCTCGCACCCGACCGCGTGCTTGCCGTCGATTTCAAGACCAGCGCCGTGCTGCCCGACCGCCCCGAGGATACCCCCGAGGGCCTGTTGCGGCAGATGGGCGCCTATGCCCACGCGCTCGCCGCGATCTACCCCGACCGCGAGGTCGAGACCGCGCTCCTCTGGACGCGCACCGCCACGCTGATGCCGCTGCCACACGGCCTCGTGACCGCGGCACTCTTGCGGGCGGGACAGCTTGACGCCGGGGGCGGGGCTACATAGGTTCAGCGCAAGTTCCAGACACAGTTCCACACACAAGGAGTAATGCCGATGGTCACCGTCGCCGTAACCGATGCCACCTTCGACGCCGAGGTAAAGAATTCCGATATCCCCGTCGTGGTGGATTTCTGGGCCGAATGGTGCGGCCCCTGCAAGCAGATCGGCCCCGCCCTCGAAGAGCTCGCCGCCGAGATGGAAGGCAAGATCAAGGTCGCCAAGGTCGATGTTGACAGCAACCCCAACTCCGCCGTCGCGATGGGCGTGCGCGGCATCCCCGCGCTGTTCATCTTCAAGGACGGCGAGGTGATTTCCAACCGCGCCGGCGCCGCCCCCAAGGCCGCGCTGCAAAGCTGGATCGAAGACAGCATCTGAGACCCGCAGAGGTCGAGAACGAAGGGCCGCGTGGGACGCGGCCCTTTTCTTTTGCGCCGATATCCGCATGATCGCCTCATGAAGAGATTGGCATGACGCGCCACAATCGCGGATATCCCCCGCCCGGCGGCACCGCCGGGCAGCGCCTGCCTGCCCCCCGGCAGGCGCTTCAAGCGGTGCAACTTGTTGGAGCGTCGGGGCACTGTGTGATCGCATTACCGCTGGCACCGTCACGCCCAAGCGCCAGCCCAGGCAGGCGCTGCCCTCCTTTCCAAGCCGCCCCGCTGCAATGAGCGAGTCCAAATGACCCTGACCAATTCCGATGTCGCGGAACTGACCGCGTTCCGCCGCGACCTGCACCGCCACCCCGAGATTTCCGGCAAGGAGGCCGAGACCGCGCGCCGGGTCACCACGGCGCTCGGTCCGCACGCGCCCGACAGCCTGCTCACCGGCCTCGGCGGCCACGGCATCGCCGCCACCTACGCCGGTGCAGAGCCGGGGCCGACCGTGCTCTTTCGCTGCGAGCTCGACGCGCTGCCCATCCCCGAAACCGGCACCGCCCCGCATCGCTCCACCGTGCCCGGCAACGGGCACCTCTGCGGCCATGACGGGCACATGGCAATCCTCGCGGGCCTCGCCCGCCTGCTGTCGCGCACCCGCCCCGCGCGGGGCCGCGCCGTGCTGTTGTTTCAGCCCGCAGAGGAAACCGGGGCAGGCGCGGCAGCCGTGCTCGCCGACCCACGATTCGACACTGTTTCACCGGATTATGCCTTTTCCCTCCACAATTTCCCCGGCCTGCCCCTGGGCCATGTCTCGCTCATCCCCGGCCCGGTGGCCTGCGCCTCGCGCGGCATGGAAATCACCCTGACGGGCCGCTCCGCCCACGCCTCGCAGCCCGAAACCGGCACCTCGCCGATGACAGCACTCGCCCGTCTCATGCCCGGCCTCACGGCGCTGTCGCACGGCACGCTGGATGACGCCGAATTCACCCTCGCCACCGTCACCCATGCCCGCATGGGGCCGCCCGCCTTCGGCATCGCGCCGGGTGATGCGACCCTCCACGCCACGCTGCGCACGCTCACCGATGATCGCATGGCGGCCCTCGTGAACGCGGCGGAAACGCTGGTATCGGGGACGGCGGCGGCTCACGGTCTCTCCGCCGAGATCGCGTGGCACGACATCTTCGCCCATTCCGAGAACCACCCAGAGGCCACCCGCATCATCGAAACCGCGCTCGACGCGCTCGGCCTCGCCCATGACGGGCGCGGCCTGCCGATGCGCCCGTCCGAGGATTTCGGCCGCTTCGGTCATTCCGCATGCGCCGCGATGCTGTTTCTCGGCGCCGGACAGGATCACCCGGCGCTCCACAATCCCGATTACGACTTTCCCGACGACCTCATCCCCACGGGCGTGCGGATCTTCCACCGCATCGCCCGCGACCTGCTCGGCTGACCACAGACCTTGCACCCCGCGCGCGCGCCTTCCATATAGGGCCAACCACACCGGAGGACGCATGAGCGACGAATTTCCAGGCTGGCACGGCACCACCATCATCGGCGTGCGCAAGGGCGGCGAGGTGGTCGTCGCGGGCGACGGGCAGGTCAGCCTCGGCCAGACCGTGATCAAGGGCTCGGCGCGCAAGGTACGCCGCCTCTCGCCCGGCGGCTACGATGTCGTGGCGGGCTTTGCCGGGTCCACGGCAGACGCCTTTACCCTGCTGGAAAAGCTCGAGGCAAGGCTCGAGGCCACGCCGGGGCAGCTTCAGCGCGCCTGCGTCGATCTCGCCAAGGAATGGCGCACCGACAAGTACCTGCAAAAGCTCGAGGCCATGCTCATCGTCACCGACGGCGATCAGCTCTACGTCATCACCGGGGCGGGCGACGTGCTCGAACCGGAACACGACGTGGCCGCCATCGGCTCGGGCGGCATGTACGCCCTCGCCGCCGCGCGCGGGCTGTCAGAGACCGACCACACCGCCGAGGAAATCGCCCGCAAGGCGATGGCGATCGCCGCCGACATCTGCGTCTACACCAACGGCAACCTGACGGTGGAGCGCATCGCCCGCGGCTAGAGCATGTTGCTCAAAAGTGGGAACCGGTTTTGAGCTCCTTGAACATGCAAAATCAAGGAGTTAGAGCGTGTCGCGTGAATGCGAATGAACGCGACACGCTCTAGCCCTTCTTCTCCACCGCCTCCATATAGGCGCGCAGCACCGCGTTCATCCGGGTCTGATAGCCCTTGCCCTGACGCTTGAAAAAGTCGAGCACATCGCGGTCGAGCCTGATGGACACCGCCGCTTTCGGTTCGGGCGCGCCTATCCGGGCCTTGGACCAGTCCACATCGAATTCCTGCTCGCCCTCAAAAGGCGGGGAATCCTTCAACGCGTCCCAGTCCGTCTCACTCTTGAGCGCGCGGACATCTTCCAGCGTGTAACGTCTGATATCGCTCTTGCTCATCCTTTCGGGCCCTTCTCGCTGTGATCAGTCGGACGGTGTTGCCACGCATGGTAAAGATGACGGCGACCAGCACCCCTGCCAACAGTCCAACAGCAATGAAACGCTCCTCGATATCGCTTCGTGCAGGCAGGATCATGGGATCTGCGTGGAGCACTTCGACTGCATCGGCGAAGTCAATCCTGTGCTTTCTGATCGTCGCCAGCCGCTTCCCTTCGTCCCATTCGAAGTTCATGCCAAAACCCCGCCAGGACTGCCATTCGTTGAGCCTCCTTGCTCCAGGGGTTTCGCATGATGCCTGCCCGCTCCAGCAATATATACGATATGTATATACAAAATACAACCCCTTCAATTCCCCCCGCACCATGCGTATCTCTCGCCCAAACCGGTAAAGGATTCCTCAATGACAGACCTCACCCCGCGCGAGATCGTCTCCGAGCTCGACCGCTTCATCATCGGCCAGAAGGACGCCAAGCGCGCCACCGCCGTGGCGCTCCGCAACCGCTGGCGGCGCAAGCAATTGCCCGATGACCTGCGCGAAGAGGTCTACCCCAAGAACATCCTGATGATCGGCCCCACCGGCGTCGGCAAAACGGAAATCTCCCGCCGCCTCGCCCGCCTCGCCCGCGCCCCCTTCATCAAGGTTGAGGCCACCAAGTTCACCGAGGTGGGCTATGTCGGCCGCGACGTCGAGCAGATCATCCGCGACCTCGCCGACAGTGCCATCGCCCAGACCCGCGAATGGATGCGCGAGGACGTGAACACCCGCGCCCAGGCCGCCGCCGAGGAACGCGTCATCACCGCCATCGCCGGCGAGGATGCCCGCGACGCCACCCGCGAAATGTTCCGCAAGAAGCTGCGCGACGGCCTGCTCGACGATACCGTGATCGAGATCGACATCACCGACACCTCCAACCCGCTCGGCGGCATGGACATCCCCGGTCAGCCCGGCGGCCAGGTGCTCAACCTCGGCGACATCTTCGGCAAGGCGTTCGGCGGCCGCACCACCCGCAAGCGCATCACCGTGGCCGAGAGCCACGACCTCCTCGTCAGCGAAGAGGCCGACAAGCTGCTCGATGACGAGGCCGTGACCCGCACCGCGCTCGAATCCGTCGAGCAGAACGGCATCGTCTTTCTCGACGAGATCGACAAGGTCTGCGCCCGCTCCGACGCGCGCGGCGGCGATGTCAGCCGCGAGGGCGTGCAGCGCGACCTCTTGCCGCTGATCGAGGGCACCACCGTCAGCACCAGGCACGGGCCGGTGCGCACCGACCACATCCTCTTCATAGCCTCCGGCGCCTTCCACATCGCCAAGCCGTCAGACCTGCTGCCCGAACTACAGGGCCGCCTGCCCATAAGGGTGGAGCTGCGCGCCCTCACCGAGGCCGATTTCGTCCGCATCCTGACAGAGACCGACAACGCCCTCACCCGCCAGTACACGGCGCTGATGGGCACCGAAGAGGTGACGGTCGACTTTACCGAAGACGGCATCGCCGCCCTCGCCCGCATCGCGGCAGAGGTCAACCAGTCGGTCGAAAACATCGGCGCCCGGCGGCTCTACACGGTGATGGAACGGGTCTTCGAAGAGCTGTCCTTCACCGCCCCCGACCGCGCGGGAGAGGCGGTGACGGTCGACGCGGATTTCGTCGAGGAGAACCTGGGCGAGCTGATGCGCTCGGCGGATTT
>JADQCC010000145.1 GCA_016278295.1 Roseovarius sp. | reverse complement strand
GAGGCCGTCGCCGTAGAATTCCACGAACTTGCCCACCACGCCCTTCTTGCGCAGCATCTCCACGACCTTGAGAACGAGGTCGGTGCCGGTGGTGCCCTCGACCAGCGCGCCGGTGAGCTCGAAACCCACAACCTCTGGGATCAGCATCGAGATGGGCTGGCCCAGCATCGCGGCCTCGGCCTCGATGCCGCCGACACCCCAGCCGAGGACCGCGACGCCGTTGATCATGGTGGTGTGGCTGTCGGTGCCCACCAGCGTATCGGGATAGGCCACCGTCACGCCATTCTGGTCCTCGTCGGTCCAGACGGTCTGGGCGAGGTATTCGAGGTTGACCTGGTGGCAGATGCCGGTGCCCGGCGGCACGACGCGGAAATTGTTGAACGCGCCCTGGCCCCATTTGAGGAACTGGTAGCGCTCCATGTTGCGTTCGTATTCGCGATCCACGTTCATCTGGAAAGCGCGCGGGTTGCCGAACTCGTCGATCATCACCGAGTGGTCGATCACCAGGTCGACGGGGTTGAGCGGGTTGATCTTCTGCGCGTTACCGCCCAGCGCCTTGATCCCGTCGCGCATGGCCGCGAGATCGACCACGGCCGGGACGCCGGTGAAATCCTGCATCAGCACGCGGGCAGGGCGGTAGGCAAGCTCGCGATTGGCGCGACCGCCATTCGCGGCCCATTCGGAAAACGCGCGGATGTCATCTAGCGTGACGGTCTTGCCGTCCTCGAAGCGCAGCATGTTCTCCAGCACGACCTTGAGCGCGGCGGGCAGGCGCGAAAAGTCGCCAAGCCCGGCCTTTTCGGCGGCGTCGATGGAGTAATAGGCGATGGTCTGGCCGCTGACGCTGAGGGTCTTGCGGGTCTTTGCGCTGTCTTGACCGACTGTGATAGGCATGGGATGCCGTCCTTTCATGTCAGGGCTGGATGACGTTTGCCCTGCTTCTGACCGATATTCCCGCGCCGATCAAGAGGTGGGGCGCCAATTTGTATACTATTGCACACAATTTGATTGCCGTTACAGCGCCCGGCCCGCAATCTCGCGAAACCTTGAGTTGGCAGGGGCGGTGCAAGCGCTTAGATTCGCCCGACCCAGGTAAACCGCACCAAGATGGGAACGATCCGATTATGCGTTGCTTCCTTTACAGCCTCCTGGCGGGATGGACGATGTTCGCCGCGCCGGCGTTTGCCGCGGACCGGCCCGTGGTGATCGAACTCTTCACTTCACAGGGCTGCCCGTCGTGTCCGCCCGCCGATGGCTTTTTCGAGCAACTCGCCGCGCGCGACGACGTGCTCGCGCTGTCGCTGCATGTGGATTACTGGGATTACATCGGCTGGAAGGATACGTTCGGCAGCCCCGCCCATACGGCACGGCAGCGCGGCTATGCCGCGGCGGCGGGGCGCAAGATGGTCTATACCCCCCAAATAATCGTCAACGGGGCCGATCAGGTCGTTGGTACGCGCTATCGCGAGGTGACCGACCTGATCGACAAGTATCTCGCCGCACCGGAGAATGGGATCGCGGTGCAGGTGCGCCGCGAGGGCGGGCAGGTGCATCTCGAGGCGCGCAGCGAAAGCCCTCGGGAAATGCCGCTGATGGTGCAGTTTGCTCGCTACATGCCCAAGGCCACGGTGGAGATCGAGCGCGGCGAGAATGCCGGGCGCACGATCACCTATACCAATGTCGTGACCGACCTGGTCAAGGTGGCAGAGTGGGACACGCAAAAGCCGCTGACGCTGGATATCGACTGGCCCGACGACGCGCCGTTGGCGGTGCTGCTGCAATATCCCGACCAAGGCACCATCGAGGCGGCGGCGGAACTGCGCTGAGCGGCGGGCAGGGCCACGATTCGAACAGACAGGGGCGATCGGGCGCTCGCGCGGCGGCGTGCAAGCACGCCTTGTCCCGCGCGGGGTGGGGGGTGAATGGCAGGAACAGGCCCACCTGCGCCCCCCCCCGTGATGACCCCGTCAGTCGCGCGTGGCCTGCTCGGCGAGGGCGGTGCGCAGATCGCCGTAACCGGTAAAGCGGTATTCGTAGTCGAGCCCGAGCCGCCGCGCGCAGTCCTCGGCGCGGGCGCGCAGTCCCGCGTCGTCGGTCTGCGCCTGGTAGACCAGCTTGGTGTAGTTGCCGAAGATCATGTCGCGCAGCTCCGGGTGCCGGTCCAGCCCCATCGGCTTCCACACAAAGGCATCGAACTGCCGCACGAGAAAATCCGTGAGGTAGAAGGCGGTGATCTCGTCGTCATGCGCGGCGAATCGGTCCACCCCCTCGAAGAAGGCGTAGCAATGGGGCCCGGCAACCATCTCGACACCCAGCTCTTGGCATTTTGCCTGCAACTGCCCGCCGGTGCCGCAATCGGCATAGACCACGAAGATGCTTGCATAGCCGTCGCGGTGGCGCGCGACGGCCTTTTCCACCTCCCCTGTGATGCGCTCGGGGTAGAGGTGCAGTTTCGCGGGCAGGCAGTGGAGATCCATGTGATCCCAGCCATTCGCGCGCTTGAGGGCGAGGATTTCATGCGCGAGCGCACCGCAGGCAATGAGCAGGATGCGGCCCTGACCGGAAGGAGCAAGCCCGCGCGTCGTTAGCGTCGCGGGATCGGGAAGGCTGTCGTTGCTTTGCGTCACGGCATTTGACCTTTTCGTGTGCGCCGGAAAGAAAGCGTTGCCGTCGGCACAGGGCAGGGCCATTTTCGGCGCTTCAATGACCTCTGATCACAATCAAGGACAGACCAACATGACCACGTCAACCGATCACACGCCGATCTTGCCATCCCGGTTCGCCCAAACCCTGGGGCTGATGTTCATCTCCGGCCTCGCCGCGACCGTCGCCTTTGATCTCTGGGGGCAGATCATCAGCCCCGCGCTCGGCTTTGCCAACCTGTCGCCGCATGGGCTCGCCCGAAGCCTGCTTGGCACTTTGGGTCTGCCCAATGGCGATTTCGCGGGCTATTTCATGCACTTCTACCTGGTCGGGTTGATCGGCTACCCGGTTGGCTGGCTCTTTATCTTTCGGCCCGTCTGGTCCCGGCTTGCCGGGCTGCGGGGGGGCTGGTTCGTGCCCGCCGTGCTCTACGGCTTTGGGCTATGGGTTTTTGCCATCGGCGGGATTACGGCGGTCGCGGGCCTGCCCTTCTTCCTGAACTTTACCGGCATCACATGGGTCGCGCTGGTCGGGCACGTCCTCTACGGTGTCGTCATGGTCGCGGTCATGCGTCTCGTCGCGGTACGCTGATCGCGGGCCTGACACCGCCGAAATTCACACCGCCGAAATTCCGACGTGCCAGCCAATTCGACCGGCAAGCACGTCGGTATCCGCAATGGCGAACTGATTCGTATCAGCCCGTCGCGAGGGCGTTGTGCTTGCGCGCCATGAATTCCTTGGCCGTTTCCACGGCCACGGCGGCATCGCGGCAATAGGCATCGGCACCGATGGCCTTGCCGAATTCCTCGTTGAGCGGCGCACCGCCCACAAGCACGACGTAATCATCGCGCTTGCCCTGTTCCACCATCGTGTCGATCACAACTTTCATGTAGGGCATGGTGGTGGTCAACAGCGCCGACATGCCGAGGATGTCGGGCTCTTCGGTTTCGAGCGCCTCGAGATAGTTCTCGACCGGGTTGTTGATCCCGAGATCGACCACCTCGAACCCCGCGCCCTCCATCATCATCGAGACCAGGTTCTTGCCGATGTCGTGGATATCGCCTTTCACGGTGCCGATGACCATCTTGCCCACGCGCGGTGCGCCGGTTTCGGCCAGAAGCGGCTTTAGGATCGCCATGCCGCCCTTCATCGCGTTGGCGGCGAGCAGCACTTCGGGGACGAAGAGGATGCCGTCGCGGAAATCCTTGCCGACGATGGTCATGCCGCCCACGAGCGCCTCTGTGAGGATGCGGTAGGGCGCCCAGCCGCGCTCGAGAAGGATGTTCACGCCTTCCTCGATTTCTTCCCTCAGACCGTCGTAGAGGTCGTCGAACATCTGCTGGACGAGTTCCTCGTCGTCGAGCTCTGACAGGATGATGTCGTCTTCTTCGTCGGACATGGCGGGAATCCCTGGCTGTTCTGCGCGCGGCGGCGCGGTGACGTTGCGCCTCTTTCGTCAATTTGTCGCAGCGCGACTTTCCGAATAGCGACGCTGCCCGCGTCGCAACCGACCTGTAACAGCGTTTTGGCCCGGATATGACTGAAAGATCGGCATCATCATTATCGGAATATTGCATTTGTTCCTGTTATGTTCCATTTTGCGGATATGAAGCGCGAACCGACTCTTCCGGCTGATCTGCGCCCGCGCGGCCGCGGTGCGACGAGCAACGCCGCCGGCCGGTTCGAGGCGTATGATGTCGAGTATGCCGACGGCGACCCCGACCCGGAGGCCGGGACCCGCGTGCTGCGCACGCTGGTTTCAGAAGAACGGGTTGGAAGGGTAATTTCCTATAACCGCTCGCCGGACCTGCCATTCGACCGATCAATCAACCCCTATCGCGGCTGCGAGCATGGATGTGTCTACTGTTTCGCGCGGCCGACCCATGCGTGGCTCGGCCTGTCGCCGGGGCTCGACTTCGAGACCCGGCTGATTGCCCGGCCCGATGCGCCAAACCGGCTCGAGGCGGAGCTGCGCGCCCGCGGCTACCGCGTGGCCCCGGTCGCCATCGGCACCAATACCGACCCCTACCAGCCGGTCGAGCGGCACTACGGAATCACCCGCGCCTGTCTGGAGGTGCTGTCGCGGTTCAATCATCCGGTGGCGGTGGTGACCAAGGGGGCGCTCATCGAACGCGATCTCGATCTGCTGGCGGATATGGCGGCGCGCGGGTTGGCGAAGGTGGCCGTGTCGGTCACGACGCTGGACAACACCTTGGCCCGGCGGCTGGAGCCGCGCGCGCCGTCGCCCGCGCGGCGGCTCGACACGGTCCGGCGGCTGGCGGGTGCTGGGGTGCCGGTGAGGGTGATGGTTTCGCCGGTCATCCCCGGCCTCAGCGATACCGAGATCGAGGCGATACTGGAGGCCGGACGCGATGCCGGGGCGGGGGCGGCGAGCTGGATCATGCTGCGCCTGCCGCGCGAGGTGTCAGAATTGTTCCGCGACTGGCTCGCGCAGCACTACCCCGACCGCGCGGGCCGGGTGATGAACCGGCTGCGCGAGATGCATGGCGGGCGCGATTATGCTGCCGACTGGCACCACCGGATGCGGGGGCAGGGTGTGTATGCGCGGATGATCGCGCGGCGCTTCGAGCTCGCGGCGCGGCGGCTGGGGCTGGATGCGGCGCAACCCGGCCTGCGCTGCGACCTGTTCGAGGTGCCGCTCGCACGGGGCGCGCAACTGGCGCTGTTCTAGAGTATGTTGCTCAAAAGTGGGAACCGGTTTTGAGCTTCTTGAACATGCGAAATCACGCAGTTAGAGCGTGCCGCGTGAATGCGAATGAACGCGGCACGCTAGGAGAGAGAGCGCCGTGCGCCCTGAGTGGCGAGCGCGCTTGTCCGTTTGCTCGCCACTTCCAGCCCGTCCAGATAGAGGATATGCGGCTCGTCGAAATCCAGTTCGCAGAGATCGAGCGTGGCGCACCCGGCATGGGTAACGAATTCGCCATCGACCAGCCGCGAGGCAGCGACCAGCGCCTGATCGCGGCCAAAGAGCGCCCGCGCGCGCCAGTCGCGCACCAGGATCGGCTGTCCGGCGGGCAACAGCACGTCACGCCCGGGCCGCCTGTGGCCAAGCGATCCCTCGCGGATGCGCACCAGCGGCGCGCGCAGCGACCGCAGTGTGATACCGCGCAGCGTGACCATTCCGGCATCGCGGGTGATGACCCGGTCGCCGGGGCGCAGCTCCGCGACCGGGCGCTCGCCCGCGGCGGTCAGCAGGATGCCGTCGGCCCACAGGCCGGTCATGTGAAATGGGGGGCTGGCGGCAGATTTGCCGTCAGGACGCCCGACCGTATCCGGTTTCATGGCGTATCTCGCTCTGTGTCTGCCTCAGTTTTTTGCCACAATAAGGCAATAATCTGGCAATGTCGTGCCCTTTTTCGTTCACGGGCGGGCGAAGTTGCGCGATTCGGGCTTAAATCTGCCCCCGGTCTTTGCTAGAGCGCGCAGGGCCCGCCCTGCGCGGCGGTGTGTGCGGGTGTGGCGGAATTGGTAGACGCACCAGATTTAGGTTCTGGCGCCGCAAGGCGTGGGGGTTCGAGTCCCTTCACCCGCACCAAAGCGCAGTCGGTTCAGGGCACGGTTAGCCAGTCGTCGCGTGTGTCGTCCGGGAATACGGGGCGGAAATAGGCGACCATTCGGCCCTCGGGCGGCGCGGTGGCGGTCGCGTCCCATGATGCGACACCGTGCAGGGCCATTCGGTGTACCAGCACGGCGGCCCCGGGCGAGGCCACGAGCGGCACGCGGCGGCAGGTCTCGAACGCTTCACGCCTTGCGGCATGGTACGGTTCGGTCAGGTCCACGTCCGCCCAGTCGCGTGGATCAACACCGTCGAGCGCCGTGGCAAAGGCGCGACGCATCAGGTGGTGGCTGCCCTCCCAGACGACCAGAGGGCTCGCGCCCGCGCCCGTTTCTGTCAGCGGCAAGCCGAGCAGCCAGGCGTGACGCTCGCGCAGCATCCGCCGCCGTTTCGGTCCGATGGGCAAGAGCCCGTCGACATGGGCGGCGTCGCGCTTTTTCCGGTAGCGGAATGCCGCCGCGCCCTCGCCGTCGCGCGGGCGCGGGTAGCCGGGGTAGACCACCGACACCTGCGCCGCGTGGAGCGGAAGTGACCCGGCGACGGTCTCGGCAGCGCGGCGCGCGGCGCCGTCGAGCGGCACGCCCGTCACGCTGCCGTCCGCGTCGTTTGGCAGGCAGTCGAGGCCTACGAACCACGTCCCCTCGCACGCGAGCCCCGCCGCGCGGCGTGCGGGTTCGGCCATGCGCCTGAGCGCCGCATCGCGGGCGGCGCGCGCCCATTGGGCGATGCCGGGTTCGGGTGGGAAGATCGCCCAGCCGTTCTCGGACAATCCAGCTACCATCCTAGGGATTTCCTCAGCATGTTGAGGGCCACCAGCGTAAGAAACACCGCGAACACGCGCTTGAGCGGCTTGGGGTCCATCGCGTGCGCGAGCCGCACGCCCCAGGGCGCCGTGACGAGCGTCATGGCAATGACCACGGCGAAGGCCACCAAATTGACCGCGCCAAAGGTCAAGGGCGGGCGGTGCGCCGGGTCGATGGTGAGAAACAGGAACCCGATGACCGAGGGGAGGGCGATGGTCACGCCAAAGCCCGCCGCCGTGGCCACCGCGCGGTGGATGGCGACGCCGTAGAGGCTCATCAGCGGCACGCCGAAGCTGCCGCCGCCGATCCCCATGAGCACCGACAGAAAGCCCACGATGGGCGACAGCACCAGCCGCCGCAACCCGCCGGGCATCTCGGGGCCCAGCCGCCAATGCGCGCGCCCGAGCCCGAGATAGAGCCCGATCACGATGCCGAGTGCGCCGAACAGCCCTTGCAAAGTTGTCGAGCGCAGCGACGCCGCCACCAGAACACCCAGCACCGCCCCCGCCGCGATCCCCGGTGCCCAGCCGCGCAGGATACCCCAGTCGACCGCGCCCTTGCGGTGATGGCTCAGGACCGAACGCACCGAGGTGACGATGATCGTGGCGAGCGACGTGGCGAGGCACATCTGCATGAGCTGCGGGCCGTCATAGCCCAGCGTCTGGAACGCGTAGAAAAACGCCGGCACCAGCACGATCCCCCCGCCCACGCCCAGAAGCCCCGCCAGCACCCCGGCAAAGGCGCCGATCACCGCCAGGAGGCCCAGCATCTGCAAGAGAAGGGTGGTGTCAGGCAGGGCGATCGGCATGGGCGTGCTCCGGTCCGGGAATGGGTCGGCCTCCGGCTTACACCGCGCACGCGCCGGGGGAAAGGCGCAGAAACGGCTTGCCCCGAGGGGAGGTTTCGCGCCAAGGATGCCGCCCGGACGCGCGTGCAAGCAAGAGGACCGGCCATGCCCCGCTATGCCCTGAAGGTAGAGTATGACGGCGCGCGTTTCGCGGGCTGGCAGCGGCAGGCCGATCAGGTGAGCGTGCAGGGCGAGATCGAGCGCGCGCTCGCCCGGCTGGAGCCGGGGCCGCACACCATCGCCGCCGCCGGACGCACCGATGCCGGCGTGCACGCGCTGGGGCAGGTGGCTCAATGTGACCTCACGCGTGAGTGGGATCCGTTCCGGCTGAGCGAGGCGCTCAATTACCACCTGCGCCCCCTGCCGGTGGCGATCAATGACTGTGCCTGTGTGGGCGATGACTGGCACGCGCGGTTCTCGGCCACGGGGCGGCGCTATCTCTACCGGATCGTCGCGCGCCGGGCGCCGCCCGCGCTCGAGGCGGGGCGCGTTTGGCACCTGCGCCGCGCGCTCGATGTCGCGTCCATGCGCGCGGGCGCGGCGTATCTGGTGGGTCACCACGATTTTACCACCTTCCGCGCGTCGATCTGCCAGGCGAAAAGTCCGGTCAAGACGCTGGATGCGGTAGAGGTGGCGGAGGTAGACACCGCGACGGGCCCGGAGATCCACCTGCGGTTTGCCGCGCGGTCGTTCCTGCACAACCAGGTGCGCAGCATGGCGGGCACGCTGGAGCGGGTGGGCGCGGGCGCGTGGCCGCCCGAGCGGGTGCGCGACGTGCTCGGGATGCGCGACCGCACCGCCTGCGGCCCGGTGGCGCCGCCCGGGGGGCTTTATCTCTCGCGGGTGATCTACCCCGTGGACCCGTTCGGCGAATAGGTTTTGATCTCGCCCGCGGCGCGCGCTAAGAGGCGGCCAGCGGTCCCGTAGCTCAACAGGATAGAGCAGCTGACTTCTAATCAGCAGGTTCGGGGTTCGAGTCCTCGCGGGATCGCCA
>JADQCC010000074.1 GCA_016278295.1 Roseovarius sp. | reverse complement strand
TGAAAATCCGTTGGATCGCCAGCCCGCGGCCTGCCGATGGCGCGGCTCACGGCAAACGACCGCTCCAAGCCCAACTCTGCCCCTCACCTTACCCCCGGCGCCACGGCCAGAGCGGATGCGGCACCGGGTCCTTGGCCCGCCACAGGTAGTCGCGGAAGATCGCGCCGTAGGAGCGGTAGACATAGCCGTCGTTGCGCCGCTGGTAATGCTCGCGCCGCGCGGCGTAGAGCGCGGGCAGCCGGTACCACGGCACCTCGGGGTGCATGTGGTGCACCACGTGCAGGTTGTTGTTGAGGAACAACAGCGCCAGCGGCCCGCGATCCTCGACGATCACGGTGCGCCCGCTCGCCCGGTCATGGGCGCGGTGCTCGAGGAAGGTGCGGATTTTCAGGAGTGCGATGCCGATCCACACCGCTGCGAGATAGGCCCAGAGCGGCATCGGCGCATACCACACCCATGCCAGCACCACCGCCGCCTGCGGCACGTGCCACAGCCATGCGCGCAGCACCGCCCGGTCGCCTGCGCGGATGGCCCGCCAATCGGCGCGCAGAAACGCCACCTGCGCGATGATGGGTCCGAGAATCAGCCGCCCCGCCAGTGTGTTGTTGGCGCGCAGCACCGCGCGCGCCCAGCGCGGCAGGCGGCCCCACACGCCCGGATCGAGATAGTTCGATTCGGGGTCGTCATAGGGGTCTGTCAGGTGCTCTTCGCGGTGGTGCGCGAGGTGGGTGTCGCGGAACCGGCCATAGGGGATGACCAGGCACAGGCAGGGAAACACCACCGCCTCGTTCCACGGGCGCTGACGGAACGGGTGGCCGTGCAGCGCCTCGTGGCACAGCGAGGAATGCAGCGCGATGGCGACGCCGGTCAGCATCACGCCCAGCGGCAGCCACAGCGCCGCCGCCCATGTCGTGCCGGTGATCCAGGCGCCGTAGCAGGCGACCAGCAGCGCCAGCGTCGGCCATTCCACGGCGGGGATGCGCAGCTTATCCATGACTGCGGCCCCAGTGGATGCGGGACCAGACGCGCTCGTAGATCAGGTAGGTGGCAAAACCGATCGCGGTGTTGATCGCCGCCATCATCCCGCCCGCCGCGAGCGAGCCGGTGACGATCAGCCCGACAATCGCCATGACCGAGAGCCCGAGCAGGTTCCAGATCACCGCCTTCACGATGCTACGCAATCGCGTCTCCATGACACCTCCGATTTGGTTGAACGATGCCCGGAGAATGCTTGCGATTTGATTGACCGGCCATTTCGGAAATGGTTAACATTTCTACGCAAATATGATTTTAATCACCAAATGGCTGAGAAAATCGACAAGCGTTTACGCGCCACCCTGTTCCGCAACCGTCTGGCCGAGGCGATGCGTCTGCGCGGCAGCAGCCAGAGCGCGCTTGCCCGTACCATCGGGGTGGACCGCTCCACGGTATCGCAACTGCTCAAGGGGGCGGGGGCGCGGCTGCCGAATGCGCAGGTGGTGGGCGAATGCGCGGGGGCGCTCGGGGTATCGGCTGATTGGCTCCTAGGGCTTACCGACCGGCCGGAGACCGCCGCCGACATGCTGGCCAACACGCTGTCGCTGACCGAGGCGCCGCGCGCGCTGGTCGATGAGCAGATTTTCCAGTGGCACAAGGAGGCGGCGGGCTACAAGATACGCCACGTGCCCGCCGGTCTGCCCGACATGCTCAAGACCCGCGAGATGCTGGAATGGGAATACGCGCCGCATCTGGGGCGCTCCACCGATCAGGCGATCGGTGCGTCGGAGGATCGCATGACGTGGATGCGCGCCGCGCGCTCGGATTACGAGATCGCGCTGCCGCTGTTCGAGGTCGAGAGTTTCGCGCGCGGCGAGGGCTATTACCGCGACCTGCCGGACGCGACCCGGCGCGCGCAGCTCGACCACCTGATCGCTGTCACGTCACAGCTCTATCCCGGTCTGCGGCTCTACCTGTTCGACGCCCGCCGGCTCTATTCCGCGCCGGTCACGATCTTTGGCCCGTTGCTGGCGGTGCTCTACCTTGGACGCAATTACCTGGTGTTCCGCGATACCGAGCGGGTGCAGGCGATAACCCGGCATTTCGACGGGCTGTTGCGCGAGGCCGCGGTCACCGCGCGCGCCTTGCCCGATCACCTGCGCGCGCTGCGCGACGAGACGACGTAGCGCGGCCCCGGCTCAGGCCGATGGCATTCCGCTGAGCCGGAGAAACAGGCTTTCCTCGTCGTCATTGCGAAAGAACGGCACGGAGGCGGGCGGCGTGCGGTCATGGGCGCGCGCGCTCACTTCTGCGAGCACGACCTCGGTGATGAAGGGCAGGTCGTGGCGGCGTGCCTCGGCCAGCGGGACCCATTGCAGGTGGCTCAGCTCTTCGCAGGCGGCCGAGAAATCGTCGGGATCCCCGGCGATCGCCTCGGCATGGACGAGGAAGAACCGCGCATCGAAGCGGCGCGGGCGGCCCGGCGGCGTGATCGCGCGGAACACGAATTGCAGCGCGTCGGCGCGCGGCACGAGCCCGCGCGCGGCGAACCCGGTCCAGTCGGGCGGTGCTGCGCCGGGCCACGCGCCGGGCGTGCCGAGGGCGAGGCCGGTTTCTTCCCACAACTCGCGGATCGCGGCGGCGGCGAGGGCATGGCCGAGGTCGCGGCCGCAATCCGCGCGCAGCCGTTCGGCGCAGAGCGGCGGCAGCGGGCGCGCGAGGGGTACGGTGGCGTCGGCCTCATCGACCGCGCCGCCGGGAAACACCACCTTGTTGGGCATGAAGGCCGCCGCGGCGCCGCGCTGCCCCATGAGCACATGCGGCGCGCCTGCATGCTCGCGCAGCACGATCACCGTGGCGGCGTCGCGCACCGGCACTGGCGCTGCGTCTGTCGGCGTTTCAGGCATGCGATCGTCTCCCCGCGTGGCGGGGCGTCAGTTCGCGCCCCCGAATCCGTGCATTCTCTTGGCCCATTGCAGGCCGACCATGGCCCCCTTGAGGCGCGGCAGAAGGTATAGCGACAGCGCGATGGTGCCAACAGCGAATGTGGTGAACAGCACGAGCGGCTCGGGCCGCCACGTCTCGAACACGATCAACAGGAGCGGTGCCATCAGGTGGCCGACGAACAGGATGGTCAGGTAGGCCGGTCCGTCATCGGCGCGAGCATGGCTCAGGTCTTCGCGGCACACGGGGCAGTGGCCGCGCAGTTTGAGATAGCCGCGCAGGATCGGGCCGCTGCCGCAATTGGGGCACTTGCCGCGAAAGCCGCGCCACAATGCGCGACGGGCGTCGCGTTCGGCCTCGCTGGCCTCGGTGATGGTGGTGTCGCGCATGATCTCCCCTCGCGGCTGGTGGCGCAAACATGACCGGGCGCGCGCCGGAATTGAAGATGGCAGCCTGTCCTTGCGGCGCGATGTCGCGTGTCGGCGGCAAGTATTGTCAAAAAATTCGCTCGGGTTGTGACGGAATGCGTGGCGTTGTTCGTATCAGGGAGCAGGTGCACAGGAAAGAGGCCGCACCGAGAAACCGCAACCCCGGACCAACGACGAGAGGACAAGATCATGCGACACATGGGACGACTGGCTACACTGGCGCTCGCGATTGCGCTGGGCGGCGGGCTGAGCGCCGCGGTCGAGGCGCACGAGCAGGACGGCATGGGCTACGGCATGGGCATGGGACATGACATGGGCATGGGCATGGGACATGGCATGGGCATGTGGTCCGGGATGTGGGGCGAGGGCCCCAAGGACATGACCGAGCGCTTTGGCGAGGCGGATGCCGACGGGGATGGCAAGCTCGACCGCGACGAGTTGGTGGCGGGCATGACCGCGCGCGCCGAAGATCGGATCTCGGCGCGCGCCGACAGGATGATCGAAGGCCGGGATGCCGATGGCGACGGGATGCTGACGCTGGAGGAAATGCGCGCCCGTCCCACCGGGCGCATCTTTGACGGGCTCGATGCCGATGGTGACGGCAGCATCTCGCGCGAGGAATTCACGAAGATGCGCGAGATGTATCGCGGCATGGATCGCAGCCACATGCGCGGGTACGGTCGCGATAAGTGAGCCGCGCGCGCCCGCCGCTTGTGACGCGGCGGGCGCGGCGCTAGCCTCGCGTGATGACCATGCCCCTCGACGCCAGCAGCGATCTGTCCGACGAGGACCTGCTCGACGCCTTCGCGCGCGGCGACCGGGCTGCGGCGCGGGTGCTTACGCTGCGGCTCACGCCGCGGGTGCTGGCCCATGCCGGGCGGCTTCTGGGCAATCGGGCCGAGGCCGAGGAAGTGGCGCAGGAGGCGATGCTGCGGCTATGGCGGCAGGCCCCGAACTGGCGCGCCGGCGAGGCGCGGGTCACGACGTGGCTCTATCGCGTGGTCGCCAACCTGTGCATCGACCGGCAGCGCCGGGCGCGGGGCGGTACGGTGGCACTCGATGCCGTGCCCGAGCCGCCCGACCCGGCCCCCGATGTGCCCGGGCGGATGCAGGACCGCGCCCGCGCCGAGGCGTTGCAGGCGGCGCTGGCGCAACTGCCCGCGCGGCAGCGGCAGGCGGTGGTGTTGCGCCATATCGAGGGCTGCGCCAACCCCGAGATCGCCGGGATCATGGACACCACGGTAGAGGCGGTCGAGAGCCTGACCACCCGTGGACGGCGCGCGCTGACGCAGGCGCTGGCCGCGCGCAAGGAGGAGCTGGGATATGCCGACGAGTGACGAGGATAACCGGCTGGAGGCGGCGCTCGCGCCGTTCTTTGACGCCGCGCGCAGGCAGGAATTCGCGCCGTCGGCCGATCTGATGGCACGGGTCCTGGAGGACGCCGAGGCCGCGCAGGCGCGATGCGCGGCGGCAGCAACGCGGCCGGTCGCGCCGCGTGCCGGTCTGTGGGTGCGCATCCGGCAGGGGCTGGGCGGCTGGCCGGCGATCGCCGGGCTGGGCGTGGCCGGGCTCGCCGGGGTCTGGATCGGGCTGGCCCTGCCCGAGGTGCTGCCGGGTCTGGCGCCGGCTGCGGGCGATTACGTGGTCGATATCGCGCCCGACCTGGCGCTGGAGACGGGAGGGGGGTTCTGATGTCTGAAGAGACGGGCGGGCAAGGGCGCGGCTGGCGCATCATCCTCATCGCGTCACTGGCGCTCAATCTGGTGGTCGTGGGCGCAATCGGCGGCTGGTTGTGGCGCCACGGGACCGGGCCGTACCGGGATCGCGGGCCGCATTCCGCGCGGCTGGCAACACTGGGCGGGCCGCTCACCTTTGCGCTGGATGCCGAAGGGCGCGCGGCCATCGCGGCGCGGCTGCGCAAAGAGCGCGGCGCGCACGAGGCGCGCCGGGCGGCGCTGCGCGAAAGCTTCGAGGCGCTGCTGACCGATCTGCGTATGAAACCGTTTGACCCGGCGCGGGTGACGGCGCGGCTCGACGCGCAGCGCGTGCAGGTGGCGGAGCGGTTCGCGGCCGGGCACGCGGCGCTGGTGGCGCATCTGGCCGCGATGAGCGACGCCGAGCGCGCCGCCTATGCCGACCGGCTGGAAGAAAAGGTGCGCCGCTGGCGGCACCGTCGGCCTCATCGCTAGGCGGAGAGGACGTAGCGCCACAACAGGTAGAGCAGCGCGCCGAAGGTCATCAGGTTGACCACGATCCCGCCCACGAGCCGCAGGACCGCCGTCTTGCGCCGCTCTCGCGGGTCGATCCGGTCGAGATGGCGGTGCATGTCGGCGAATGCCGCGTCCACGGGGCGGTGGTCGAGCAGGCGGGCAAGGCGGGGATGGCCCATCCAGTCCTGCGCGCCCAGAAGTGTCTGTGCGGCGCGGCGCTGGCGGCGCGGCAACAGCCGCCCGGCGCGGCGCACCTGCCGTTCGAGCGTGGCACCGCGCAGCCTCAGCCTGTCCCGGAGCGCCGCCTGCAACACCGTGATCCGGCCCTCGAACTGTTTTGTGTCGATCATCGGCGGGCCGTTCTCCCCCGTGCCGGTCTCGCGCCGGGCGGAGGCCCGGCGCCAAGGGCTGGTCATCGGCGCGGTGCGGCGATATGCAGGCGCCCATGTTGAACATGATCGAGCATGGCACCGCCTCTGACAAGCCGGGAGTGCTGATCGCGCACGGGCTCTATGGTTCGGCGCGCAACTGGGGCGTGATCGCCAAGCGGCTGTCGGATACGCGCCGCGTGGTGGCGGTGGACATGCGCAATCATGGCGGCAGTCCGTGGGCCGACACGCATGGCTACCCGGAGATGGCGGCGGATCTGGCCGAGGTGATCGAAAGCCTCGGTGGCGCGTGGGACGTGCTGGGCCATTCGATGGGCGGCAAGGCGGCGATGGTGCTGGCGCTGGGCTATCCCGATCTGGTCAACAGGCTCGTGGTGGCGGATATCGCGCCGGTGGCCTACGGGCACAGTCAGGTTCAGTATGTCGAGGCGATGAAGGCGGTGGACCTGGACCGGGTGGAGCGACGCCCGGACGCGGGCGCGCAACTGCTGGAGCGGGTGGACAACCCCGATCTGGTCCCGTTCTTCCTGCAATCGCTGGACGTGAAGGGAAAGCGCTGGTTGCTCAACCTCGACGTACTGGCGCGGGAAATGCCGAAAATCCTCGGCTTTCCCGAGGTGTCGGGTATCTACGAGGGCTGCGCACTGTTCCTCTCCGGGGCGGAGTCGGACTATGTCCGCCCGGAGCACCGCGACCGGATCAAGGCGCTGTTTCCCGCCGCGCGCTTCGCGAAAATCCCCGGCGCGGGGCATTGGCTCCATGCCGAGAAGCCGCGCGAGTTCGAGGCGGCGGTGCGCGCGTGGCTCGATGGCTGAGCCCGTCGGTCAGGCGTTTTCGTAGAGCTTTTTGGTCACCACCCACGTCACCGGGATAGCCGCGACGAAGCCGAGCGCGGCGGCGATCAGGATTGGCGTGAGCGTGTCGCGGCCGAGGACGAGCGCGGCGATCACGGCGGAACCCGCGAGGGTGGAGCCGATGAAGAGATGCAGGATGAATCCAAGGCGCAGCATGGGGCTCTCCGGTGTGATGGTCGTCGCGGCAGAGATTAGCCGGTGCTCCGGGCGGGCACCTTGATCTGGGTCACGATGGTCTGGATTTACACAAGCGGCCCCTGTGGGGTATCTTCATCCGACAGCCAACCGCGGGAGACGCGCCATCACCGACAAACGCAACCATGTGGACCGGGTCCTTGAACAGTTGCATTCGGCCTCTGCGCCGGCGCGGTCGCGGGTGGTGGCGTCCTGGCGGCGGTCGATGCTCAAGCATGGGCTGGACCCCGCAGAGCGGCGCGCGCCCGAGCGGGTGGAGGAGGCCGAGTTGCGGCAGCGGCAGGCGGGGCTGGAGCAGTTTTTGCAAGTGGCCGCGCCGAAGCTCGATCAGCTGTTCGGCCTGCTGGGCCATTCGGGCTGTGCCGTGCTGCTGACCGATGCCGACGGTGTGGTGCTGGATCAGCGCTGTGCCGATGCAGATGCGGCGGTATTCGAGGATTGGGGGCTGTGGCAGGGGGCCGACTGGTCCGAGGCCGCCGAGGGCACCAACGGGATCGGCACCTGCATCGCCGAGAATCGCCGGGTCATCATCCATCGCGACGAGCACTTCCTGGCGCGCAACACCGCCATGAGCTGCATGGATGCGCCGATCTACGGGGCCAACGGGCAGATCATGGCGGCGCTCGACGTGTCCTCGGCGCGGTCGAATCAGACCGAGGCGTTCAACCGGCTGATCGGCGCGATGGTGGCGCAGACCGCGCGGCAGATCGAGGCCGACAATTTCCGCGCCGCCTATCCGCGCGCGCGCATCATCTATGCCGATCACGACGAGAGCGAGGCGGCGATGCTGCTGGCCGTGGATAGCGACGATATCGTGGTTGGGGCGACGCGGGCGGCGCGCAAGGCGTTCAGCCTCGGCGACGGGGCGGCGATCCGCCCGGTGCCGGCAAGCGACCTTTTCGGTCGCGAGGACGGGCCGCGCGGTTTTGAAAAGGCCGAACGCGCGGCGGTGATTCGGGCGCTGACGCGCGCGGGGGGCAACGTCTCGGGGGCGGCTCGGGCGCTGGGGATCGGGCGCGCGACGCTCTACCGTCGGATGAATCGGCTGGGTCTCAATGAAAGCGCGGGTGATCTGTCTCAGGAGTGAGACAGGTGGCCATGCCCGTCTCTGGTGCACATGGTGACGGGGTGCGCGGTGGCGCGCAGGGTATCCTCATTCCCGGCGGAGGACCGGGGGCAACCGGAGGAAACCCGAAATGAACGAGATGACACAGGTGGCGGGCCAGCAGCGCGCGCCCTTCAAAGCCCATTATGACAATTTCATCGGTGGCGCGTTCGTGCCGCCCGTGAACGGGCGCTATTTCGACAACATCACGCCGATCACCGGCGCGGTCGTGTGCGAGGTGGCGCGCTCGGATGCGGCGGATGTGGAACTGGCGCTCGATGCCGCCCATGCCGCGAAGGAGGGTTGGGGGCGGACCTCGGCCGCCGAGCGCGCCAACATCCTGCTCAAGATCGCCGATGTGATGGAGACCAATCTGGAAATCCTGGCGCAGGCCGAGACATGGGACAACGGCAAGCCCATTCGCGAGACGATGGCCGCCGATATTCCGCTGGCGGTCGATCATTTCCGTTATTTCGCCGGTGTGCTGCGCGGGCAGGAAGGCACCATGTCCGAGATCGACCATGACACGGTCGCCTATCATTTCCACGAGCCGCTGGGCGTCGTGGGGCAGATCATCCCGTGGAATTTCTCGATCCTGATGGCGGCGTGGAAGCTGGCGCCGGCGCTGGCGGCGGGCAATTGCATCGTGCTGAAACCGGCGGAACAGACGCCCGCCGCGATCATGGTGCTGGCGGAACTGATCAACGATCTGCTGCCGCCCGGTGTGCTGAACATCGTCAACGGCATGGGCGCCGAGGTGGGCGCGCCGCTGGCGAAATCGCCGCGTATCGCCAAGATCGCCTTTACCGGCTCGACCGACACGGGGCGCAAGATCATGCAGGCCGCGACCGAGAACCTCATTCCGGTCACG
>JADQCC010000290.1 GCA_016278295.1 Roseovarius sp. | reverse complement strand
GACATCCGTCTTCGAGATCACATCCGCCTTCTGGTCGATGTTGAACAAGACCGACCGGGACGGAATCGACACTGCCTTGCGCAAGGCCCCCGCCAGCATCGGATTGCCTGCGAGTTTTTGCTCAAAGATTTCGACGGCGCGCTGCCCCTCGACCTCGTCGTTCTCCAGGAGGAGGGCGAGCATCTTCAGCAGGTGAGATTTACCTGATCCGAAGAAGCCCGAGATCCACACGCCGTTCGCGGTATCGTAATTGTTGTAGGCGTCGAGGAATTGTTCCAGTCGGGCGCCGATCTCGTTGGTGATGACATATTCATCGAGCTCGGTCAGGAGGCTGGCCTTGTCGTCAGCCTTGATCACCCCATCGATCGAACGGTCGACCGGCTTGGCAAAGATATCACGTAGAAGAGTAGCCATCGGTCAGACCTCGTAATTCATGATATTGAACGCGCGGTAATATTTGTCGTCATGCAGCAAGCCGAACAGTTCCAGCGATGCTCCTGTCGCCAGCGCGTGCGTGTATTTTCCCGGAAAGAACATGACCGTCGGGCGATCTTTCGCGGTGCTTTGCAGATTGTTGAGCACGTTGTGCGACCGCAGGTAGGGGTAAACCTCGCCTACGCCTGACAGGAAGATCACGTCGTGCGGGACTTCTTCGATGCGCCGCGCAATCTCTGGAATGAGGTGCGCCTGCGGGTCCAGAACGCCCTGCAACAGCTCCTTGAGCTCCGCCTTTTCCGTTTCGGCTTCAACCTCAAGGATCTGCTCGAAGATTCCCCGGTCCTCGAGGATCCTGAGCGAAAGGTCATAGAGATCGATATCGAGGACGCGCACACCGGCGTGGCTCAGCCGGGCGATCAGATCCTCACGATCCTCGCCCAGGCTCAGTCCGTCTTCGGCATCAAAAGCGCAGATGAAAAAGGGAACCTCGTTTCCCAGCCCTTGCTTTTGCAAGAACCGATCGCTGGAAACTACCCTGAATAGGTGCTCGGCGCGGGCGCGCCGATCAGTTTTCGTGCCCACCATTACCCCCCATTTCCGGGAAAGACCTGCAAGTCCGCCGGATTACTCTCCTCAATCAGCCGCTTCATGCACCCCGATAACCAAATCGGCTGAATTCTACCCTCGACGCTTATCAAACCAACTTCACGTAGTATCCGAAACAAGACCTGACGCAATTTCGCGCAGGTTGAAGCTGAAAGAGCGGCGAGGCCGGGATCGCTTTCAGCCTTCTCCGCGAGAAAGCGGTCAAAAACCTCATGGCCCAGGTCGAGTCGCCATGATTGGTAGCGTTCGCTGATCACCTCGACTGCGAATTCGTGGACAAAACGATAGGTCCGGCAGACCGCCAGCCACATCATCGCCTGCTGCTCGGCGCGGTCAGCCTCTACCGAGAAGTAATGACGTTCGGCATCGGAGAGATGGCCTATCCGGTCGTACACTTCACGAAGCGCGCGGGTTTGCGAGGCCAGTTTGGGTAAGGATGACGCGCCCTGGGCCAGCAAAAGCTCACGAGCAGATGCCCAGTTCTCACCGGGTTGATAAGCTTGAGCAATCACGATGCTCTCATTGAGCATCAGCCCGCCCACGCCAAAGGACATCCGATATTTCGGTACGGCAGACATCATCGGGGCGTGACCCCGCTTGCCATGTCAGCGTCATCGAACTCATGCTGCGCACGCTCAAGCGCGGCGGCAACCTCATCTTCGTCAGCGGCAACGATATGCTGGGTCCGGGGATCACGCAGCCTAGCCCCATCAAGGAGTCCTAGCCGCTTGAGCACATAGAACAGCATGGCGTAGCGAACTGTCAGCACAGCGCGCCCGTCCGCCATGTTGTAATCCTTTGCGACCACCGCCTGCTGACCGACCGACAGATCAGGATGCGGCACAAGGGTGATATCGAAGGTTTCCTGCCACAGCCGGTCCTGTGCCGCAGCAGCACCTGGCTCGCCGAACTCGCCGAATCCAAGGACACGCGAGAGCAGGAAATCCTTGAAGCGCTCCGTCTCATGGCACCAGGCCCGCACATGCCAGCGCAGGCCATCAAAACAGAAGGCATGCGGGGTAATCCGCCGCCATGCCGGATCGTGCCGATCGCGGTTCATGGATTGGTAGTGAAGATCCAGCGATCTTTCCTCCCGCACTGCCGCCAGAACTGAACGCAGAACTTCAGTATCGACCTTACGGCGCAAAGTCAGAGCGATATCCATGTCAGGCGGGGCAGCGAGCCAGTTCGCCCCCGCGTCGGCGAAACCTTCCGCCATCGATCGGAGCCGCATGAGATAGGCGTCCGGGTCAGGGTCTAGAAACACCGGCTGAAATTCCGGGCCGGCTACGTAGCGGCGAGCGCTTTTGTCATAGACCGCATTCTGCGGCGCACGCTCCTGATAATGGGTCAAGTCCTTTGACGCCTGCGGAACGGAGACGCCAAACGTATCGATCAGGTCAGAGCGATTGACACCCCCCTCCCAGAACAGGCGGAATTCGATGAACTCCAACCGCCTCTCGACACCCCATTTCAGCATTGCTCATCCCGCCGCACTTGAAAGGATAAAAAGTATATGGGACACCTTGCGATGTCCGTATACTTTCTATTCTAGAATACCTCAAACTGTCAAGCCCGAGGAAGGCAGGATGCGCACCGTGTCACCGTGCACAAACACGGCGGGGCAAAAGCGCTATCGAAGTCGGTCAGCCTGGAGTTGGGCAGGGCCACGACATCTTCGATACCAACACGGTCGATGCCGATTGCAGCCAATGCTCAGACGTGATCGTACAGTGCCGTCAAACCCTATTTTCGCCGGGCCAGCCCTGTCAGCGATCGTGCCAGGCTCAACAACCGCCGAGACGCCGGATTGTCGTTTTGCGCGGACCAGACCATGCTGAACGGCAGCACCTCATCCGCAAGTTCCCGGTAGGTAATCCCTGGAAACTGCGCGACGGTCGTCGCTTCGCTTGTCAGGGTGAGGCCGCGACCGAGAGCGACCAGAGATAGGATATTGTCGCGGCCGACATGCTGAGACTGAATATCGAGATGGCGGCCGATACCGGCAAGGTGAGCAACCAAATAGTCATGGATCTCCTGACCCGGCGCAACGTCGCTCACGATGAACCGCTCGGAAGCCAAATCGACCCATCCAAGTTCCAGCTTGCCCGCCAAAGGGTGGTTATCGGGCAGCACCACGAAAACCTTCTCGCACCATAAATGCTCCGCCTCACAGCCATCCCATGCCGCGGTTCCCGTGATGAATGCGACGTCCAGACAAAGTTTCCGGACAGCCGCGACGTGCTCGGGCGGATTGCCATCAATAAGGTCGACCTGCACGTTCGGGTGGCGCGTGCCGAAGGCATGCAACAGATCGAACAGAAATCCTGACGCAAGGGACGAAAATATCCCGACCTTGATCAGCCCTTGCTCCGCCCGGCCAACCGCCGCCACCTTGGTCACCCCAATGTCGATCTGGCGAAGAGCATGGCGAGCGTTGCGCAGGAATTCCCGCCCGGCAACGGTCGACCGCACCCCACCAGCATGACGCATGAAAAGCGACGCCCCGAGTTCATCTTCGAGATCACGGATTCGTCGGCTGATGGAGGATTCCTGCACAGAAAGCGCGGCAGCAGCCTTGCGAAAACTCCCATAATCGACGGCGGCAACAAAATATCGCAACTGGTTCAGCCGGACCGCAGATGTACGGGATTTCCCCTCAACGGCCTTTGTGAGGCTATCATCAGGCGAGGCCTGATTGTTCCCGATCACAGCCATGGTGCATCATCCGAAACAGCGTTCGGTTTCTGACAGGCACCCCGCCATCATCAACGCGAAAATCGATCTGTGTGCGTTCATCGGCTCTCCGCACGTCCTCAAACTAAACGACGTTCAGTTAATGAATGCTGCTTCTTGACTTCCCGCCCGTCAACGAAAAAAGTAAATGTCGTTTAGTTTTCACGACAAGTTGCAACAGGCATTGGAATGGCCCGTCCCCGGAAAGAGCAAGAACTTGATATTGCTCGTCGCGCGATCGACGAAACGATCCGGCTGCTGTCAGAACGTGGCGACCTCGACGTACCGCTGACTGCGGTCGCGCACGCCATCGGTTGCACAGCGCCAGCGCTTTACGGCCATTTCCGCAATGAAAGCGCCTTGCTGCGCGCCGTTCGGGACGAAGGTTTCAACCAGCTCTACAGAGAAAAGCTGGCCGTCTTCCAGCAGATGCGCGGCAATCCATTCGGTTATTTGCGTGATGGCAGCTATGCCTATGTCCGCTTTGCCCTGGAAAACCCCACGCTGTACAGGCTGATGTTCACACCGCCGCCACGGCTCGGAGTCAGCGATGATCCATGGTCGAGCGAAGCTGGAAGACAGATACTAAATCTATTGCTGACGGGACTTCGCTGCTCTCAGGACCAAGGCTTTTTGCCCGGCATGGATCTGAGCCGTTACAGCTTTATGTTCTGGTCAACGGTACATGGTGCGGTAAGCCTCACCCTTCAGAACCGGGAAATGGATCAGACTGCCAAATGGGATGCGACACGAAAGGCCGTCGATACGTTGATGGAAATCATCGCCGCGACGCGCCATGACTCGCTCGGCACCTCATGAGCGAGACCTTCGGGCGCTGGCAAAGCCCCGATCTGTCGCAATGAACCGTTCCAGCATCGGCACAATCAGCCTGACAGGATCGGCAGCGGGCTGGCCGGTTTCGCGAGCCAGCACTTCTGCATAGGCGGCAAGATCGCGGTGCAGCGGCCCCGGCAGTTCCACCGCCACCTTCACGGGTTTGTCTTCGATGAGAGGCCCGAGCTTCAGCTTCGTCATGGTCAGTTCCTATAAGGTTCGAGTACGAGATCGCGGGTAACGATGACCCTGACCGGGTAGCCCGGCCGGATCGTCAGGGTCGGCGCGACCTGCAACTGGCGCTGGACGATCTGTTGCCCTGCCTGATTGATGGTATCCTGCGCTCCGTCGCGGATGGCCCGGATCACACGATCCTCGTCGTCGGTCGCCAGTTCCGTGCCGATGCCGAGCAGCGTGGACAGCCCCGCCGCCTTCATGAGATCCCACCAGTGGTAATCAACGCCATCTTCCAGCCCGGCATAGCCGGAAGCGTCCGCACCGGGCTGGCGCTCCAGCACGATAGAGCGGCCGTTGGGCAGGATCAGGCGGTTCCAGACCAGCAGCACGCGGCGCTGACCGAATTGCACGCCCGCATCATACTGGCCGATGATGCGGGTTCCTTGCGGGATCAGCAGCAGACTGCCGGTCGGACTGTCATAGACATTCTCCGTCACCTGCGCGGTGATCTGCCCCGGCAGATCAGAGCGGATGCCGGTAATCATCGCCGCCGGAATCACGGCCCCGGCCTGCAGGATGTAGGGCGAGGCAGGCGCCATGATCCGGTCCATGGCAACGGTCTGCCGATCGACCGGGCCATTGAGGAAAGCTGTGTGCCGGTCCTGCGTTTCAGGTTGGGCACCAAAGTCCGGCCCCACAAGCCCCGGCATCGTCGAGCCAGCTGTCGTCGCCACTCTTGGCCCGGACTGGAAGAACACTGTACTGAGACGCGCAGCTTCTTCTTCGGCAAGCCGGCGCTCTTCGGCAGGATCCCGGGCAGGCGTCGCCATGGCGGGCGGCGTGACGGGCTGACCCCGGTTCTGGGCATCCAGAATCGGGCCACCGAGATCGCCCGGCAATGCCGGTCCCAGGACCGGCCCGGTATAATCCTTCGGCAGACCCGCCAGTCCATCTGCCGTGGCGCGGTTCTCGGTCGAATAGAGTTCCTCGTCATTTCCGCTCATGTCGCGGGTCTGGAGCGCATAGATCAATGCGCCGCCAATGCCGAGGAGCGCGACAGCTCCAACGCCGGCCAGCATCTTGCGCGACAGGCGGGTGACGCGCGGCGGCTCGGCGCGCAGACGCATCGGCGTTGGGTTGATGGTAGCCTCCTCACTCATGACGGTTGCTCCCCGGTTTTAGCGGGCTGGGCAGCTTGCCTTTGCTCGATGCGAACGATCCTGACCGTCTGCTGCTGCTTGCCGCTGCCAAGACGCAGCTCAGCCGCGCCGAACAGGCGATCCACAATCAGGATGTTCTGGTGAATGCGGGAGTTGACGACCTGGGTCTCGCCGTCGGAACCGATGACGAAGATCGGCGGCATCTCTCCCTGCACGATGCCGCGCGGGAAAACGACATAGACACGGCGGCCATCGTCGAAGACGGAAATCGGCCGCCATGGCGGCGTATCTCCGGTCAGGCCGTAGCGATAGTTGCGTGCCGCCTCGACCGGGATGATGGGTGCTGCGGGAACCGTCCGGCGCTGACCGGCAGGCAGCGCCGGATAAGACCAGGATACGGACGGCATATAGAGCGCCTCGCGGGCGCGCAGCTCGATCATATAGGTGCGCCGATCGGTCGTCACCACGAGATTGGTTGAGATGTCGGATCGGGATGGTTTGACGAGAATATGGACCCGGCGCGACGTACCGCTCCCGCTCTCGGTATCGCCAATGATCCAGCGGGCGGTGTCTCCTGCCGCGATCGGTCCCGCGCCGGTCAGGCTTTCGCCCGGCTCCAGCGCGATATTGGTGATCTGTCCTGGTGCTGCATAGACCTGATAGAGCGCGCCTTCCGACCAGGGATAGATCTGGATGGCGTTATAGTAACCCTCGCGGCGCGGCTCGACGCGGGCGGCGGCATTGGCGTTCTCGACGCGGCCTGCCGGTGTTCCGGCAGCAGTACCGCCGCGTGCGACCGTCCAGGCCGGCGGCGTGTGAAGCGGCCGAGGCCGGTCATCGGTGACAGCGGTCGGCACGACGGGCAACGCCGGCACATCGGCATCATAGCTGAACTGCGGCGTCTTGTTGGTGGCGCAGCCTGCCAGCATGGTGGCCGAAAGCAACAAAGCCGCGAAGGCGTGTTTTCGGAAAACCGGCAGGGCGGAATTGCGGGAAGACGCGATGGTCATTGGCTCATCTCCCGCGACCATGAAATTGCATTGACGTAGATGCCGAGCGGATTGGCGCGCAGACGCTCGGCATCGCGCGGAGTCTGGATCACGATGGTCAGGATCGCGGTCCAGCGCTCGGTCGTGGAAAGCTGCCCGTTCTCGTAGTGGCGCTCGGTCCAGGCGACTCGGAAGCTGTCGTTCGAGGCGCGGATGACGCTGGAAACCTCGACTGCGATCTGCTGGCGGCCGACACGGGTGAACGGATCGTTGGCGCGGGCATAGTCGTTGAGCGCGGCCGCTCCCCTATCTGTGGTGAACTCATAGGCGCGCAGCCAGTTCTGGCGCACGATGATGGCGTCCGCCGGGATCGAGCGCGTCTGCTCGATGAAGCGGCCGAGATGGAAGGCGATCTGCGGATCGGTCGGACGGTAATCGGCCGTGGCTGAGGCGACGGTCTGGGCCTGGCCGAGATTATCGACCTGCACCACCCAGGGCACGACGGTCCCTCGCGCCGATTGCAGAACGAGCGCGGCAGCGAAGCCCGCCGAGAGGATCAGTGAGCCGAAGGCCATATAGCGCCAGTTCTTGGCCTGCGCGCGAGCCGTGCCAATACGCTCGTCCCAGACTTGCGCGGCTTTCTGGTAAGGCGTCTCGGGTTCGGGCGATTTGCCGTAATGGGTCGCTGGACGTCTGAAGATGTTCATGAGCGGTCACTTTCGGAAATGTTGACGGAAGAGCCGCCGCCGTGGCTGTCACCGGAGCGGACGGCATGGGCGGCCATGGTCGTGCCGTGATTGAGCGCCTGGCGGCGGTGCATCTGCTGCGCCCATGCAGGCGGTCCGCCCGCCGGTGCGGAGGCGGGTGCGGCATCGGCCACGCTCGCACCACCAATGGTTCCCTGCGAGGACGATCCACCGGTGACGCCGAGCCCGGCGCGCGCGCCATCGGAGAAGCTGGATTTGGCGCTTTCCGCTGCTTTCGATGCCGTCCGCTTCAGGGGCGATGCTGCGGCTGAGCCTGCCGCGCGGGCAACACCGCCGAGGCCGGAGGCAACACCGGCCGCGCCGGACTGGCCGAACGATCCGACACTATAGGCGGCGCTCGCCGCACCTGCGGCGGCAGCACCACCACGGACAGCCGCAGCTCCACCCGACAGCGCCGCTGTCCCTCCCTTCGCGGCCATGCCTGCGGCAGCGCCGCCGGCAAGCATCATGCCGCCAGCGGCAAGGCCGGTTCCAACAGCCGCACCTGCGCCAAGCTGCGGGCCGCCAGAAACCAGACCGGACGCGATGCCAGGACCGAAGATGCCGAGGCCGAGAAGGGAAAGTGCGGCCAGCACGATCGCCATTGCGTCGTCGATGGTCGGCGTCACGCCGCCGAAACCGGCCGTAAACTGCGAGAACAATGTCGAGCCGATGCCGATGATGACGGCGAGCACCAGCACCTTGATGCCGGAAGAGACGACATTGCCGAGCACGCGCTCAGCCATGAAGGCGGTCTTGCCGAAGAGGCCGAAGGGAATGAGGACAAAGCCCGCCAGCGTGGTCAGCTTGAACTCGATCAGCGTGACGAAGAGCTGCACGGCGAGAATGAAGAAGGCCAGCAGCACCAGCGCCCAGGCGAACATCAGACAGGCGATCTGGATGAAGTTCTCGAAGAACGACCAATAACCCATCATGTCCGAGATGGATTCGAGCAGCGGGCGACCGGCATCGAGGCCGGTCTGCGCCACCTTGCCGGGCCGCAGCAGATCGGCGGCGGAAAAGCTGGTGCCCGAACCTTTCAGGCCAAGACCGGCGAAGCTGTCGAAGATGATCTGGGCGAGATTGTTCCAGTTGCCGATCAGATAGGCGAAGACGCCAATGAACAGCGTTTTCTTGACCAGCCGGGCGATGATGTCGTCGTCGGCACCCCAGGACCAGAACAATGCCGCCAGCGTTACGTCGATGACGATCAGCGTGGTGGCAATGAAGGCGACCTCGCCACCGAGCAGGCCGAAGCCGCTGTCGATATAACTGGTGAAAACACCCAGAAAGTTGTCGATGACGCCGGTGCCGCCCATGGTTCACTGTCCCCCGTTCTGATGCGGAGCGGCGGGCACCGGCGTCCGGCCGAGGAACCGGTCGCGGTTCTCGGCCCAGGT
>JADQCC010000186.1 GCA_016278295.1 Roseovarius sp. | reverse complement strand
GTGCGAGGCACTGGCCCGGCTGATCGAGATCGAGCGCGCGCAGGACACAGCGCGCCGCAGCGGCGCGGTCACGTACCGCGCCGCGCATCACGTGGCGGTGCTCATCGCGGTGATGGGCGAGGCGCGGCTGCTGGACCGCGAGGCTCAGGAAAACGCGTCGGGCATCGAGTCCTTGCGCCTGGCCACGTAATCGGAAAGCGCCTCGTTGATGGCCGGGTCGAGCGCCGGCTGCTGGTAGTCGGCGAGCAGTTTCTTGACCCGCGCGTTGGCGAGCGCCATCGTATCGCGACCGCCCTCGTCGATCCACGTCTCGTAGGGCTTGTAATCGAGCAGGTCAGAGCGCCAGAACGCCGTCTTGAAATTGGCCTGGGTATGCGCGCACCCGAGATAGTGACCGCCCGGCCCCACCTCGCGGATCGCGTCCATCGCCTGGCCGTTCTCGTCCATGTAGACGCCTTTGGCGAGGTGGTGCAGCACGCCGAGCTGATCCGCGTCCATCACGAATTTCTCGAACGAGGCAACCAGCCCGCCCTCCATCCAGCCGCAGGAATGCAGCATGAAGTTGACACCGGCCAGCAGCCCCATGTTGAGGCTGTTGGCGGTCTCGTAGGCGGCCTGCGCATCGGGCAGCTTGGAGCCGGTGAACGAGCCCGCCGAGCGGTAGGGCAGCTTCAGCCGCCGCGCGAGCTGGCCCATGCCATAGGTGATGTGGGCGGCCTCGGGCGTCCCGAAGGTGGGGGCGCCGCTGTTCATGTCGATGGAGGTGACAAAGGCCCCCGCGATCACCGGCGCGCCGGGGCGGATGAGCTGGGAATAGGCGACGCCGGCCAGCACCTCGGCCAGCACCTGGGTCAGCGTGCCGGCGACCGTGGTCGGCGCCATCGCGCCGCCGACGATGAAGGGCGAGATGATGCAGGCCTGGTTGTTGAAGGCGTAGACATCGAGCGAGCCCATCATCACGTCGTCAAAGGTCATCGGCGAGTTGACGTTGATGAGGTTGGTCATCACCGTGTTGTCGCGCACGAAATCCTCGCCAAAGAGCACCCCGGCCATATCGACGCTGTCCTGCGCGCGGCTGGGCTCGGTGACCGAGCCCATGAACGGCTTGTCCGACAGGGTCATGTGCGCCTGAAGCATGTCCAGATGGCGCTTGTTGACGGGGATGTCGGTGGGCTCGCACACCGTGCCGCCGGAATGGTGCAGCCATTTCGACATATAGCCCAGCCGCACGAAGTTGCGGAAATCCTCGAGCGTGGCATAGCGGCGGCCATGCTCCATGTCATGCACGAAGGGCGGGCCGTAGATCGGCGCGAGCACGAGGTTGCGCCCGCCGATCTCGACCGAGCGGGCGGGGTTGCGCGCGTGCTGGGTGAATTGCGACGGCGCGGTCGCGATCAGTTGGCGCGCCAGCCCGCGGGGCAGGCGCACCCGCTCGCCCTGAACGTCGGCGCCCGCCTGCCGCCAGCGTTCGAGCGCGACAGGGTTCTGCACGAAATTGACGCCGATCTCCTCGAGCACGGTCTCGGCGTTGTGTTCGATGATCTCGATCGCCTCTTCGGTGAGGATCTCGAAATTGGGAATGTTGCGCTCGATATACCGCGCCGTCTCGACGCTCACGGCGGTGCGCTCCGCGCGGCGCGCGGCCCCGCCACCGCCCCGTGCCCGCCTGCTGCGCGCTGATGCTTCCGCCATGAGTGCCCCCTTTGTGTTCGAGCCTGTCCACGCCAACCGTCCAGCCCGCGTTCAAGCGGGTATTTGTGCGTTTTTAACTTGTTGCCTGACGTGTTCGGTGGCGTATAGCGGCGCGTTGGGGGGAAAAGCGACATCGTTGCCGGGCCTGGGCCACCGTCGGCACCATGACATCCTCTTGCGCAGACATGGCGCGCGCTCTACTAGGCGGGCCATGAGCCAGCCCATGCATGACCGCCTTCTCATCATCGACTTCGGCAGCCAGGTGACGCAGCTTATCGCGCGCCGCCTGCGCGAATTGAACGTCTATAGCGAAATCCACCCCTACCAGAACGTGACCGAGGCGCTGCTCGCGGAAATCGCGCCGCGCGCGGTGATTTTTTCCGGCGGACCCGACAGTGTCACACGCACTGGCAGCCCGCGCCCGCCGCAGGCCGTCTATGACCTGGGGGTGCCGATTCTCGGCATCTGCTATGGCCAGCAGGTGATGATGCAGGACCTTGGCGGGCGCGTCGAGGCGGGCGAGCACGCCACTGCCGAATTCGGGCGCGCCTGGGTCACGCCATCGGGGCTGCAAAGCGAGTTTCTCGACGGCTGGTTCGCGGACGGCACGCGCGAACAGGTCTGGATGAGCCACGGCGACCATGTCTCTGAAATCGCCCCCGGTTTCGAGGTTCTGGGCACTTCTCCCGGCGCGCCGTTCGCCATCACCGCCGACCGCGAGCGCCGCTATTACGCGGTGCAATTCCACCCCGAGGTGCACCACACGCCCAATGGCCGGCGGCTCTACGAGAATTTCGTGCGGCTGGCGGGCTTTGCCGGCGACTGGACGATGGGCGCCTACCGCGAGGAGGCGATTGCGAAAATCCGCGAGCAGGTCGGCGACCGCAAGGTGATCTGCGGCCTCTCGGGCGGGGTCGACAGTTCGGTCGCGGCGATGCTGCTGCACGAGGCGATCGGCGATCAGCTGACCTGCGTGTTCGTGGATCACGGGCTCTTGCGGCTCAACGAGGCCGAGGAAGTGGTCTCGATGTTCCGCGACCATTACAACATCCCGCTCATCCATGCCGACGAGTCAGAGCTTTTCCTGGGTGAGCTTGACGGCGTAAGCGACCCGGAAACAAAGAGAAAGATCATCGGCCGGTTGTTCATCGACGTGTTCCAGAGATACGCGGGCGAGATCGACGGCGCGGAGTTTCTGGCCCAAGGCACGCTCTACCCCGACGTGATCGAGAGCGTCAGCTTCTCGGGCGGGCCGTCGGTGACGATCAAGAGCCACCACAACGTCGGCGGCCTGCCCGAAAAGATGGGGCTGAAACTGGTCGAGCCGCTGCGCGAGTTGTTCAAGGACGAGGTGCGCGCGCTGGGCCGCGAACTCGGCCTGCCGGAGCATTTCATCGGGCGCCACCCCTTTCCCGGCCCCGGCCTCGCCATCCGCTGCCCCGGCGAGATCACCCGCGAAAAGCTGGAAATCCTGCGCAAGGCCGATGCCGTCTATATCGACCAGATTCGCAAGCATGGGCTCTATGACGAGATTTGGCAGGCATTCGTCGCCATCCTGCCGGTGCGCACCGTCGGCGTGATGGGCGACGGGCGGACCTATGATTTCGCCTGCGCGCTGCGCGCGGTGACGAGCGTTGACGGCATGACGGCGGATTACTACCCGTTCTCCCACGATTTCCTCGGCGAGACCGCAACCCGCATCATCAACGAGGTCAAGGGCATCAACCGCGTCACCTATGACGTGACGTCAAAGCCGCCGGGAACCATCGAGTGGGAGTGATCCGCCTCACCGGCACGCTCACCTGCGCCCCCGATGAGGCCAGCGCCGTGCGCGACGCCCTGCCCGAGCATATCCGCCTCAGCCGCGCCGAACCGGGCTGTCTGTCTTTTGACGTGACCGAGACCGCGCCGGGTGTGTTCACCGTCGCCGAGCGCTTTGCCGACCGCGCCGGTTTTGACGCGCATCGGGCCCGCACCCGCGCCAGCGCGTGGTGGCAGGCCACCGGCCACATGGCGCGCGAGTTCACGCTGGCCGGGGAATGACCCTTGCCGCCACCCCGCCCCGCACCGATCCCCGCGCCGTGCTGCGCGCCGGGTTCTGGATGCTGGGCGCGGTGGTGTCGTTCTCGTCTATGGCGGTCGCGGGCCGCGCCGTCAGTTTCGAGCTCGATACCTTCGAAATCATGATGTATCGCAGCATCGCGGGCTTCGTCCTCGTGCTCGCCGTGGCGCGGCTGACCGGGCACACGCGCAGCATCACCACCCGCTCGCCCGGCCTGCACCTCATCCGCAACATCAGCCATTTCACCGGCCAGAACCTGTGGTTCTACGCCATCGCGACGATCCCGCTGGCACAGGTCTTCGCGCTGGAATTCACCGCGCCGCTGTGGGTGCTGGTGCTGTCGCCGCTGCTGCTGGGCGAGCGGATGACGCGCGTGCGCGCGCTGGCCGCGATCGTCGGTTTCTCCGGCATCCTGATCGTCGCACGCCCAAGCGCCGAGACGGTCAACGCGGGCACGCTCGCCGCCGCCGCCGCCGCCATCGGTTTTGCCGGCTCGATCCTTGCCACCAAACGGCTGACACGAACCGAGAGCCTGACCTGCATCCTGTTCTGGATGACCGGCACGCAGATCGTCTTCGGCCTCGTCTGCGCGGGTTTTGACGGTGATATCGCCCTGCCCTCGCCCGCCTCGCTGCCGTGGCTGATCGTGATCGGGTGCGCCGGGCTGATGGCGCATGTGTGCCTGACGACCGCGCTCTCCATCGCGCCCGCCACCGTGGTCACGCCGGTGGATTTCCTGCGCCTGCCGCTGATCGCGGTGATCGGCCTCATGGTCTATGGCGAGGCGATAGACGCATGGGTGCTGATCGGCGCCGGTGTGATTTTTGGCGCGAATTACCTCAACCTGTGGGTCGAGACACGAAAACGTTGCTGATCGGCGCCGATTTCGCGTAAAAAGTGTGTCGCGCACGCCACCACCGGATTTCCCTGCAATCGTGACGCCGCGTCAAAGATTGACCGGTGGGCGAGTAACGGTAGTGTGACCGCCAATACTCAGGAGGAGAGGGACAACATGAAAAAGAGCGTGATCGCGATAGCGCTGATCGCCACGGCTTCGGCTTCGGCTTCGGCCTTTGCCGGTGGGATCGAGCGGCGAGGAGATATGTCGCAGATACTTTTCGAGGAGGGCAAGAACTATCTGGAGTTCAGTGTTGCCGCGGTCGACCCCGATGTGAGCGGTGTGGCGCGGCCTGGTATTCCGGGTGGCCCTACCGGCGACATTCAGGATCGGTACCAAAACTTTGCGCTTGGCTACAAGTATGACTTCAACGACCGCCTCTCGTTGGCGTTCGTGATTGACGAGCCGGTCGGCGCGGATGTGACCTACCAAGGCCCCAGCTTCTTTGGCGGCGGCGCGTTTTTCGGAACGTCCAATGCTTCGGTCGAGTCGGTCCAGTACACCGGCATGGCGAAGTACAAGGCGACCGAGCGTTTCAGCGTCTATGGCGGCCTGCGCTATGTCGGCCTGAGCGGCGGTCTGACCGTGCTCTCGCCCACGACCGGGGGTCCGCTCGGACCGCCGCTATACACCCTGAACGTGGACAAGGAGTTTCAGCTCGGCTATCTCATCGGCGCGGCTTATGAAATCCCGGATATCGCGTTGCGTGTCGCACTCACCTACGACTCCAAGACCGAGCACGATTTCAGGGACAACACCGGCGCGCCTTTCGAGGTCGAACTTCCGCAATCGGTTACGCTTCATGCGCAATCCGGCATCGCAAAGGATACGCTTGTCTTCGGCTCCGTGCGCTGGCGTGAATGGTCCAAGTTCCAGGTTGCCCCTGCGGACTTCTTCTCGTTTGCCACCGGGGCGCCGGTTCCCACCGCGATTGCCTTCGAAACCGACGATATATACACCTACCGTCTCGGTATCGGCCGCCGCATCAACGAGAATTGGAGCGGGGCCTTCGTTCTCGGCTACGAGGAACAGATCGGTAACAGGGTCGGCAACCTCAAAGGCACCGACGGCTATATCAGCTACACCGTCGCCGTGACCCACGAGATGGAAGCATGGGAAGTGACCGGCGCGCTCTCCTACATCGACCTTGGCAGCGCCAACACCTCCGTTGCCACTTTCACTAGCAATGAAGCGGTAGCCTTCGGTCTGAAAGTCGGCCTGCGCTTCTGAACCTCCGTGAACCGAGGCACCTTGACCCCCGCCCCCTCACCGGGGCGGGGTTTTTCGTGCGCGGGCCTTGCCATTTCGCCGGCAACGCCGCAGTTAATGGCACCGACACGCCAACGGAGCCCCGAGCATGATCTACGACACCGCCCAAGCCTGGATGCGCGCGCCCCGCAAGCGGGTGCTGTTCTATGGCATGTCGGGGCTGGGCAAGACCCATGTCTCGCAGATGTTGCGCGACGCGGGCGGCTGGTTTCACTACTCGATAGATTACCGCATCGGCACGCGCTACATGGGCGAGCTGATCGTCGACAACGCCAAGGCGCACGCCATGCAGGTGCCGTTCCTGCGCGATCTGCTGTTGTCGGACTCGATCTATATCGGCTCCAACATCACCTTTCACAACCTCGCCCCCGTCTCGACCTATCTCGGCAAACCGGGCGATCCGGCCAAGGGCGGCATGCCCATCGACGAATACCGCCGCCGACAGGAACAGTTCCGGCAGGCAGAGATCAACGCGCTGATGGATACCGGCTATTTCATCGAGCGCGCCGCGCGGCTCTATGGCTATCCGCATTTCATCTGCGATACCGGCGGGTCGATCTGCGAATGGGTGGACGGCGCCGACCCCGGCGACCCGCTGCTGACCGAACTCGCCCGGCACTGTCTGCTGGTCTATATCGAGGGGTCCGAGGCGCATACCGCCGAACTTGTCCGCCGCTTTGACCGGGCGCCCAAGCCGATGGCCTACCAGCCCGAATTCCTCGCCCGAATGTGGGAGGAATACCTGAGTGAAAACAAATGCGAAGCGGACGAAGTTGATCCTGATGCCTTCATCCGCCGGACCTACGCGCGCGCGCTCGCCCACCGCCAGCCGCGTTACGAGAGAATGGCGAAATGGGGTGTCCGTGTGAGCGCCGACGAAGTGGCGCAAGCGACCGACGCCGCCCGTTTCGACGCGCTCATCGCCGCCGCCATCGAGCGCCGCGCCGACTGATCCCCGAGGACCGCCAACCATGCCGATCAAGATCCCCGCCGACCTCCCCGCCCATTCCGTGCTAAAGCGCGAGGGCGTGATGGTGATGGACCCGGGCCATGCCGCCCGGCAGGATATCCGCCCGCTGCGCATCGGTCTGCTCAACCTGATGCCCAAGAAGATCCAGACCGAGACGCAATTCGCCCGCCTCATCGGCGCCACGCCGTTGCAGATCGAGCTCGACCTCATCCGCATGACCGAGCACCATTCCAAGACCACCGCCGCCGATCACATGGAGAGCTTTTACCGCCCGTTCGCCGAGGTCGCGGCCTCGGGTGACAAGTATGACGGGCTCATCATCACCGGCGCCCCGATCGAGCATCTGGACTTCGACGCCGTCACCTATTGGGACGAGCTGCGCCGCGTGTTCGAGTGGACGCAATCCCACGTGCATTCCACCTTCGGCGTGTGCTGGGGGGGCATGGCGATGATCAACCATTTCCACGGCGTCAAGAAACACATGCTGCCGGCCAAGGCGTTCGGCTGTTTCCGGCACCGCAACATGGCGCCCGCCTCGCCCTATCTGCGCGGCTTTTCAGACGATTGCGTGATCCCGGTCAGCCGCTGGACCGAAATGCGGCGGGACGAGATCGAGGCCGTGCCGGGGCTCAGCATCCTGCTCGACAGCGACGAGGTCGGCCCCTGCATGGTCGAGGACACGGGCCACCGGGCGCTCTATATCTTCAACCACTTCGAATATGACAGCGACACGCTCAAGCAGGAATACGACCGCGACGTGGAGAGCGGCACACCGATCAACGTGCCGTGCAACTACTATCCCGAGGATGACCCGGCCCGCGCGCCGTCGAATCGCTGGCGCGGCCACGCACATCTGCTCTACGGCAACTGGATATCCGAAATCTACGAAACCACCCCCTACGACATCACCAGGATCGGTGTGGAATCGACCGATCTGCGGGCCTGAGGGTTGATGCTGGCCCTCCGCGCCGGATTGCGCCCGCGCGAGTGAGCGGCCATATTGAAGGCCCCGAACGACGAGGCCCCGGCATGGACCTGCCCTTTGACGGCGCGATCAGCGCCTTTTTCACCGAGGACGCGCCGCGCGAGGTGCGCGAAGCGATCGCCCGCGCCGACAAGGACGACGTGCTCGACCCCGGCTTTCCCTATTCCGAGCGCATGGACCGCAAGCCATACGAGAAATCCTTCGACATGCTCCAGGTCGAACTGGCAAAGCTGCAACGCTGGGTCAAGGACAGCGGCACGCGGGTGGCGGTCGTGTTCGAGGGCCGCGACGCCGCCGGCAAGGGCGGAACGATCAAGCGGATTCGGCAGAACCTCAACCCGCGCGGCGCCCGCGTGGCGGCCCTGCCCAAGCCGTCTGACACCGAGGCGACGCAATGGTATTTCCAGCGCTACATCGCCCATCTGCCCGCCGCGGGCGAGATCGTGCTCTTCGACCGAAGCTGGTACAATCGCGGCGTGGTCGAGCCCGTCTTCGGCTTTTGCACGCCGGAGCAGCGTGCGCATTTCTTCGCGCAGGTGCCCGATTTCGAGCGGATGCTGGTCGAGGATGGCATCCACCTGGTGAAATTCTGGCTCAATGTCGGGCGCGCCGAACAGTTGCGCCGCTTTCTCGCCCGCGAGCGTGACCCGCTCAAACAATGGAAGCTGAGCCGGATCGACATCGAGGGACTCGCCCGCTGGGACACCTACACCGCCGCCATCGGCGAGACCCTGAGCCTCAGCCACACGATCCATGCCCCGTGGACCGTCGTGCGCGCCGACGACAAGCGCCGCGCGCGGCTTGCCATCATGCGCCACCTGCTGACCGGGCTCGACTATGCGCACAAGGATGCGCGGGCGGTGGACGCACCCGATCCCGCGATCCTTGGCGACCCCGACATCTGGAATGGCTAAGCAGGGCTATCACCACGGCAACCTGCGCCAGGCCCTTGTCGAGGCCGCGCTCGCGCTTATCGTGCGCAAGGGGCCGCAGGGATTTACCCTGTCAGAGGCGGCGCGGCACGCGGGCGTGACACCCGCCGCCATCTACCGCCATTTCGCCGGCCGCGACGATCTCGTGGCCGAAACCGCGCGACAAGGGTACGAGCTGTTCTCCGGGATGCTGTCGGACGTGTCGGCCGCGCGCGGCGCCCCGCGCGTGCGGGCGATGGCGCGGGCCTATCTCGCCTTTGCCGAGCGCTATCCGGGCCATTACATC
>JADQCC010000084.1 GCA_016278295.1 Roseovarius sp. | reverse complement strand
ACGTCGATCCGCGCCGAGAGGCACGCCGCGCAATCGGCACAGGAGGGGCGGTAGAGCACGTTCTGCGACCGGCGGAACCCCTGTTTCGACAGCCCGTCATTGAGCCGCTGCGCCCCCTCGCCCTGAAGTGCGGTAAACAGCTTGCGCTCCATCCGGCCCGGCAGGTAGGGGCAGGGCTGCGGCGCCGTCACGTAGAACTGGGGCGCTATGGGAAGCGTGTGTCTCATAAGAGTGTCCAGCGGTATCCACCCTCGACGTTAACAACGAAACCCCGGTCCGCCAAGGGGAACGTCACCGTGCTGTCACATCGTGGCGCGACGATTGAGCGCGACCGTACCCAGCACCAGATCGCTCAGCCCCTCGCCGCGCGGGCGCGTCAGCATCAGCACCACGGAGGCAACCTGCAACAGTGGCAGCGCGAAAGAGATCGCGAGCCCCAGCGTGTGCGCAAAGGCCAATCCAAGGTCGAAGCGGCGGCCATCGGCGGCGCGGAACTCGATCGCGACGAGGCGCATTCCCCAGGTGGCCGAGCCGCGCGCGATGGTCACGACGCGATAGGCGAACCAGATCACCGCCATCAGAACCGGGAAGAACAGCAGCCCGGTGAACGCGGTAAAGGGCACCACCAGAAGGCTCAGTACGATGATTACGAGCGTATCGACGACGAAGGCCACCAGCCGCTTGGCCGCGACATCGGCGTAGAACTCGGGCTGGGTGTCGGGGTCGGGCAGGGCCCATGTGTCGTGCATCGCCATGCGCTATAGCTTGGCGAGGGGGGCGCCGATTGCAAGAGGTCAGGCGGTGAAATCCGCGCTTTGTGCCCCGGAAATCTCCATGAGCCGCCCCGGCGCGATCCCGAACAGGTGGCGCGGCGTGCCCGCCGCGGCCCAGACCTTGTCGAAGCGCAGCAGGTGCGGGTCGAAGAAGGCGCGCGGCGGCGTCAGGTGGCCCACGGGTGAGACCCCGCCGATGGCAAAGCCTGTCTGCGCGCGGATCTGCGCGGCATCGGCGCGGCCCAGCGGCACGCCTGCCACGGTGCCTGCCGTTGCCAGATCGACCTGATTGGCACCGGAGGTGACGAACAGGATCGCGTCGCCGCTGCTTTCGTCGCGGAACATGATCGACTTGGCGATCTGCGCCACGTCGCAGCCCACGAGGTCGGCGGCCATCTGCGCGGTGGTGGCGTTGCCGATCTCGATCGGCTCTATATCCAGACCGGCGCCGGCGAGGGCGCGGCGCACTCGGGCGACACTTTTGCTCATCTGTATCCTGTCGGTATTCTGTCGGTATTGCGCCAGTGTTTCACGACGCCGGGCCATTGACCAGACCCGCCGCGCCTGTATCACTCGCGCGCATGACCCTGGCAGACCGCCTCACCCGCAGCCCGCGCCCCTATTCCCCCGAAGAGGGGGCCGAGGCGCTGCGCCATGCGCCCGGCATGAGCGACGGGGCCGCCGGTCTCGTCACCGGGGCGGCGGGGAGCAGCCCGTTTCTGAAGTCGCTCGTGGAGAGCGAGGGCGACTGGCTGGCCGGGGCGGTGGAGGCCCCCGAGGCGGCGCTGGAGGCCATCCATCACGATCTGCGCGAGACCGGGGCCGACCGGCTCGGCCTCGAATTGCGCCGCGCCAAGCGGCGGGTGGCGCTCATTACCGGGCTCGCGGACCTGGGCGGGGCGTGGTCGCTGGAGGAGGTCACAGGCCACCTGACCGATTTTGCCGATCTCGCCTGCGACCTGGCGCTGCGCGCCGCTCTCGGCGCGGAAATCCGTCGCGGGCGGCTGCCGGGCATGGACGAGGATGACATCGCCACCGGTGCCGGGATGGTCGTTTTCGCGATGGGAAAGATGGGCGCGCGCGAGCTCAATTACAGCTCGGATATCGACCTCATCTGCCTGTTCGACGAGACCCGGTTCGCGCGCGACGATTTCCACGAGGCGCGTTCCTCGCTCGTGCGGGCCACGCGCAGGATGTCGGCCATGCTCAACGACCGCACCGCCGACGGCTATGTCTTTCGCACCGACCTGCGGCTGCGCCCCGATCCGTCGGTCACGCCGGTGTGCATGGCGATGGCGGCGGCGGAGACGTATTACGAGAGCCTCGGGCGCACCTGGGAGCGGGCGGCCTGGATCAAGGCGCGGCCCTGCGCGGGCGATCTCGCTGCCGGAGAGCGATTCCTCGCCACGCTACGACCCTTCGTCTGGCGCAAGCACCTGGATTTCGCGGCGATCGAGGACGCGCACAACATGCGGCTGGCCATCCGCGCGCACAAGGGGCTGGGCGGCGCGTTCTGCCTCGAAGGGTACAACGTCAAGCTGGGACGCGGCGGTATCCGCGAGATCGAGTTTTTCACGCAGACACGGCAGTTGATCGCGGGCGGGCGCGACCCCGACCTGCGGGTGCGCGGCACGGTAGAGGGGCTGGCACGGCTGGTGGAGAAGGGCTGGGTACCGCAAGAGGCGGCCGAGACGCTGACCGAGAATTATCGGTTTCACCGTGAGATTGAGCACCGCGTGCAGATGCTGCGCGACGCGCAGACCCATCTGTTGCCCAATTCGGCCGCCGAGTTCGACCGGCTGGCCGCCTTCATGGGGCGCGAGACCGGCGAGTTGCGCGCCGAGATCGCGCGGCGCGTCGAGGCGGTGGATGACCTGATCGAGGGGTTCTTTCGACAGGAGGCGCCGAGCGGGGACGCGGCGCAAGAGGTGCCGCAGGCCACGTTCGACGAGGAGGTGATTGCGCGCTGGCACGGCTACCCGGCGCTGCGCTCGGAGCGCGCACAGCAGATTTTCGAGCGGCTGCGCCCGGAGATCCTCGCGCGGCTCGCCCGTGCGGCGAACCCGGACGAGGCGCTGCTGGCGTTCGACGGGTTCCTGCGTGGGCTGCCCGCCGGGGTGCAGGTCTTTGCGCTGTTCGAGGCAAACCCGCAGCTTATCGACCTGCTGGTTGATATCGTCGGCACCGCACCGTCGCTGGCGCAATACCTGTCGCGCAACGCGGGCGTGTTCGACGCGGTGATCGCGGGCGATTTCTTTGCGCCGTGGTCCGGGCGCGCGGCGCTGGAAGCGGCCCTGGTCGAGCGGCTGGAGGCCGAGCCCGATTACGAGCGCGCGCTCGATCTTGCCCGGCGCTGGCACAAGGAATGGCATTTCCGGGTCGGCGTGCACCACCTGCGCGGGCTGGTCGGCGCTGGCGCGGCGGGCGGGCAATACGCCGATCTCGCCGGGGCGGTGATCGGTGCGCTCTGGCCGCGGGTGGTGGCGCAGTTCGCCACACGGCACGGGGCGCCGCCGGGGCGTGGCGCGGCGGTGATCGGCATGGGCTCGCTGGGGGCGGGGCGGCTGCACGCGCGCTCGGACCTCGATCTGATCGTGATCTATGACGCGGGCGATGCCGAGGGCTCGGACGGGCCGCGCCCGCTGTCGGTCCGGCCCTATTACGCGCGGCTCACGCAGGCGCTGATCACCGCGCTGACCGCGCCGATGGCGGAGGGACGGCTCTACGAGGTGGACATGCGCCTGCGCCCGTCGGGCAACCAGGGGCCGGTGGCGACAAGCTGGTCGAGTTTCCGCAGCTATCAGACGGACGAGGCCTGGACGTGGGAGCACCTGGCGCTGACGCGGGCGCGGGTGATCGCCGGCGAGGCGGGGCTGGCCGACGATTTCGAGGCGTTCCGCACCGCGCTTATCGCCGACAAGGCCGCGCGCGCGCCGGTGCTGCGGGCGGTGGCCGAGATGCGCGCCCGCGTGGCGGACGCCAAGCCGCCCGAGGGGGCTTGGGATGTCAAGCTGGGGCGCGGGCGGCTGTTGGATCTGGAGCTGGTCGCGCAGGCTGGCAACCTTCTGGTCGGGCATGGCGCGCGTGATCCTGTGTCGGGGTTGCGCGCGGCTGTCGCATCCGGGTGGCAGGATGCCGCGGGCGGTGCAGCGCTCGAGGCCGCGTTCGGGCTTTGCTCGACCTTGCAGATGGTGGCGCGCCTCTTTGGGGACGGCCCGCTCGATCCCGATCGGATCGGCAAGGCGGGGGCGGCCTTTGTGCTGCGTGAAACCGGGGAGGAGAGCCTGGAGATGCTCGCGCATCGGCTTGACAGAACATGCGACGAGGCCGCCTGCGTGATCGACGCGGCGCTTGGTGCGGGCGAGGGAGGTTAGGCGATGGCGCGCGGCGATGTACTCGACCCCAAGGGGCTCATTCATGAGGCCTATCGCATCGAGGGGATCGACGAGGGCGAATGCCGGTCGATCTTTCTCGACTGGGCGCTGTCGCTGCCCGAGGGGCAGGAGGTGCACGCGGCCCTTGAGGCGCTGCTGGCGCGCCATGCCGCCGACGCCCCCGACCACCCGATGACGGCGGTGCTGCGGGCGGGGCTCGCACAGGCGGAAAACCCGCGCCGCCGCGGCGGCTGGCGCGGGCGCAAGCGGGACTGAGCCCCGCGCGGTGCCTGCCCGCGAAATGCACAGGGTTTGTCTAAAACAAGTCGTATTCCGCGTGCACAAAGCGCGTCGTTAAAGAGGCTTTGTCCACGGAGACGACCATGTACCTTGTCAGATTGATTGCAGCACTCATGCTCGGGCTTGGCCTTTCGGCCTGCGCCAGCGTCGAGACCGCCACGCGGAACGCCCCGCTTGAAGCGCCCGCGCTGCGGCCCGCCGCGGTGCCGCTCGATGTGCAGGGGGTGCGCGTGCGCGTGCCCCGCAGCCTCAGGGTGTCGGAGGCCAACCGTTACCTTCCCGGCGGCGACATCGTCTGGCGCGAGGACCCGCCCGGCGACCGCTACGCGCAGGTGGCGGCGATCCTCGAACAGGGGCTTGAGCGCGGCGTCGCCGCGTTGCCCGCGGGTGTGGTGCCGGTGGTTCTCGATGTCGAGCTGACGAAGTTTCACGCGCTGAGCGAGAAGGCACGCTATACGATCGGCGGGGTGCACGCGATCCAGTTTACCTACACGTTGCGCGATCCCGAGACCGGTGTCGCGCTCATGGAACCGAAATTCGTCAAGGCCGATTTCAAGGCGCTGGGCGGGCAGAAGGCGATCGCGGCCGAACGGCGCGGCATCACGCAGAAGGTGCGCATCACCGGGCAGTTGGCGAAGGTGATCCGCGCCGAGCTTGGCGCCGGGGATGGCTATCGCGCGCAGGCGCTCGGTCTTATCGGCGCGCTCAACCAACTCTGAGCTTTCAGGAACAATCGAAACGGCGTAAGGGGGCGGCATGACACCGCCCCCTTATCCCGTGATCCGCCTGCGCCCCAAGGCCGAAGCCCGCGCCATCCGCCACGGCGCACCGTGGGTATTCGACAATGAAATCGTGACCGACCGGCGCACCCGTGCCCTCGCCCCCGGCACCATCGCGGTGCTGGAGGGTGCCGACCGCGCGCCGCTTGGTCTGGTCGCGGTCAATCCGGTCTCGCGGATCATGGGGCGGATGCTGGATCGTGACGCCGCCGCGCGGATCGACGGCGCGTGGCTGACGCGGCGATTGGAGCGGGCGGCGGGGATGCGGGCGCGGCTTTATGATGCGCCCTTCTACCGGCTGGTTCATGCCGAGGCCGATGGCCTGCCCGGCGTGGTGATCGACCGTTTCGGCGATATTGCCGTGATCCAGCCGAATGCCGCCTGGGCCGAGGTTCTGCTGCCGCAGATCGCGGAGGCGGTGCAGGCGGTCACCGGCGTCGAGACCGTGCTCAAGAACGCCGCCGGGCGCGCGCGGACACTGGAGGGGCTGGACGAGGAGAGCGCGGTGCTCGCGGGTCGCGCGCCGGAGGGGCCGGTGCCGGTGCCGATGAACGGGGCCACCTACATGGCCGATCTCGTGGGCGGGCAGAAAACCGGGATATTCTACGACCAGCGGCCCAACCATGCCTTTGCCGCGCGGCTGGCGGGGGGCGCGCGGGTGCTCGACGTGTTTTCCCATGTCGGCGGTTTTGCCCTCGCGGCGCTTGCGGGCGGGGCGACGCATGCACTTGCCGTCGATGGCTCTGCCCCGGCGCTCGATCTGGCGCGGGAGGGCGCGGAGCGGACGGGGGTGGCTGACCGGCTGGAGACCCGCCGCGGCGATGCGTTCGAGGTGATGGAGGCGCTGACCGGGGAGGGTGCGCAATTCGACGTGGTGATCTGCGATCCACCGGCGTTCGCGCCGTCGAAGAAGGCCCTCGAAAAGGGGCTGCGCGCCTACGAGCGGGTGGCCCGGCTGGCCGCCGGGCTGGTGGCACCGGGGGGCTATCTTGGCTTGTGCTCGTGCTCGCACGCCGCCGATCTGGCCCGGTTCCGAACCGCCTGCACGCGCGGTATCGGACGGGCAGGGCGCGAGGCGGCGCTGATTCACACGGGCTTTGCCGGGCCCGACCATCCGCAGCACCCCCACCTTGCCGAGAGTGGCTACCTCAAGGCGTTGTTCTACCGGCTATGAAGGTGCTGCTCGATGCCTGCGTGATCTATCCCACGGTGATGCGCGAAATGATCCTCGGCGTGGCCGGGGCAGGCGCCTTTGTCCCGCTCTGGTCCGAGCGGATCATCGGCGAATGGTTGCACGCGGCGGCGAAACTGGGCTCCGATGCGCAGGCGCAGGCGCAGGCGGCGGGTGAGGCGGCGCTGATGGCGGCGCGCTGGCCTGAGGCAAGCGTCGCCTGGAAGCCGTCGCTGGAGGCGCGGCTGTGGCTGCCCGATCCTGCCGATACCCACGTTCTGGCCGCCGCCATTGCAGGGTCGGCGGACGGTATCCTGACGCTCAACGCCCGCGATTTCCCGCGCAATGTGCTGGCCGAGGACGGGCTGTGGCGGGCCGAACCGGACGGGTTCCTGCACGGCATCTGGCAGGCGCAGCCGGGGATGGTGGCGGAGGTGGCCGATGGTGTTCTGGCCAAGGCGCGGCACCTGTCGAAGGGGGATTGGGAGATGCGCCCGCTGTTGAAGAAGGCGCGGCTGCCGCGATTGGCCAAGGCGTTGTCGGGAGCGTGAGAGGGTGGCCTGTTGCGGACATTGCCGCAAGCCGCGCCATCGACAGGCCGCGGGCTGGCGATCCGACGGATTTTCAGGCGCTTTATGCCTGCCGAATCCGAAAAACCTGTAATCGGTGCACGAGCTTAGACAAATCGCCAGTCCGGGGGGCGGCCTGGCGATGGCGCGGCGGGCTTCGCCCTCGATTCCGCGCCAGGGGCAAGAACCGAACGGCCGCTCCAGGCCAGAACCACCCCAACCCCAGAACCTGCCCGACGCCCCCTCAGCGCACCAGCGCCTTCATCCCGGCATCCAGCCCTTCGAGCGTCATCGGCACCATGCGGTCGTCGAAAATCTCGCGGATCATGCCGATGGAGTGGGTGTAATCCCATTCGCGCCGGGGCACCGGGTTGATCCAGAGGTGATCGGGCCATTGCGCGCGGGCGCGTTCCAGCCAGACCTGCCCCGCTTCGGCGTTCCAGTGCTCGTTGGCGCCGCCGGGATAGGCGATCTCGTAAGGTGACATGCTGGCATCGCCGACGAAGATGCACTTGTAATCCGGCCCGTAGGTGTTGAGCACCTCCCAGGTGGGGGTCTGTGCGTTCCAGCGCCGGGCGTTGTCGCGCCAGACGCCTTCGTAGAGGCAGTTGTGGAAATAGTAGTATTCGAGATGCTTGAATTCGGCGCGCGCGGCCGAGAACAGCTCTTCCACCACCTTGATATGCGGGTCCATCGAGCCGCCCACATCGAGAAACAGCAGCACCTTGACCGCGTTGCGCCGCTCGGGTCGGGTTTTCACGTCGAGATAGCCATGCTCGGCGGTGGCGCGGATTGTGCCGTCGAGGTCCAGCTCCTCGTTTGCACCGTCGCGCGCCCATTGCCGCAGCCGCTTGAGCGCCACCTTGATGTTGCGGGTGCCAAGCTCGACGCTGTCGTCGAGATTGCGGAATTCGCGCTTGTCCCAGACCTTGACCGCGCGGCGGTGGCGGCTCTCGTCCTGGCCGATGCGCACGCCCTCGGGGTTGTAGCCGTAGGCGCCGAAGGGCGAGGTGCCAGCCGTGCCGATCCATTTCGACCCGCCCTGATGGCGGCCCTCCTGTTCGCGCAGCCGCTCCTTGAGCGTCTCCATCAGCTTGTCAAACCCGCCAAGCGCCTCGATCTCGGCCTTTTCCTCGGGGGTGAGGTGTTTCTCGGCCATCTTTTGCAGCCAGTCGGCGGGCAGGTCCACGGCCTCGAGCACGTCCTCGGTGCCGATGCTTTCCAGCCCCTTGAAGCTGGTGGCGAAGGCGCGGTCAAAGCGGTCTATGTGGCGCTCATCCTTTACCATCGCGCTGCGCGCGAGGTAGTAGAACGCCTCGATATCGTAGGTGACGAGTCCCGCGCGCACCGCCTCCAGAAAGGTCAGGTATTCGCGCAGAGAGACCGGCACGCCGCCCGCCCTGAGGGTCTCGAAAAAGGGCAGGAACATCGCCGCCTCACATGGCGGCGCGGTGCAGGATCAGGGTGAGGAACAGACCCGCAAGCGCGAAGATCAGACCATAGACGAAGGCATAGAGCAGGATGTCGGCCAGCTTGCCCTTGCGCCGCCACGCGAGCATGCCGCCCCCCGCAGCCCCGAGTATTGCGCCGATAATGACGATCATCGCCTATCCGTTCGGTCCCCTGAGAGGATTGAGCGCCCCCAACTCGCGGAGCCGGGCCTGCACGGCCCAATCCGCCCCATAGCCGTAGCGCGCCCAGCCGAGACTGTCCAGCCTAACCGACTGTGCCTCGGCGACGCGGTTCTCGATTTCGAGCGCCTCGGCCTGGAGCATCTTGAGCGTGGCGACGAGCGCGGCATTTTCGAACCGTTCGGCCACGGCCACCTGTGGGGTCAGCATTTCGAGCGCCTCCGCGCCGTCGCCCCGGGCGATGGCGTGGCTGGCAAGCTGTGCCGCCACGTAGGCGCGGTGCAGGCCGGTGCCGGGCATCGTGGCGTAGAATTTGTCGGCGATGATGAACTGCTTGCGGGCGAAATCGGGGTCGCTGGATTGCGCGAGACGCCCCAGCGCGAAATGGCTGAAGGCGCGGCGGTGGTCGGTCCAGCCGACGGTCTGCGCGATGCGCACGGCGTCGATCGCGGCGGCGCGGCGCGCGGATGCGTGCGCGCCGGGGCCGAGCGCGGTCTGGATCG
>JADQCC010000208.1 GCA_016278295.1 Roseovarius sp. | reverse complement strand
GGCCTATGACGCGGCGGTGAGCACCTGGATGGCCGAGGCCATCGACGATCCCGCCCCGCGCCGCCGCGCCTTTGCCGGGACGCTCGCGCAGGTGCTGCGCTATGGCGAGAATCCGCATCAGAGCGCCGCGTTCTACACCGACGGCTCCGATCGGCCCGGCGTGGCCACGGCGCGGCAGGTGCAGGGCAAGGAGCTGAGCTACAACAACATCAACGACACCGATGCCGCCTTCGAGCTGGTGAGCGAGTTCGCCCCCGAAGACGGCGCCGCCTGCGCCATCATCAAGCACGCCAATCCCTGCGGCGTGGCGCGCGGCGCGACGCTGCTCGACGCCTACAAGAGCGCCTTCGACTGCGACCGCACCTCCGCGTTTGGCGGCATAATCGCGCTGAACCATGCGCTTGACGCGGCAACGGCGGAAGAGATCGCCGGGATTTTCACCGAGGTGGTGATCGCGCCCGGGGCCGACGAGGCGGCAATGAGTATTTTTGCCAAGAAGAAGAACCTGCGGCTGTTGCTGACCGGCGCGCTTGCCGATCCAGTGGCGCCGGGGCGGATGATCCGGCAGGTTTCGGGCGGCTACTTGGTGCAGGACAAGGATGCCGGACGCCTGGGCGCCGATGATCTGCGGGTGGTGACGAAGCGGGCGCCGACGGATCGTGAAATGTCGGACATGCTATTTGCCTGGACGGTGGCCAAGCATGTGAAATCCAACGCCATCGTGTACGTGAAGGATGGCGCCACGGTCGGCGTCGGCGCGGGCCAGATGAGCCGCGTGGACAGTTGCCGGATCGCCGCGCGCAAGGCGCGTGACATGGCCGAGACGCTGGGACTGCCGGTGCCGCCGACCGAGGGCAGCGTGGTGGCGTCGGACGCGTTCTTTCCGTTCGCCGACGGGCTGATGGCGGCCGCCGAGGCGGGCGCCACGGCGGTTATCCATCCGGGCGGGTCGATGCGCGACGACGAGGTGATCGCGGCCGCCGACGCGGCGGGGCTGGCGATGGTGCTGACCGGTCAGCGCCATTTCCGGCACTGAGGCGGACCGCGATGCGTACTGTTTTATGGGTGACCTTCTGGGTCTTTCTTCTTGACCAGGCCACGAAATACCTCGTGGTTCACATGCTCGATCTGCGCAGCCTGGGAAGGATCGAGGTCTGGCCGCCGTTTTTCAACCTGCGTATGGCGTGGAACACGGGAATCAATTTCGGGATTCTCTCCGATCAGGGCGCGGTCATGCGCTGGGCGCTCATCGCCGTGGCGCTGGCGATCGTGGCGGCGGTGCTCTGGTGGGTCCATACCGAGCACCCCGGGCGGCTGCAGCGGGTCGCGGCGGGGGTGCTGGTGGGGGGCGCGCTGGGCAATGTCGTTGACCGTTTGATATATGGCGCGGTGGCGGATTTCCTGAATATGTCGTGCTGCGGCATCGACAACCCGTTCGCGTTCAACGTCGCCGATCTGACGATTTTCGCGGGGGCCTTCGGCATTGTGGTGCTGCCAGGCACGAAAAAGCCCTCGTGACCTCGGCGGGCGCATGCGGTAAACCACCCCAAAGCGCAAGGAGTGTGGCTATGTGGATGCCGCGGAAAACCGTTCTGACGCTGTTGGCGGCCGTGATCGTTGCCGGCTGTGGCGGCGCGCGCGACGACGAAGTGTCGCTCAGGAAGATCAGGCACAAGGGCAACGGGCCGGACGAGTTCTCGATCATACCCGGCAAGCCGCTGGAAATGCCCGAGAACGTGGCCGCGCTGCCCGAGCCGGTGCCGGGCGGGGGCAACCGCACCGATCAGGACCCGGTCGCCGACGGGATCGCGGCGCTGGGCGGGAACGCGGGCGCGCGGCGCACCGGGGCGCCCTCTGCGGCCAATGCCGGATTGTTGAACCATGCCGCGCGGTACGACCGGAATCCGGCGATCCGCCAGACGCTCGCCGCCGAAGATCGCGAGCTTCGCCGCGACTATGGAAACGTGAACATCCTGCGCATACTGCCCACCGACGATTACACCCAGGCGTACAAGGATCAGTGGCTCGATCCCTATGCCGAGGAGCGGCGTTTGCGCCGCAGGGGCGTGCGCACCCCGGCGGCACCGCCGCCGCCCAAGGATCAGTGATCGCCGCTTGAAACACGGCGCGCGGGACGTATCTAGAGATCAATCGTTTCTCGAACGCGGAGGCCCGCCATGCGCCGTCTGATCGTCGCGCTGCTCTTGTTTGTTCCCTTTGGCCCCGCGTGGGCCGGGCCTGTGACAAGCTTTACCCTCGATAACGGTATGAAGGTGGTGGTGATCGAGGATCACCGTGCCCCGGCGGTCACGCAGATGGTGTGGTATCGGGCCGGGTCGGCGGACGAGCCGCCCGGCATGTCGGGGGTGGCGCATTTCCTCGAACACCTGCTGTTCAAGGGGACCGAGACGCTTGAGCCAGGCGAGTTCTCGGCCACGGTGGCGCGGCATGGCGGCACCGACAACGCCTTTACCAGCTATGATTACACCGCCTATTTCCAGCGCATCGCCGCCGACCGGCTGGGCCTCGTGATGGAGATGGAGGCCGATCGCATGGTCAACCTGCGCCTGTCGGAAAACGACATCGCCACCGAGCGCGACGTTGTCCTCGAAGAGCGCAACCAGCGGGTCGATAACAGCCCTGCGGCGCTCTTTCGCGAGCGGATGGGCGCGATGCAGTATCTCAACCACCCCTATGGTATGCCGATCATCGGCTGGCGCCACGAGATGGAGGCGCTCGATCGCGCGGCGGCGGTGGGTTTCTACAACACGTATTACGCGCCAAACAACGCCATCCTGATCGTCGCCGGCGATGCCGACCCCGAGGAGGTGCGCGCGCTGGCAGAGAAGTATTACGGGCCACTCCCGGCCAACCCGAACCTGCCCGAACGCATCCGGCCGCAGGAGCCGCCCCAGCTTGCCGAGCGGCGGCTGAGCCTGCGCGATCCGCGGGTGTCGCAGCCCTATCTCGCGCGCTCCTACCTCGCGCCCGAGCGCGACAGCGGCGCGCAGCGCGAGGCGGCGGCGCTGACGCTTCTGGCGGCGCTCCTGGGCAACGGGCAGACGTCGGTGCTCAACGAGGCGCTGCAATTCGAGCAGAGCATCGCGGTGCAGGTGGGCGCGTGGTATTCGGGTATGTCGCTCGATGACACGAGCCTCGATTTGGTGGTGGTTCCCGCCCCCGGCGTGACGCTGGACGAGGCCGAGGCCGCGCTCGGCGAGGTGCTGACCGGGTTCCTGGAAACGGGCCCCGATCCCGAGCAACTGAAGAGGATCAAGAGCCAGTTGCGCGCGCAGGAGATCTACGAGCGCGACGACGTCACGGCGCTGGCGCAACGCTATGGGCGCGCGCTGGCGCAGGGGCTGACCGTGGCGGATGTGCAGGCATGGCCTGACATCCTGCAGGAGATCACGGCCGAAGAGATCATGGACGCGGCGCGCAGCGTGCTCGACCGCGAGAGATCGGTAACGGGCTACCTGATGGCCCCGGAGGTGACGCAATGATCCGGTTCGCGCTTGTTGCAATCCTGGTGCTGGCGGCGCTTCCGGTGCGTGCCGCGGTGGATGTCGAGAAAGTCACCAGCCCCGGCGGCATCGACGCGTGGCTTGTCGAGGATCACTCGATCCCCTTTGTCGCGCTCGAGCTACGGTTTCGCGGCGGTACCTCGCTGGACCCCGAGGGCAAGGCGGGGGCGGTCAACCTGATGACCGGGCTGCTGGAGGAAGGAGCGGGGACGCGCGACGCGCAGGCATTCGCGCGCGCCTCCGAGGCGCTGGCGGCGCGGTTCGGCTATGACGCGGGCGACGACACGGTGAGCGTCTCGGCACAGTTCCTGACCGAGCGGCGCACGGAGGCGGTCGCGCTGCTGCGTGACAGCCTGATCGCCCCGCGATTCGACCCCGAGGCCATCGAGCGCGTGCGCGCGCAGGTGCTCTCGGGGCTGCGCTCGGATCAGACCGACCCGCGCAGCCTCGCCGGGCGCGCGGCATCGCGGCTGCTCTACGGTGATCACCCCTATGGGCGCCCGGGCGACGGTACCATCGAGAGCGTGCGCAGCCTGACCCGCGAGGATATCGTCGGCGCGCACCGCGCCGCGCTCGCGCGCGAGCGCGTTTATGTCAGCGCGGTGGGTGACATAAACGCCGAAGAGCTGGGCGCGCTGCTCGACCGCCTGCTGGGCGACTTGCCCGCCACCGGTGCGCCGCTGCCCGGCGCGGCCGATCCGACCCTGCCTGGCGGCGTCAAGGTGGTCGAGTTCGAGACGCCGCAATCCGTTGCGCTATTCGCGCAGCGCGGCCCCGACCGGGACGATCCCGATTTCCTGACTGCCTATGTGCTCAACCACATCCTCGGCGGGGGCGGGTTCGAGAGCCGCCTGATGACCGAGGTGCGCGAGAAACGGGGGCTGACCTACGGTGTCTATTCCTACCTTGCCGACAAGGACGCGGCCGATCTCTGGATGGGCTCTGTCGCCTCGGCCAACGGGCGCGTGGCCGAGGCTATCGCGGTGATCCGCGACCAATGGGCGCGGTTGCGCGACGAGGGGGTGACGGCGGCGGAGCTCGAGAACGCCAAGACCTACCTGACCGGCGCCTACCCGCTGCGCTTTGAGGGTAACGCACAGATCGCCTCGATCGCCGTGGGGATGCAGCTGGACGGGCTGCCTGTCGAATACATCGCCAACCGCAACGAGATGATCGAGGATATCACCCTCGAAGAGGTCAACCGCGTGGCACGCGAGTGGCTCAACCCCGATCGGCTGACCTTTGTCGTGGTCGGGCAGCCCGAAGGGGTGGAAAGCACGGTGAACTGAGCCCGGACGAGGGACGCATCGCTTCAGGCCAACGTGTCCATCGCCCCTGCTTCGGGGCATGGCCCTAGATCAGGTCAGCGACGGCATGAACCTGGCCCGGCGCGCCGTTGAATTCGACGGCTTCGATGGCAACCATGGTAACGATGGTACCGCGTCCCCGCAGGATCACCCGGGCGCCTTCGTGCGCGATCTCGTACTCCGTGCGCAGCCCCGGCAGGAGCGCGCGATCCTTGCCCGCCCCGCCGTGAAGCCGGTCGTCGCCGCCCTGCCCGGCAAGCACGTCGTCGCCTGCGCCGCCAATCAGGATATCCGCCTTGGCCGTCCCCGCGAGCCGCGCCGCTTTGCCATCCGCGCGCCGCAGTACCCCGTGCAGGAACGTACCGGGCGGGCGCGGGTCGTCCCAGTGGGGTGGCATGGCATTGGCGCGCATGAGCACATTCCAGCGGATCGTGTCGTCGCCGAGATGGCGCAACGCGCCCCAGCTGCCCCATTTCGAGGCTGAGGCCACATCGACGAAGGCGTTGAAGAACGCCCCACCCGCCGCACGCCAGCCGGCGAGCAGCTCTTCGTAGAGCGCGCCCATCTGGCGCGAGTAGTTGAACGCGATGAAGAAGTCTGTGAGTGCGGCATTCGTGGTCGCCGCACCCTGGCCCACGACACGGGTGCCGCCCTCGTACATCACCAGTTGCAGGCCGTACCGCGCCGCGACTTTGGCGTGGTAGGGGAATATCCCGGTCAGCAATTCGCCGAGCGAGCCCTGCCGGAGCGCCTGTGCCGCGAGGTCGAAGGCAAGGTCGTAGCCATGCGCCGCGACCGCCGCCTCTGGGTCGGTCCCGGTCTCGACGGCGCGGGCGCGGGCCACGGCGCGGCTCGCGGTAATCCAGCTCTCAACCGTGCCGGTCATGTTCTCGGCCCCCAGCTCGTGACCGAAATAGCCGGAGACGGCGTAGGCGTCGAAGCGCGTCACGGGGGGCGCGTCGATCTGCCCGCCCGCCACGGCGAGCGGTGCTGTGAGCATCGGCTCTTCCAGCCCCGGCCAGCCGCTGTGCACGCCCGCGACCACCGACAGACGCCGCGGCGCGCCGGCGAAGACCGCGCGCCAGATATCGGCCATCTGCGCCGCGCGCATCCCCGCGAATTGCATCCAGGCGTCGTCCGGCGCGTCCTCGCCCCAGAGCGCGGTGGCCGCCTCTTGGGCCCAGATTGCCTGAGGAAAGACCAGGTTCCACAGCTCGTTGGAATATTCCACATGCACCTTCAGGCCGGGATCGAGATGGTCGCGCATATAGGTGGCGAAGGCGCGCATGTACGCGTCATCGGCGGCGTGGGGCATGTTGACCCACGGATCGGCACCGATCCTGTTGGCGAGTGCCACCATTACCTCGACCGGGACGCCGCGCCAGACGTAGGTGGCGTCCTGCGGCGTGGGGCGGGCCGCCCATGTCATCTGGTCAGAGCCGTTGGTGAATTGCCAGTCGGTGAAGCGCACGAGGCGCAAATCCGCGATCCTGTCGATCCAGAGCGGGTTGAACAGCGCCCCCGCAGCGTGCAGCGCGAGGCGATCCTCGTGCACGATGGTGATGTCGCGCAGCGGGTTTTCGGCATCTGTCTTTGTCAGCCGCAGCACCACGGACCCGTCGCCGGGGGTGTAATCGAAGCGAATCTCGCGGGTGTCGTAATTGTAGCGGACGTTGTCAGCGCGCCCTGTGACGCGCAGCACGCCTTTGCCCTCGTAGCGCAGCAGGTAGCGGCCCCGCAGGTACGCGGCGCCCTCGGGCTGGTCGGTCAGCACGACGCTTTCAAGGGACGTGGCCCCGTCGGGAAGGGCGACGGGCCAGCCCGTGTCGTCGAGATAGCCGCCCGCGCGCAGCGCAGCGGTGGAAAAGGCGCCGCGCTCCTGTGTGCTGTGCCCGATCCACGGGCGGGCGGTCTTCATCACGTCGAGGAACGGCTGCTGGCTGGTCCAGTCCGTGATGCCGCTCAGCCCCATCGCGAGGCTGGGCTCGGCAATGCCGGTTCCGGGCGGGGGAGCATCGCTTTGCCTGGGGGGGTCGGCCCGGACCGGGCCGGTTGCGAACACCAGCCCAACGATCAGCCCAACGATCAGTGCCAGGGATGTCAAACCGAGCCGGAGGCCTGCATGCATCGCGGATCGCTCCCCTTGCCCATGTTCTGTGACCCGGCACGCAGTATAGGGCGCGGGGCGGGTCATGACCATCGCCGCGGTTGGCGTCGGCTGTGCTCAAATGCCACAATTCGCCTGTCAAGCCATTGGTTTTTCTGGACCTGAACCCGTTGACTGGGGTAGATTCATTGAAAATGGGGCTAAATTGCCCCGCATTCGAGGCAGCAGAGCAGATATCCGATGTATCCCGAGCGGTTTTCGAACCTACCGGCCTATGCGTTCCCGCGCCTGCGGGCGCTGCTCGACGCGCATGCGCCGGGTGGCGAGGTCGTACACATGACCATCGGCGAGCCCAGGCACGCCTTTCCCAGCTGGATCGTGGAGGAGATCGCGGCCAACGCCGCGGGCTTCGGGCAATACCCGGTCAACGAGGGGATGCCCGCCCTGCTGGAGGCGGCCGCCGACTGGATTTCGCGGCGCTACGGCGTGCGGCCCGATCCCGAAACGCGGCTGATGGCGCTCAACGGCACGCGCGAGGGGCTCTATAACGCGATGATGGCGCTCTGCCCCGAGACGAAGCGGGGCAAGCGGCCCGTGGTGCTGGTGCCGAACCCGTTCTACCAGGTCTATATGGTCGCGGCGCTGAGCGTGGGGGCCGAGCCGGTATTCCTAAACGCCACGGAGGACACGGGCTATCTGCCTGATTTTGCGTCGATGGCGCCGGAGGTGCTCGACCGGGTGGCGGTGGCCTACCTGTGCTCGCCGTCCAATCCGCAGGGCGCGGTGGCCTCGCGCGATTACTGGGCCGGGGTGATCGGGCTGGCCGAGAAGCACGATTTCCGCATCTTCGCCGATGAATGCTATTCCGAGATATACCGCGACAGCCCGCCGCCGGGCGTGCTGGAGGTGGCGGAAGAGATGGGGGCTGATCCCGAGCGGATCGTCGCGTTTCACAGCCTGTCGAAGCGGTCGAACGTGCCGGGGCTGCGCTCGGGCTTTGTGGCGGCGGGGCCCGAGAGCATCCGTCGCATGCGGCAGTTGCGCAATTACGCCGGTGCGCCCTTGCCGATGCCGTTGCAGCACGCGGCGGCGCGGCTCTGGGCGGATGAGGCGCATGTTGCGGAGAACCGCCGCCTTTATGCGCGAAAATACGCACGCGCCGACGGGATCATGGCGGGCGTGCCCGGCTATCGCCCGCCGGAGGCAGGGTTTTTCCTGTGGTTGCCGGTCGCGGATGGCGAGGCGGCGGCGCTGCGGCTGTGGCGCGAGACGGGGGTGCGGGTGCTGCCCGGGGCCTATCTCGCGCAGGAGGCGGACGGGGTGAACCCCGGCAAGGGATTCGTGCGGATGGCGATGGTGGCCCCCGAGGACGAGATGGCGCACGGGCTGACCCGCCTGCGCGGCTGTCTGTACGGATGAGCGGAGACGAGGACGAGATGGCATACCAGACACGCGGGCGCGAGCCGCTTATCGACAGCACCGTGGCGCAGGCGCTGGGCAAGCGCGGCAGGGAACTGATCGGTCTCATGCTGCTGGGCTTCGCGGTGGTCGCCGGGGCGACCGTGTACTCTTACACCCCCGCCGATCCGAGCTGGATGGCGGCGACCGACGGGCCGGTGCGCAACCTGCTGGGTGCGCCCGGCGCGTCGGTGGCGGCCCCGCTCTACATGATCATCGGCCTTGGGGCCTGGGGGCTGGTGATCCTGCCTCTTGTCTGGGGGGCGCGGCTCGTGGCGCATGTGGGTGGTGCGCGCGCGCCGGGGCGGCTCATCTTTGCGCCGGTCTGGGTGGCGATCCTGTCGCTTTACTGCGCGACGCTGGCCCCGTCCGAAACCTGGGCCGCGCATCACAGCTTTGGCCTTGGCGGGTTGTTCGGTGACACGGTCCTGGGCACGCTGCTGGGCCTTCTTCCGTTCGAGCCGGGGCTGGGCCTGCGACTCTCGATGCTGGGGCTGGGGGCGCTGGTACTGGCCGCCGGTGGCTTTGTGCTGGGCTTTGACCGGGGCGAGCTGCGGCGGATCGGGCGGTTCCTCGTGCTTGGGTCGGTGCTGACCTATGCCGGGGTGCGGGCGATGGCCGCGCGTGGCATTGGCGGTCTCGCCGATGCCGGGCAGGCGGTGCGCGCGCGCCGCGCCGAGCGCGCGAACGCGGCGGCACGGGCGCAGGAGGATTGGCCGGGGGGGGGGCCGCGGGC
>JADQCC010000164.1 GCA_016278295.1 Roseovarius sp. | reverse complement strand
GCGGCTCAATGACGGGCTGTCGAAACAGGGGTTCCGCCGATCGCAGAACGTGCTCTACCGCCCGTCCTGCGCCGATTGCGCGGCGTGCCTCTCGGCGCGGATCGACGTGGCGGATTTCTCGCCTTCGCGCACGCAACGGCGCGTTGCGCGTCGAAACGCCGGTCTCGAACGGCAGGTCGCCTCGCCCTGGGCCACCGAAGAGCAATACGCCCTTTTCCGCCGCTATCTCGAAAGCCGCCACGCCAGCGGCGGCATGGCGGACATGGACACGTTCGAATTCGCCGCGATGATCGAGGAGACCCCGATCCGCACGCGCGTGGTGGAATATCTCGACCCCGACACCGGCGCGCTCGTGGCCACCAGCCTCACCGATATTCTCGATGACGGGGTGAGCATGGTCTATTCCTTCTTCGAGCCGGACCTGCCCAAGGCGTCGCTCGGGACCTACCTGATCCTCGACCATGTCGAGATCGCGCGCGAGAGCGGGCTGCCTTACGTCTACCTGGGCTACTGGGTGCCGGGCAGCGACAAGATGGGCTACAAGGCCACGTTTGCAGGGCTGGATGTCTACGTGGGCGAACGCTGGCAGCGCGTGCATGACCCCGACGCCTTTCGCGCACAGGCGCATCCGCTGGTCAACGACCCGATCGCCGAACAGGTTGCCAATATCTCGCTACCCGATACCGGGCCGGTGCGGCGCAGGGGGTGAGTGGGTCTGAACCGTAGCGCAACGTCCTGCCTGGGCGCCCGTGCCGGTTTCGAGCCACCCGAACATGCCAGATCAACGAATGAGCCGGGCGCAAGAGCGAAAACGTGTCACGCCACGGGCGCGAAAACCCTCAGTGCTCCGTGCAGCCCTGAATATCAACGGCGTCGCCGGTGGTGAGTACGGTAAAGCGCAACGCACCGCGGTCGAGCACGAAGTCACGCCCATCGACATGGTAGATTTCGGTGCGTGCGCTGATCCGGACGCCTGCGCGCGCGGTCTCGGCCTGCGACACCCACAATTCGGGGTCGCCGCTCTCGACCACCACCATCTCGCGCGCGCCCATCTGCGCCATCTCGATCTCGACGGTGAGTTCCATGCCACCTGCCACCGGCGCGACCCGGCAGTTTACCTGACCGACACCGGCCTCGGCGGCGGTGTAGGGTCGGGCGGCAAGCGCCGCCGCGATCCGCGGATCGCGGTCACCGCCGTCGCCGTCGCCGAGCGGAAGATCAAGGCTCACCTCCGTCTCGACCGGCACACAAATATCGCTGCACACGCCAATCTCCAGATCACCGGAAAGCGAGACGGGCTCCCCGGTCCGCGCCGGTGTGATGCGAACCGGCAGGATCAGGTCGTGCGAATAGCCGATGGTACGCAGCCCGTTGGTGGTGGTCTGCTGTGGCGTTGGCCACAGGACCTCGACCGCGCCGACATTGCGCGACCCTCGCCAGTCGAACCGTGGCGGGATGCCCGCCTCGCCCGGCGCGCGCCAGTAGGTCTTCCATCCCGGTGCCAACTCGAATCGCAGCGCCGCCATTAGCGTGCCATCCGCCATACGCCAGCCAGGAAGGATGCTGACCGCGACCATATCCTGCGGTGTGCGCGCCGACGCCGGTGCGACCGCGGTTACCGCCAAGAGGACGAAAGGCAGGAGATATCTCGCAAACATGAACCTGACATGGGGCATTTCGGCACCAAAGCCAACTCACAAACCGGCGAGAATTCCTGCACGCGCGTCAACACACCGCTTGCACAGTTCCGCTCCCCTCCCCATTCTCAGGGCATGAGCGCTCCCATACCGCCCCCCGCGCCGATCGACCTGACCGGCAAGATCCTGATCGCGATGCCCGGAATGGGCGATCCACGTTTTGCGCACTCGGTCGTCTATCTCTGCGCGCACAGCGCCGAGGGTGCCATGGGGCTGATCGTCAACAAGCCCGCGCAGGACCTCAAGATGTGCGACCTGCTCGAACACCTGTCGATCACCCCTGGCCCGGAAATGCGCGACATGCCGGTGCATTTCGGCGGCCCGGTCGAGCATGGCCGAGGCTTCGTGCTGCACGATGACGGCTACCGCTCAGACATCGCAACGCTCAACGTGGCAGAGGGTTTCGGGATGACGGCAACGCTCGATATTCTCGAGGACATTGCGCAAGGCCGCGGGCCGGAACATGCCATTCTGGCGTTGGGCTATGCCGGCTGGGGGCCTGAGCAGCTCGAATCAGAGCTGGCAGAGAACGGTTGGCTAACCTGCGACGCCGATACCGGTCTCGTCTTCGACAGCGTTGATACCGACAAATGGGAGACTGCGCTCACCCGCCTCGGCATCTCGTCGCTGACGCTGTCGTCAGATGCCGGGCACGCCTGACACGCTTGGCACTGGCCAACCGCGCGGCAGGCGGGGTAATCTGCGTACCATGCTGCGCGCGACCCCACGCTTTTTTCTCGTTATTCCGTTCCTGCTGGTATCGGCAGCGATCACCGGCGCGGTCTGGCAATATGGATACCGGCGGGCGCTGGACGATCTCGAGCAACGCGGCGCGGCCGACCTGTCGCTGGTGGTGGGCGGGCTGGTGGCCGATCTTCAGCGCTATCGTGACCAGGTCGTGGCGCTGGCCGATCACCCCACGCTTGTGGCGCTCACCGGCCCGGTCGGGCCGCGCGCACGCGATCGGGCCGAGCGCCTTCTGACCGCCGCCGCGGACCGCACCGGAGCAGCGGCCCTCTATTACACCGACACCCGGGGCAACATCCTCGCGGGAACCGATGCGCATGGCGGTGCCTTTACCGGCACCGCGGTGTTCAAGCGCGCGATGAATGGTGCGCTCGGGACTGCCCGCGCCGACGCCCGCGTGCATGGCGGCAGGGTCTTCGAATTCGCCGCCCCAACCTTCGCACGCGACGGGCGCGTCTCCGGCGCGGTGATCTCGGTGGCGGCAGCCGAGCGCATGGAGTTCGGCTGGCGCGGCATGCGCACGGCGGTGTTCCTGGTGGACGATGCGGGCACGGTGTTCCTGTCCAACCGATCCGAGCTTCTGGGTTGGCGCAAGGCATCGGACCGGCCGCAACTGATCCCGCCGGGCGGCAAGCCCGTACCGCTGGGGCAAAGCGAGGGTGGACCATACGAGATCTGGCACATCGATCTCGGCAACTACCTGCCACGGCAGGCGCTGCGCGTGGCTCAGGACGTGCCGCGCATCGGCATGACCGGCGCAGCGCTCGTCGATACCGCCCCCGCGCGCCGGCTTGCCGCGCTTCAGGCCGGGGCGGTGGCGGCGCTGTTCCTGTTCTTCGGAATGCTGCTCCTGCTGGCGCAGGAACGCCGCCGCACACTGGCCGAGGCAAATACGGATCTCGAACGCCGCGTGGCCGAGCGCACCGAGACGCTCAGCCGCACGAACCGCGCGCTCCAGCGCGAGATCGGCGAGCGGCAAGAGGCCGAGGCCGCCCTGCGCCGCGCGCAAGCCGAATTGGTGCAGGCCGGCAAGCTGAGCGCACTGGGCAAGATGAGCGCCGGCATCAGCCACGAGCTTAACCAGCCACTCATGGCAATCCGCCAGTTCACGAGCAACGCCACCGCCTTCCTGCATCGCGACGCCCCCGACCGCGCCGCCGAGAACCTCGCGCGCATCGACGAGATGGCACACCGCATGAGCCGAATCATCCGCAACCTGCGCGCGTTCGTCCGCAACGAGAACGAACCGATGGGCCGCGTCGATATCTGCGCCGTGGTGGATGCCGCGCTCGACATGACGACCGAGCGGCTGCGCAAGGACGAGATCACGGTCGACTGGGCGCGCCCGCCACACCCGGTTTTCGTCCAGGGCGGCGAAGTCCGGCTGGGGCAGGTGCTGGTCAACCTGATGACCAATGCCGCCGATGCCATGCGCGAGAGCCCCGAGCGCCGCATCGCGATCACGGTCGAGCACGCCGATGGCGCACCGGTGCGCCTGAGCCTGCGTGACACAGGCCCCGGAATCGATGAGCCGGACAAGATATTCGACCCATTCTACACCACCAAGGACGTAGGCGGCGAGGGCATGGGACTGGGGCTGTCGATCTCCTACGGGCTGGTGCAGAGCTTTGGCGGTCGCATCACCGGCAGCAACACCGGGAGCGGCGCGGAATTCACAATCGAGCTCGACCACTGGAGCGACGCGCGGGAGAGTGCTGCATGAGCCGCAAGGTGCTCGTCGTGGACGACGACCGCCCGGTGCGGGAGGCGCTGGCGCAGACGCTGGAGTTGGCGGATTGCAAGGTGCGCACCGCCGGGTCGTTCATCGAGGCAAAGGATCATATCGCCGCCGGTTTTCCCGGCGTGATCCTCTCGGACATCCGCATGCCCGGGCGTGACGGATTTCACCTGCTGGACCACGCGCACGGCATTGACGCAGAATTGCCGGTCATCCTGCTGACCGGCGAGGGTGACATCCCTATGGCGGTCAAGGCGATGGGCGCGGGCGCCTTCGACTTTCTCGAAAAACCCTGCGCGCCCGAACAGCTCGTCGCGGTGATCGACCGCGCGCTCAACACCCGTCGGCTCGTGCTGGAAAACCGCCACCTCAAGGCGCAGCTGGAAACCGGCGATCCGGCGGCACGCATGATTTTCGGCACCTCGGCTCTATCCGAAAGCCTGCGTCACACCGTGCGGCAGGCGGCGCGCGCGGGCACCGAGGTGCTGGTCACCGGCCCACCCGGTGCGGGCGTGTCCAAGGTGGCCGAGGTTATCCACCTGATGTCGAAGGGCGCGGATGGCCCCTTCATCAAGCGCGCGGCGGCCGGGCTCACCCCGGACGGGCTCGATGTCGCCTACGGGCAAGCGACAGGCGGCAACCTGTTCCTCGACGAGGTGATGGCCCTGCCCACCGAGAGCCAATACGCCCTGCTCGACCGGCTCGACCCCGGCGGCGGGGCGCGGCTCATCGCAGGCAGCACCGCGGGTCTGGCGCAGGCCGCCACCAACGGACGCTTCAACGCCGATCTCTATTACCGGCTGGAGGTGCTGCGTGTGCGCATTCCGGCGCTGTCGGAGCGGCCCGAGGACATTCCGGTACTGTTTCGCCACTATGTCGCACAGGCCGCCGAGCAGGCGGGGCTCGCCGCGCCGGAAATCAGGCCCGATCACCTCGCCGCGCTGATGGCGCAGGACTGGCCAGGCAATGCCCGCTCGCTCATGTCAGCGGCGATGCGCTTCGTACTTGGTATGCCCGACAGCGGTGCCGACACGGCGGAACTCGGCCTCGTCGAACAGATGGCGCGGGTCGAACGCTCGTTGCTGATCGCGGCACTGGGACGGCAGAACGGGCGGGCGGCGCAAGCGGCGGAGGCGCTCAAGCTGCCACGCAAGACCTTCTACGACAAGCTGGCGCGCTACGGGATTCGCCCCGAGGATTACCGCCGTTAAACCGCCTGTATCTGTGCGAAAATCCGCACGATCACTGTCCGCTCCGTGCGGAATACCGCACAAGCCATGACGCAAGTACAAGGCCGTTATGCGAAAAGCGCCGCGTAATGATCTGAACACGCTTCAAAAACAGGCAACGCGCCCGGCAATTGCACAAAAACTTGAGTGGCACGCCCGTTTCTCCCAACATGCCCGCACCGCGCCACACTGGCGCTGTGAAAGACTCAGAACCTATGGGAGGAGACCCAAAATGAAATTCCTGACCGCTGCCGTATCGGCACTGGCTCTGACCGCGGGCGCGACCACCGCGATGGCCGCCTGCGACGACGGCGAGATCGTCGTCAAGTTCAGCCACGTAACCAACACCGACAAGCACCCCAAGGGCATCGCCGCCTCGTTGCTGGAAAGCCGCATCAACGAGGAGATGAACGGCACGATGTGCATGGAGGTGTATCCCAACTCCACGCTCTATGACGACAACAAGGTGCTCGAGGCGATGCTTCAGGGCGACGTGCAGCTCGCCGCGCCGAGCCTCTCGAAATTCGAGAAGTTCACCAAGCAGTTCCGCCTCTTCGATCTGCCCTTCATGTTCGAGAATATCGACGCCGTCGATGCCTTCCAGGCCTCCGACAACGGGCAGGCGCTGCTCGATTCCATGCAGCGCCGAGGCCTTCAGGGGCTGGCCTACTGGCATAACGGCATGAAGCAGATGTCGGCCAACGTACCGCTGGTCGAACCCTCCGACGCCGAGGGGCTCAAGTTCCGCGTGCAACAATCCGACGTGCTGGTTGCACAGTTCGAGCAACTGGGTGCCAACCCGCAGAAGATGGCCTTCTCCGAGGTTTACGGCGCGTTGCAGCAGGGGGTCGTGGACGGGCAGGAAAACACCTGGTCGAACATCTACGGCAAGAAGTTCTTCGAAGTGCAGGACGGCGTGACCGAGACCAATCATGGCATCATCGACTACCTGGTGGTGACCAGCGTCGACTGGCTCGACAGCCTCGACCCGGAGGTGCGTGACCAGTTCCTGACGATCCTGGGCGAGGTGACCGAGACCCGCAACAAGGAATCCTACGAGGTCAACCAGGCCGCCAAGCAGGCGGTCATCGACGCCGGTGGTGTGGTGCGCACGCTCACGCCCGAGCAACGCAGCAATTGGGTCGAGGCGATGAAGCCGGTCTGGAGTCAGTTCACTGACGATGTCGGCCAGGAGAACATCGACGCAGCCCAGGCGATCAATGCCAGCATGTAAGATCGCGTGCCGCGCCTGAGCGCGCGGCCTGCGGGGCGGGCCAAATACGATTGGCCCGCCCCTTTTGCAAGTACTCCGGGGAGGAGGGACCGATGCAGACCCGTCATACCATGGTGGACCGGATCGAGGAGACGCTGATCGCCGCGCTTCTCGGCCTGATGACAGTGGTGACCTTTGCCAATGTCGTCGCGCGCTACCTGTTCAACTCGAATATTCTCTGGGCGCTGGAACTGACCGTGTTCATGTTCGCCTGGCTCGTGTTGCTCGGCGCGTCCTACGCTGTCAAGAAACGCGCCCATCTCGGCGTCGACGTGGTGCTGAACATGCTGGCCCCGCCCGGACGCCGCGTGCTTGCGCTCGTGTCGGTGGCGTGCTGCCTCGCGTTCTCTCTCTTTCTGCTAAAGGGCGCGTGGGATTACTGGTCGGTCTTTGCCGAACTGCCACCCACCACCGGGCGCTGGTTCCCCACCGGGCTCGATTTCGATGCCCGCGGGCAAGGCTGGTATGAGGTCGAGAGCGTGCCGATGCCCGAGGTTCTGCGGTTCGTCGAGGACTGGATCAACTACGGCGAGGAATACGAGAAGATACCGCGCGCGATCCCTTATGTTGTGCTGCCGCTGTCGATGCTGCTGCTGACGCTGCGCTTCGCGCAGGCAGCGATTGCCATCTGGCAGGGTCGTGACGACCGGCTGGTAGCCAGCCACGAGGTCGAGGACGAGCTTGAGAGCGCCCGCGCGCAGCACGGAGGACAGGACTGATGGAAGTCGCACTTCTCTTTTCGCTGGTCATCGGCCTGCTGCTCATCGGCGTGCCGATCGCCGTCTCGCTGGGGCTCAGTTCGACGCTTTTCCTGCTGTGGTTCTCGGAATCCTCGCTCGCCTCGATAGCACAGACCCTGTTTTCGGCCTTCGAGGGGCATTTCACGCTGCTCGCGATCCCGTTCTTTATCCTCGCATCGGCCTTTATGACGACAGGCGGCGTGGCGCAGCGGATTATCCGCTTTTCCATCGCTTGCGTGGGGCACCTGCATGGCGGGCTGGCGATTGCCGGTGTGTTCGCCTGCATGCTGTTTGCCGCGCTCTCGGGCTCGTCGCCGGCGACGGTGGTGGCAATCGGCTCCATCGTGATCGCGGGGATGCGGCAGGTGGGCTATACCCGCGACTTTGCCGCCGGTGTCATTGCCAATGCCGGCACGCTCGGCATCCTGATCCCGCCGTCCATCGTGATGGTGGTCTATGCCGCTGCCGTGGATGTATCGGTTGGGCGGATGTTTCTCGCCGGGGTGATTCCTGGCCTGGTGGCAGGTGGGATGCTGATGACGACGATCTACATCATGGCGCGGCTCCGCAACATGCCCAAGGGCGAGTGGCAGGGCTGGGGCGAGATATTCGCCTCGGGCCGGGATGCGGCATGGGGTCTGTTCCTGATCGTGATCATCCTGGGCGGAATCTATGGCGGCATCTTCACGCCGACCGAGGCCGCAGCGGTCGCCGCCGTCTACGCCTTCTTCATCGCCTGTTTCGTGTACAAGGACATGGGGCCGCTCGCCACCGAGGGCGCGGATCGCAACGCCTCGCTCCTGCGCAGGCCACAGGCGCTGGTGACGGCATTTTTCCACGCCGACACGCGGCGCACGCTGCTGGAAGCGGGCAAGTTGACGGTGACTCTCCTGTTCGTGATCGCCAACGCGCTCATCCTCAAGCACGTGCTGACCGACGAGCAGATCCCGCAATCCATCGCCAACGCCATGCTCTCGGCGGGGTTCGGGCCGGTGATGTTCCTGGTCGTGGTGAACATCATCCTGCTCATCGGCGGACAGTTCATGGAGCCCTCGGGCCTTCTCGTGATCGTCGCGCCGCTGGTCTTTCCCATCGCGATCGAGCTGGGGATCGACCCCATTCACCTGGGCATCATCATGGTGGTGAATATGGAAATCGGTATGATCACGCCGCCGGTGGGGCTCAACCTCTTCGTCACCTCCGGCGTGGCGGGAATGCCGATGATGGCCGTGGTCCGCGCGGCCCTGCCGTTCCTCGCCGTGCTCTTCGTGTTCCTGATCATCGTCACCTACGTGCCGTGGCTATCAACCGTCCTGCCCAATACCTTCATGGGGCCGGAACTCATCATGCGCTAGCCTGTGCGCCGCATAACCGCGGACCATATGCGGCGGGGGTGGCAACCCCCGCCGCATCGCAATTTTCGAGACATTGCCATTACGGCACTTGGAAACCATACGGGACCACACTACCTGATCCGTCCGCGGCAGGGCCTTTACCGGGGCACGTTTCGCCGCTACCCATGCCTGACAAACGACAGGGAGAGCCTCGTGACTGTTACCGGTGCCGTCGTGGACAGCGATGCCTTCCTCGCCGCCATGCGACAGGTCGCGGCAACCGTCACGGTGGTAACGACCGACGGGCCGGCGGGGCGCGCGGGGGCCACGGTCAGCGCCTTCACCTCGCTCTCGGTCGATCCGCCCTCGGTCATCGTCTGCCTGCGCGCCGACAGCCGGATCGCGCGCACGGT
>JADQCC010000228.1 GCA_016278295.1 Roseovarius sp. | reverse complement strand
CTTGCCGAACGCCTGCGTCATGTCGCTCACGGCCAGCCCCTCGGGCAGCGTCTCGATCACGCCAGTCTCGGAATTGGCCAGTTGCAGAACCGAGCGGGCGGGATCGCTCACCGTCACGCGGCCAGCCGCATCCACCGGCAGATCCGTGGTGATCCAGGCGCGCACCGCGTCATGCTCCACCGCCGCGCCCGACAGGTGCCGGCCCGCGCACGCAAGCGCCGCCGCCTCGGTCGCACCGGAGGTGAATATCACCTCCGCCCCATCGGCCCCGAGCGCGGCGGCGACCTGTGCACGCGCCTGCTCGACCAGCGCCTTGGCGGCGCGCCCCTCGGCATGGACAGAGGACGGGTTGCCCACCACGTCCATCGCGGCGATCATCGCCTCGCGTGCCTCGATGCGCAGCGGCGCGGTCGCGTTGTGATCGAGATAGACGCGCGTCATTCTTCCCCCGTCCGGCGGCCACGGCCGACGGGCCTGTCGGCACCCTCCGCGACCGTGGCTCAGATATGGATCACTCGTCCGTAGGCGTCCAGCACCGATTCGTGCATCATTTCCGAAAGCGTGGGATGCGGGAATACGGTGTTCATCAGGTCTTCCTCGGTGGTCTCAAGCGTGCGGCCCACGATGTAGCCCTGGATGAGTTCCGTCACCTCCGCGCCCACCATGTGCGCGCCCAAAAGCTCGCCCGTGCTCTCGTCGAACACGGTCTTGACCATGCCTTCGGCCTCGCCCAGCGCAATCGCCTTGCCATTGCCGATAAAGGGAAAGCGGCCGACCTTGATCTTGTGACCCTTTTCCTTGGCCTGCGCCTCGGTGAGGCCCACGCTGGCGATCTGCGGGTGGCAATAGGTGCAGCCGGCGATGCTGTCGGGATCGACCGCGTGCGGCGCGCCGCCCGCGATCAGCTCGGCCACCATCACACCCTCGTGGCTGGCCTTGTGTGCGAGCCACGGCGCGCCCGCGATATCGCCGATTGCATACACCCCGTCGATGCCGGTGCGGCAATGCGGGTCGGTCACCACATGGGTTTTCTCGACCTTCACGCCCAGCTCTTCAAGGCCCAGCCCTTCTGTATTGCCGACGATTCCCACGGCAGAGATCACCGTATCGAACTCGTGCTTTTCCACCTTGCCGCCGGTCTCGATATGGGCGGTGACCTTGCCCTTGCCACGGTCGAGCTGCTTGACCGCCGCCTTTTCCATGATCTTCATCTTCTGCTTGGTGAACGCCTTCTTGGCGAAGGCGGAAATCTCGGCATCCTCGACGGGCAGGATGCGGTCCATCACCTCGACCACCGTGGTCTCGGCCCCGAGCGTGTTGTAAAAACTCGCGAATTCGATCCCGATCGCGCCCGACCCGATGACCAGCAGCTTTTTCGGCATGCGCGGCGGCACCAGTGCGTGCTTGTAGGTCCACACCAGATCGCCATCGGCCTCCAGCCCCGGCAATTCTCGCGCCCGCGCGCCGGTGGCGATCACGATGTTCTTCGCCTTCAGCTCCTCGGTGCCCTTGTCGGACCTGACGCTGACACGGCCCTTGGCGGGCAGGCTCGCCTCGCCCATGTAGGCCGTCACCTTGTTCTTCTTGAGCAGGTGGCCAACCCCGGAATTCAGCTGCTTGGCGACTGCGCGAGACCGCTTCACCACCGCGTCGAGATCATAGCCGATACCCTCGGCGCTCAGCCCGAATTCCTTGGCGCGCTGCATGAGGTGAAACACCTCCGACGAGCGCAGCATCGCCTTGGTGGGGATGCAGCCCCAGTTGAGGCAGATGCCGCCCATGTGCTCGCGCTCGACAATGGCCACCTTCAAGCCAAGCTGCGCGCCACGGATGGCGGCAACGTAGCCCCCAGGCCCCGCGCCGATCACGATCATGTCAAAGCTGTCAGACGCCATGTGGCCCTCCCTCGCCGGAAACTAGTTTGGTGTTAAACTATTTCCCGCGAGACCTCAACGCAGGGAAAGGCACACCCCGCGAAAAGCAGGTCTGCCCCCCGCGCAGGGCCGGAATCATGCCGCCTCTGTCACCTCTCGGACCAGCACACCATACCCGCCCTCGGCCTCGAAGGCGCGTTCCGGCGCGGTCGATGCCCGGCCTAGCACCGCGTTACGATAGGGGAATCGGCCAAAGCGGCGGATCACCTCGCGATGCGCGCGGGCGTGAAGCAGGTTGCCGGGGCCGTGCTCGGGCATGCGCTCGCAAATCAGGCGCACGCAGCGCTCCTGGTCGCAGAGATTCTCGGAATGCATCAGCGGCAGGTAGAAAAACTGCCGTGCCGGCTCGTCTATCCGAATATCCCAGCCGCGGTTGATCGCCACCTTGGCCGCCGTCAGCCCCGCCCGGTCGGTGGCAAAGGCCCGCCCCTCGCCGCGGAACATGTTGCGCGGAAACTGGTCGGTGAGGATCACGTAGGCGAGCGTGCCGCTGGGATAGGTAAGCCACAGACCGTACGCCCCCGCACGGGCGTTTTCCCACACGTCCGAGAAACGGTCGCGCACCTGCGCGTCCAGCGCCTCCGAATTCTGATACCAGCCTTTCGGGCCCACCTCGTCCAGCCAGAACCGCAACACCTCTTCGGGCGACACCATTGGGACTCTCCTCGATTTCCCGTCACGCTACTGTCACGTTAACCCCTGATTTCGGCAATATTACAGTAACATATTGCTTCAAAAAGGACATATTCAATCCGGTTTTCCGACATCCCCGCCCTCCTGCGCGGTCTCGATGGCAACTTCCTGCGCAAATTCCACCGCCATCGGCGAGGCCGACGGCGCAACCGCCATGTAGCTGTCGGTCTGCGCGGGGGCCGGGGCGGCGCGTTGCGTCATCCGGTAGGCCGCGTAGGCAGCGATCGACAGCGCCAGCACCGCGATCACCACAAAGAACCCGCGCGGCCCGATCACCCCCATCAGCCACCCGGTGACCAGCGGGCCGGTCACCGCGCCCAGGCCGTTGATGAACACCATCCCACCGGCGGCCGCGGCCATGTCGTCATGCTCGAGGAAATCGTTGGTATAGGCGATGAGCAGCGAATAGAGCGGGTTCGACATGCCCCCGATGACGAAAGCCGTCGCCAGAAGCGGCACAAAGACCGCGCCTAGCAAGATGCCGATCACCGCCCCGCCCCCCATCAGCGCGGCCGCCCCGCAGATCAGCACGCGGCGGTCCATGCGGTCCGACAGCCAGCCGATGGGATATTGCAGCACGATTGACCCGATGAAAAAGGCCGACACGAAGATCGAGATCTGCGGCACGCTCAGCCCCGCCTCGGCGCCATAGACCGGGGCCATGCCGAACTGCGCCGAAAACACGCCGCCGAGCAGGAACATGCCGACGCAGCCAAGCGGCGAAATCGCCATGATCCGGCGCAGCGACAGCGGTTTTGTGGTATCGAATGCGGGTGTGGGGCTCACCGACAGGAGGATCGGCGCAAAGGCCAGCGACACCAGCACCGACGGGATGACGAAGAGCACATAGCCCGACGGGTCGCCCAGCACCAGAAGGCCCTGCGCCGCGACGATGCCCACCATCTGCACGATCATGTAGAGCGACAGCGCCTTGCCTCGGGTCCGGTTGGTGGCCGAGTTGTTGAGCCAGCTTTCCGCGGTCACGTAGACGCCGGAAAAGCAAAAGCCGATCACCACCCGACCGACCGACCACGCCCAGGGGTCTGCAAAGGTGGGGTAGAGGATCAGCACCGCGGAAATCATCGACCCAAGCGCGGCAAAGACCCGCACATGCCCCACCCGGCGGATCATCTCGGGGGCCATGCGCGAGCCGAACAGGAAGCCCGCGAAATAGGCCGACATGACCACCGACATCTGCGTGGTGGAAAACCCCTCGAGCGCGCCGCGCACACCGAGCAGCGTGCCCTGCATACCATTGCCCACCTGCAACAGCATCATGCCCAGAAGCAGCGCCCATGCGCTCGAAAACACTTGCAGCATGTCGTTTCTCCATGATCCGGGGCGACCGTCGCAGGGCGGGTCGGCACGCGTCTAGGCCGTTTGCGACTCAGCGGGTCGCTGCCTTCTGTCCGTTGTCAGGCCCGGGCGACGGGATCAACAGGGATGCGTCGCCGTAGGAAAAGAATCGGTATCGCGCGGCGACGGCATGGGCATAGATTGCGGCGATCCGCTCGCGGCCCATCAGCGCGCTGACCAGCATCATCAGCGTCGATTTCGGCAGGTGGAAATTGGTCATCAGCGCATCGGCCGCGCGGAACGCAAAGCCGGGATAGATAAAAATGTCGGTCTCTCCCTGCCACGGTGCCACCTCGCCGGTGTCGCGCGCCGCCGTCTCGATCAGGCGCAGCGCGGTGGTGCCCACCGGGATGATCCGGCCCCCCGCCGCACGGGTGGCGGCGATCTCGGCGGCGGCCTGCCCGCTCACCTCGCCCCATTCGGCGTGCATGCGGTGGGTGGTGATGTCATCGACCTTGACCGGCAGGAAGGTGCCCGCCCCCACATGCAGCGTCACATGCGAAAACGTCACCCCCCGCGCGGCCAGGTCGGCCAGCACCACCTCGTCGAAATGCAGGCTTGCGGTCGGGGCGGCCACGGCACCGGGGCGGCGTGCCCAGACGGTCTGGTAATCTTCGCGGTCGCGGTCGTCGGCGGGCCGCCGCGCGGCGATGTAGGGCGGCAGCGGCATGGCCCCCGCGGCATCGAGCGCCGCGTCGAAATCCTCACCCGCGAGGTTGAACCGCAGCCGCGCCTGCCCGTCGCCGCGCCCCTCGAGCACCGCCGAGAGCCCGGCGGCAAAGGCGATTTCCTCGCCCTCGCGCAGCTTTCTCAGCGGCTTGACCAGCGCGCTCCACGTACCGTCGGCTTGCGGCTCCAGCAACGTCACCTCGATCCGCGCCCCGGCACCGCCCGCGCGATGGCGTTGGCCCGCGAGCCGCGCGGGGATTACCCGCGTATCATTGAGTACCAGCCGGTCGCCCGCGCGCAGCCAGGTGCCGAGATCGGCCACGCGCGAATCGTGGATGGCATCGCCCTCGGCCACCAGAAGCCGCGCGGCGCGGCGCGGGCGTGCGGGCCGCGTGGCGACAAGATCATCGGGCAAGGCGAAATCGAACTCATCGAGCTTCATGGATCCTGTCTCTCGAAGGCTGGCGGCTTCTCGTCGGATGTGTCCCCGCCCGATGGTGCCGACAATTCTCCGTCGATCCCCGGGGTCGGCTTGCGGAACATTTCGCGCAGAAATCCGGGGGTCAACACCGAGAGCGGGTTGACCGCCACCGCCGGGTTTTCAGAGGCGCCGCGAAGCGTGAAGTTGAACCCGATAAGCCCTTCTCCAGGCCGGGTAAAGGCCCCACCGATGGCGTTGAGCAGATAGACCGGCGACAGCACGCCCTGCATGTCCATTCGCTTGGTGTCGAGGTTGTACTGCCCGTCCATCGATATCCCCACCGATACGCCAACCGCGCTGCCCTGCGTGACGATCAGCCGCTCCGGCGTCAGGCGAAACCGCGCATCGACGGAGGTGAAATGCAGCCCCTGCCCGTAGAATTGCTCGATCAGCCCGACAATGCTGATGGTGTTGAGCAGCGCGGCCAGCGCCGGGGCCCGCTTGACCCGCAACTGCTCGATGGCAAGCACGCCATCATAGCTGCCGGGGTCGCCTACGGGCGTTAGCCTGAGGTCGAGCACACCGTTTCGGGCATCCTCGAGAACGCCCGCCGCCGCGAGCAGCCCTCCCGCGTCGCTTGAGCGGATGCGAAAGGCGCTGCGCCCAGCGCTCGCCGGGATCACGTCGCCCGTGATCGGGGTGCGTCCGTTCACCCGCGCGGAAAAGCTCCCGCGCGCGCCGCCACTCGTCTCCAGCGTGGCCGAAAACCCGGTGAGCGCGATACCGTCGGATATCCGCAATTCGTCCAGTTTCAGGTTGACCGGCGCGCCGTCACCGCCATCCTCCACGCCAAGCGAGCCACGTCTCAGATCGACGGTGCCTCCGGTCACCTCCACCTGCGGTGCCTGCCCCTTTCCGCGCCCGATGAGCGTGGCCGCCACGTCGAGCCAATCGTTCAGCTCCACCCGGGTAAACCGCGCCTGCGCGAGGCTGCCACCCGGGGACAGCTGCACCTCGCCGCGCGCGCGGAGCCCGCCCGCATCGAACGCCAGCGTGTCGATCTGCGGCGGCGTGCCCAGCGTGCCCGCGACATCGAGCCGCCCGGTGGCCTGCCGGTCCAGCACCCAGCCGAGCGGCGCGATGCGCAGGCCGACCCCCGCCAGGTCGGACGTGAGCTCGAACTCCGCCGGCGCGTCGCGTGCCAGCGCGATATCGACCGTGGCGCGCCCCTCGCCCGTCAGGCTGCCCTCGGGCAGGGTGATCCCGAACTCGTCGAGGAACCGCTGCGACAGTTCGATTTCGCCGCGCACCCGGCTCGCCCCGCCGCTGCCGGGCCCCAGCGTCTGGGTCCAGGACCCCTCGACCGGCACGCGCCCGATGCGCGCCTGCCCCGCGATGGCGAGCGCCTCGTTATCGGCCTCGACCGAGAGACGGCTCGCCGCCAGAACGCGCCCCTTTACCAATGTCTCGCTGCGCATGTCGGTGATCTCGCCGGTCACCGCAAAGGCCACCTCCTCGGGGGAGAGTTTCTGCTTGAGGATGAAATCGAGCCGCCCCGTCAGATCCACGCGGCCATCGGCCAGCGTTACCGGGCGCCCGGCCTTTTGAAGGAACCGGAAGGGCGGCGAATCGAGCAGCGACAGCGCCGCCGTGATCGTGCCGCGCGCCCGCAGATGCGCCTCGGCGGGGCCCTTCTTGATGCGTATATCGGGGATGATGAAACTGGTGCCGGAAATGTCCACCCGCCCGCCCTGCGCCGCTGTCACATGGCCCGTCTCGGCATGGATGGTGAAACGATTGTCCCGAATCGAGGCGTACCCCGAGGCCGCCTCGATCGGTGGCACCTCGCGGACATAGACGGCCGAGAGGTCGGAAAACCCGAAGCCGAGAAACAGATCCGGCGCGCGCCCCGGCTCTGCGCGCAGGCCGAACTGAATGTCGTTCAGTGCGATGCCAAGCACGTTTTCGTCGATCCATGTGCGCGTCTTGGGCTTGATCGTCTCGGGCCACAACTCCAGCAGGCGTTCGGGGGCGATCGTCTCCATCCGCCCCGAGACATCGACCGACCAGCCATCCGCCTGCCCTCGCGCCACTCCCGACAGGCGCAACACCTCGCCCCTGTCCCGCAGCCGGAAATCGCCGACGGTGAGCACGAACGGGTCAAGCTCGAGCCGCAGATCCGCGCCCGCCCCCTCGAATACGACCGGATCGGGATAGAGACCCGCGGGGTTGGCCGCGATCTCGCCGATGCGCACCTGCGCCTCGAGCGCGGCGGGCCAACCGCTCTCCATACCCAAAAGCCGCGCGCGCCCCTCGGCGCGGGCGGTGCCCCAGTCGCTCTCGACCGATATCTCGGAAAAATCGATCTGCCCGCGCTTCGGATCGTAGGTGAAATAGCTGCGCGCGGACCGGAACGGAATCGGCGCCGTGGCCGCGTTGGGGCGCAGCGCGCCCGCCCCGATCTGAAGCGTGGCGTTGAGCGGGCCCAGCCGTCCCTCTTCGTCGATCGTTGCGCGCAACGCCCCCGAGATCGGGGCCTGCACCGCCCCGAGCCATGCCAGCGCGGGCGACTGCCCGGCCAGTTCCCCGGCCGGGACATCCTCGAACCGGATGCCGAATTCCGCGACCGCGGTCTCCAGGTCGCCGGTATAGTTCACCTCCAGGCTGCTTGCGTATTCACGCGCGCCAAGCACGGTGATGTTGCCACGCAAGGTGATCCGGTCATCCTGGCGTTTCAGCGTCACCTGCCCGCCATCGGCCGACCATGCCCGGCCGCTGCGCGCGTCCTCGTAGCGCACGCTGATGTTGTCGGCCTCTACCTGCCTTAGCCGCGCCAACGCGGGCCGCGACAGCATCTTGCCAATCTGTTCGGAAAAGCGGCTCTCGCGCGCCGGGTGGCGACCGCGTCCGTCACTGGCCTCGAACGCCACCGACAGCGTGCCATCCGCCCGCCGCCGCAGAATGAGTCGCCCGCCGTCGAGCCGCACGCGCGACAGCGATACGTCGCCCGACAAGAGCGCCGTCCGCGACAGCGACACGTCGAGAGCCCCGAGATCGACGAGCCGCACACCTTGGGCATCGAAGAGCGTGACCCCCTTCAGCACCACCCGCGGCGCCATCTTGCCGTCGAGCCCCAGCGTGAGCGTTTCGAAACTCAGCCGGTGTTCCGGCAACGCCGCGTCAATCCGCTGCTCGACCCGCTCGCGCATCCAGCCCGGCGCGGTGATACCGGCCGCCAGCACCGCGACCACCCCGAGGCTGACGACCAGCACCACCACCACGCAACCGAGACACAATTGCCCGAAATGATGCAACAGGCCGCGCCGCGGCGGCACGCGCGGGCGCACCGCGTTCGGCTCCTCCCCGGATCCCCGCCGGTCGCTCTGTTCCGTCTCTGGCTCGCTCATGCGTGTCATGCCGCGCCACCTTCGGCGCCCGGCTCTGCCTCGTGGCTTTATTCTTGCCTGTCCCGATCTAATATGCGTTCGGCAAGGAGTCATCACAAGCCGCATCACGAAGGAGCGCACATGCCCGACATCTCCGATATCGCCCCCGATTTCACCCTGCCGCGCGACGGCGGCGAAAGCATCACGCTCTCGGCGCTGCGCCCCGGCGCGGTGGTGTTGTTCTTTTATCCGCGCGACGACACGTCCGGCTGCACCAGAGAGGCGGTGGCGTTTTCCGGTCTGCTCTCCGAGTTCGAGGCTGCGGGCGCGACCGTATTGGGCATTTCCGGGGACAGCGTTACCAGCCACGAGAAATTCCGCGACAAGCACGCGCTGTCGGTGCCGCTCCTGTCGGATGCCGAGGCGGAGGTCTGCGAGGCCTACGGCGTGTGGAAGGAAAAGAACATGTACGGCAAGAAATTCATGGGGATCGAGCGCTCCACCTTCCTGATCGACGGGGCGGGCCGCATCGCGCGCGAATGGCGCAAGGTCAAGGTACCCGGCCATGCCGAAGAGGTGCTCGGGGCGGTGCGCGCGCTGTGACCGACAGACCGCTCGCAGAGATGGCCGTCGAGGTGCTGACCACCGCCGACGGTCGGGCCAAGGCGGCGTTGTCGCGGCGCCACGCGGCGGCGTGGCGGTCGGCCCGAACCGGGGGGCACATGCCTCCCGTGGGGCGCGCCACGCCTCCTGCGCGCCC
>JADQCC010000140.1 GCA_016278295.1 Roseovarius sp. | reverse complement strand
TCGCGCCCTGGGGCGACGTGATCGAGGCGCGCGGCGCGCCGGACAGGCTCATCAACCAGGGAATGTGCGGCCGCCACCACGATCTCGCGCGGCTCGATTTCGGCGACGGGCGCGCGGGGCTGAGCCTGTTCGACGCCAGGGCGCGGCACCTGCCCCACGCGGTTGACATGGTCGAGCGCCACCCCGAGGGCAGCCAGGCATTCATGCCGGTGAGCGGTGCGCGCATCCTCGTGGTCGTGGCCGATGACGACGGCGGCGTGCCGGTGCGCCCGCGCGCCTTCGTCACTGCGCCGGGGCAGTCGGTCAACCTTTTGCGCGGGGTCTGGCACGGGGTGCTGGCCCCGCTGGGCGCGGCGGGGCAGTTCGTGGTGCTGGACCGGATCGGGGAAGGGCCCAACCTCGAAGAGCACTGGTTCGACACACCCTATGTTATTGAATCAGTGCCGGATTTCTGAGGCGCGCCCGCCACGTAGGTCTGCGTCACGGCGCGGTCGTCGCCCATGATCTGAAGGATGAACAGCTCTTCCGAAAGGGTCTCGGCCCGCTCCATCCGCAAGGCCATTGCCGGAGTGGCACGCGCGTTGAGCACCACGATATCGGCCTCGCTCCCCGCCTCCAGCGTGCCGATGCGATCCTCCAGCCCCAGCGCTACGGCGTTGCCCCGCGTGATCCAGTGAAAGGCGCGCAGCGGGTGCAGCTTCTGCCCCTGAAGCTGAAGCACCTTGTAGCCCTCGTTGAGCGTCTGTAGCATCGAATAACTGGTACCGCCGCCCACATCGGTGGCGATGGCGTTGACGAGGCCCTGCTCCCGCAGCCCGGTATCGTCAAACAGCCCGCTGCCGAGAAACAGGTTCGAGGTAGGGCAAAAGACCGGCCGCGCGCCGGTCTCCCGCATGACGCCAATCTCGCGCGGCGAGAGGTGCAGGCAATGCCCCATCAGGGCCTTTGGCGATAGCAGGCCATAGCGCTCGTAGACACCGAGGTAATCCGGCGCGTCCGGGTAGAGGTCGGCGGTATAGGCGATCTCGTCGTGGTTTTCGGACAGGTGCGTTTGCAGGTAACAGTCGGGATGCTCGGCCACCAAAGATCCGGCCATTTCAAGCTGTTCCGGCGTCGAGGTGATGGCAAAACGCGGCGTGATCGCGTAAAGCGCGCGGCCACGCCCATGCCAATGGTCGATCAATGCCTTGCTGTCGTCATAGCCCGCCTGCGCTGTGTCGCGCAGGCCGTCGGGCGCGTTGCGGTCCATCATCACCTTGCCCGCGACGATGCGCATGTCGCGGCGCGCCGCCTCGGAAAACAGCGCCTCTGCCGAGGTGCGATGGACCGAGGCATAGGCGACGGCGGTGGTGGTGCCATGCGCGGTCAGTTGATCGAGAAACAGTGCCGCCATGCGCGCGGCATGGTCCGGGTCGGCAAAACGGGTTTCCTCGGGGAAGGTATAGGTGTTGAGCCAGTCGAGAAGCTGTGCGCCCCAGGACGCGATCACCTGAACCTGCGGGAAATGGATATGCGGGTCGATGAAGCCCGCCATCATCAGGTGTGGCCGGTGGTCGGTCACGGGCAGACCGAGTGCCTGTGCGGCGATGTCCGCGTATGTTCCCGCCGCGCCGATGCGTCCCTCCGCAAGCAGGAGTGCGCCGTCCTCGATATAGCTGTAGGCGTCGCTGTCCTCGGGCCCCTGCGGCTCGGCATGGAAAGTCAGGAGGCGTCCGCGCAATATTCTGTCTGTCATGGGTATCCCGGTTTTTGCGGGCCGGTGGCCGGGGTGCTCTGCGCGCCCCCCGGCGACCGGTCCCGGTTTCAGTCTCTGGCCAGCGTCTCTGGCGCGTCAAGCGGCAACTCGTCGTTGGAGCGGGTGCCGTCGCGGTGCAGCACCGGGTAGATCAGCAGGAACGCGGCGGCGATCAGGTAGCCCATGCTGACGCCGCTCGGCTCGGGCCAGTGCAGGTTGGGCGAATGGATGATCCCGACAAGCGACATGGCGCAGGCCGCGAGCGCGAAGCCGCCCGCGTTGCGGAACCGCCCGTCGATCACGCTCGCGACGATCGCCCCCCAGATCAGCCCGGTCAGGATCGCCCCCTGGCTGAGCGCGAGATGGCCCTCGAAATGCGCGCCCTGCTGGAGCAGGGCGGCGGTCAGTGCCTCGTCTCCCAGCTCTGGCAGCCCCTCGACGCCGCTCGCGCGGAGCGCGCCCATGAGCGAGCCCCATTTCACCATCAGGAAGGCCGAGACATGCGGCATCATCGCGATGGTGACGGCGGCCATGTGGCCGGGCTTTATCGCGTGGGCGGTGTTGGTGATGAGGCTGAGGGCGACGAAGACCAGCACCGGTGCCGCGGCGGCCACCGGGATCAGGTTGTTGAGAAAGGCCAGCAGCCCGAAGAATGCCGCTACCGGAATCACGACGCCCACCCCGACCACGTAGCCCGCATGCGCCCCCATCCGTTTATAGGCCGGGTGGCCGATATAGGCGGTGGTGGGAAACGGCGAGCCGAACACGGCGCCGATCATGGTGCCCGCGCCATCGGTCACCTGGCAGAGCGCGACGGGGTAGGAATCGCCCGCCGCCTCGGCGCTCTCGACGTTATTCATGGTCTCGATGAAGTTGTAGATCTGCACCGGCACCAGCACGAGAAACAGCTCGGGATTGGCGAACAGGTGCTGTATGCCCAGCACGAGATCGCCGAAATAGGGCAAGGGCGGGTAGACGCCGACACCCTCGAAGCTGATCGACGCCTTGCCCACGCCAAAGGCCACCACCGTCCCGACGACAAGCGCCAGAAGACCGGCCGGGATGTTGAAGGGCAGCCGGAACCGGCCGACCAGCCCCCACAGGATGATGATCATCGAGGCAAAGCCCACGAACGGATCCTCGAACACCGTGGCCAGCGGCACCGTGCCGATGAACACCAGCGCGATGCCGCACAGCGTGCCCAGCATGCCCGCGCGCGGCGTCACCCGCTTTAGAAACGGGCCGATGATTGCGCCAAGTCCAGCGACGATGCCGCCCATGAAGCCCGCGCCGATGCCCACCTGCCAGGCCAGCACCGCGTCCTGCGTTGACCAGTAGATCGGGCCGATCACCCCGAAGAGATAGACGAACATCACCGGTGTCGAGATGCCGTAGGGCAGGGCGGTCACGTCGCGGCCCTCGCGCGCGGCGGTGCGCGCCGCGAGCCATGTATAGACACCCACGCCCGCCAGGATCGCCACCGCCGCACCCGGCACGATGCGGCCGAATACGATCTCGGCGGGCATCTGGAACACGAACTGGCAAATTCCCGACAGCACGATCAGGTTGATGAGGTTGTCGGTGAAAAGCGCCCAGAACGCGCTGAAATCCTGGCGCGCGAACAGTTTGTAGCTATAGCTCCCTCCCTGCATGTGCAGGTCTCCTTTCGCTGATGGGCCGCCCGGGCGGCGCTCTCCTCCGTGACCGGTCCGGGCGGGATGGTGCGCTAGCCTGACACGTGCAGGGCGCGGGATTGCCTTGCGGCGTGACGGGCAAGCGCGGCCATGACCTCGGCCAGAACGCCCGCCGCGATCGCCTCGGGGCGCTTGTCACCGCCGGTGGCGGCCCCGATCGGGCAGGTCAGCGCGTCGATGCGCAGCCCGTCGCAGTGCTCGCGGCACCATGTGGCCAGGCGCGCGCGCTTGGTGGCCGATCCGATCATGCCCACATAAGCCGCGTCGCCGCGCGCCAGCGCCTCGGCGCTGAGCAGGAAATCGAGCGCATGATCGTGGGTGAGAATCACGAAGGCGCTGCCGGGGGGCGCGCGGTCGATCTCTGCCTCGGGCAGGGCGCATTCGCGGCGGTCTGCCTCCTCGGGGCAGAGCGCAAGCTCGGCCTTCCGGCTGTCCACCACCACCGTGCGCACCGGCATCTGCACCAGCAGGTGCGCCAGCGCCCGCCCCACATGGCCCGCGCCCATGACGTAGACATGGGACCGCGCCTCTGCCTCGGCCTCGGCCCCGGCGCAGGCGGCGCGGCGGGCGGCGGTGCCCATGAGGCGCAAGGTCACGGCGACACGCCCACCGCAGCACTGCCCGATTTCGGGGCCGAGCGGTATGTCGAGATCACGCCGCGTCTGCCCTTGTGCCAGCATCGCGCGCGCCGCGTCGATCATCATGTATTCAAGCTGCCCGCCGCCTATGGTGCCGTGGCAGGCGGTGGCGCTTACGATCATCCCCGCGCCTTGCTCGCGCGGGGCGGAGCCGCGCACGCGGGTGAGGCGCACCTCCACCGCGTCGGGGTGACGGTCGAGAAACTCCGAGAGGCTCATGCCGCGCCCTCCTTCAGCCGCTCCACCGCCATCAGCACGCGCTCGGGCGTGGCGGGGGCATCGAGCCGGGGGCATTCGCGATAATCTACCACGCTTGCCACCGCCATCGAGATTGCCTCAAAGACGGAAATGCCCAGCATGAAGGGCGGCTCGCCCACCGCCTTGGAGCGCTTGATCGTGCGCTCGGCGTTCTGCGACCACTCGGCGAGCGCGACGTTGAACACGCGCGGCCGGTCCGAGGCGAGCGGGATCTTGTAGGTCGAGGGCGCGTGGGTACGCAGGCGGCCCGCCTCGTCCCACCACAGTTCCTCGGTGGTGAGCCAGCCGACGCCCTGCACGAAGGCGCCCTCGACCTGTCCGCGGTCGAGCGCGGGGTTGATCGAGCGGCCCACGTCGTGCAGCACGTCGGTACGCAGGATGCGGTATTCGCCGGTCAGCGTGTCGATCTCGACCTCGGAACAGGCGGCGCCATAGGCGTAGTAGTAGAACGGGCGGCCCTTGCCGGTGGCGCGGTCCCAGTGGATGTCGGGTGTCTTGTAGAACCCGGCGGCCGAGAGCTGCACCCGCGCCATGTAGGCCGCGCGCACCAGATCGGCGAAGGGGATCATCTCGGCCCCCACCTGCACGCCGCCAGCGACGAAGCGCACAGCCTCGGGTGTGGTCTGCCAGCGCTCGGCGGCGAAATCGCTCAGCCGCGCCTTGATCTGATCGGCGGCGTCGAGGGCTGCCATGCCGTTGAGGTCCGACCCGCTCGACGCGGCCGTGGCCGAGGTGTTGGGAACCTTCTCGGTGGTGGTCCGGGTGATCTTGATGCGGGCGATATCCACGCCGAAGGCGTCGGCCACCACCTGCGCCACCTTGGTGTTGAGCCCCTGACCCATCTCGGTGCCGCCGTGATTGAGGTGGATCGAGCCGTCATTGTAGACGTGGATCAGCGCGCCCGCCTGGTTGAAATGCGTGGCGGTAAAGGAGATGCCGAACTTCACCGGGGTGAGCGCGATACCGCGCCGGACGATGCCTTCTCGCGCGTTGTGGTCGAGCACGGCGCGGCGGCGCGCCCGGTAATCGGCGCTGGTCTCCAGCTCCTCGACCACGCGAAGGATGATGTTGTCGGCGACGGTCTGGTGATAGGGGGTCACGTCGCGCCCCTCATCCCCGTAGAAATTCGCCTTGCGGATATCCAGCGTGTCGCGCCCGAGTGCATAGGCGATTTCCTCGATCATGCGCTCGGCGACGATCACCCCCTGCGGCCCGCCAAAGCCGCGAAACGCGGTGTTGGAGACGGTGTTGGTCTTTTGCGGTACGCTTTGCAGCCGCACATGCGGGTAGAAATAGGCGTTGTCGGCGTGAAAGAGCGCGCGGTCGGTGACCGGCCCCGAGAGGTCCGAGGAATACCCGCAGCGCGCGGCGAAGGTACCATCGACGCCGGTGATCCGGCCCTCGTCGTCAAAGCCCAGATCGTAATCGACGACAAAATCGTGCCGTTTGCCGGTGGCCGTCATATCCTGGTCGCGGTCGGGGCGGATCTTGACCGGGCGGTTCCATTTTTTCGCGGCCAGCGCGGCGACTGCGCAAAACAGGTTCATCTGGCTTTCCTTGCCGCCAAAGCCGCCGCCCATGCGGCGGACATTGACGGTGACGGCATTGGACGCCAGGCCAAGGACATGCGCCACCATGTGCTGCGCCTCGCTGGGATGCTGGGTCGAGCAATGTAGCGTCACATCCTCGTCCTCGCCGGGGATGGCAAAGGCGATCTGCCCCTCGAGATACATGTGATCCTGACCGCCGATCACCATGCGGCCCCCGATGCGGTTGGGCGCCTTGGCGAGCGCGGCACCGGCATCGCCGCGCGCCAGCGTCAGCGGATCGGTGACATTGGGATATCCCGCCGCCCGCGCCGCCACCGGGTCGAGCGCATGGGGCAGCACCTCGTAGTCGATGCGCGCATGTGCCGCCGCGCGGCGGGCGGCGTCGCGCGTCTCGGCCACCACGGCAAAGAGCGGCTGGCCGTGATACTCGACCTTGTCCACCGGAAACACCGGCTCGTCATGGCGGCCCGTGGGGCTGATGTCGTTCTCGCCGGGAATGTCGGCGGCGGTCAGCACGCCGATCACGCCGGGGAAGGTCCGCACCGCGTCAAGGTCCATCGCGCGGATATGCGCGTGGGTCTCGGTGGCGCAGCCGAGATAGGCGTGCAGCGTGCCCGCGGGCTCGGGGATGTCGTCGGTATAGATGGCCCGGCCCGTGACATGCTTGGTGGCGCTGTCATGGGCGAGCGGCTGGTGCACCGGGCTTTGGGTTGCGGTCTGATCCTTCATCGCTCGTCTCCCTCAGGCGCTCAGCCGCATCGCTGCGCCGTGCTCGTGTTCGAGATAGAAGCGCAGCAACAGGTTCTGCGCCGCGCGCATCCGATAGGCGCTCGACGCGCGCATGTCGGTGAGCGGGGTGAAATCGTGCGGCAAGGCCGCCATCGCCGCCCGGATTGCCGCCTCGCCCCAGGGCTGCCCGGTGAGCGCCGCCTCGGCATGAGAGGCGCGTTTCGGCGTGGCGGCCATGCCACCATAGGCAATGCGACAGCCCGCGATCCGGTCCTCTTGCAGCGTGACCGAGAACCCGGCGGCCACCGACGAGATATCCTCGTCGCGTCGCTTCGACACCTTGTAGGCCGCCACGACCTGTCCGGGTGCGATACGGGGGATGCGGATATGCTCGACGAATTCGCCCGGCGCGCGGTCCTGCTTGCCGTAATCGACAAAGAACGCCTCGAGCGGCAGCGAGCGGCGTGCGCCGCGGTGGCGCAGGGTGATCCCGGCCCCGAGCGCAATGAGCGCGGGTGGCGTGTCGCCGATGGGCGAGCCGTTGGCGATATTGCCGCCGATGGTGCCCATGTTGCGCACCTGCCACCCGGCGATCCGGCTCCAGTAGTCTGCAAGGCAGGGGAAATGCGCGTCGATGACCGGCGCGAAATCGCTATAGCTTACCCCGGCGCCGATGCGGATATCGCGGTCGGTCACCTCGATCCGCCGCAGCCCGTCGAGATGCCCGATGAAGATGGCGGGGCCGATGGGACGCAGGAACTTCGTGACCCACAGCCCCACATCGGTGGCTCCGGCAACGACGGTCGCCTCCGGCGTGTCGGCGTAGGCCTCGGCGAAATCGTCCACGTCCGCGGGCAGGATGGCGCGGTCCCCCTCGGGGCCGGTCACCACCCGCGTACCATCGCGCAGCGCCGTCAGCCGGGCCGCGACGCGGTCGCGCTCCTGCACAAGCCGGTCGCCGGCGGGCGTGCCGTAGCGGGCGGCCGATTGTGCAGCGCGGATGATCGGGGCATAGCCAGTGCAGCGGCACAGGTTGCCCTGAAGGGCGGTCTCGATCTGCGCCTCGTCCGGGTCCGGCACCTGCATCCACAGCGCGTAGAGCGCCATCACGATCCCCGGTGTGCAAAAGCCGCATTGGCTGCCATGTTCGGCAACCATCGCCTGCTGCACCGGGTGCAGCGCGCCATCCGGGCCCGAGAGATGCTCGACCGTCACCACATGACAGCCATCCACCGACGCAAGGAAGCGGATGCAGGCATTGACCGGCTCGTAGCGCAGCGCGCCCGCCTCCAACCGGCCCACCAGAACGGTGCAGGCCCCGCAATCGCCCTCGGCGCAGCCCTCCTTGGTGCCGGTGAGCCGCCGGTCGAGCCGCAGGAAATCCAGCAGCGTGCGCGTGGCAGCAACATTGGTCAACGCGATCTCGCGGTCGTTGAGCAGAAACCTGATCTCGTCTCGCTGCGGCATTCGGATCCCTCCGGATTTCGTGACAGCCCACAGGATAACGCAATCGACTTTCGATGAATACGGCGGCATTCGGCAAATACTTTCAACAAATCGTTGAAAATAGCGGCGCACTGGTGTTCACTCCCTGCGTGTCCCGGGCGGCAAGGAGCAAGGCCATGCCCTATATCGACAGCTTGCGCGTCTTCGTCCGCGTCGTCGAGCTTGGCAGCATCACCTCGGGCGGGCGCGACCTGCGAATGACGCCCGCGGTGGCGAGCAAGCGTATCAAGGAGCTCGAGGCGCGCCTCGGCGTGCGGCTGTTCAACCGCACGACCCGCACGCTCTCGCCCACCGAGGTGGGGCGGGTGTTCTACGACGAGGCGCGCAAGGTGCTCGACACCGTCGAGAGCGCCGAGGCGGCGGTGGCGAGCTATTCCTCGGCCCCGCGCGGGGTGGTCCGCATCGCCGCGCCGCTTGGTGTCGGGCGGCGGATCATCGCGCCGCTGGTGCCGTCCTTCGTCGAACGGTTCCCCGACATTCAGGTGCAGATGCGGCTCTCGGACCGGGTGGTCGACATTCTGGCCGAGCGGCTCGACGTGGCCTTCTTCGTAGGACAGCCGCAGGAGTCGAACCTCAAGCTGCGGCGGATCGAGAGCTGCCGCCGCGTGCTCTGCGCCGCGCCGTCCTATCTCGACCGGCACGGGATCCCGCGGCGACCCGCCGACCTGCTCGATGGCGGGCACAACTGCCTGCTGCTGCGCTATCCCCGCTCACCGGAATATTTCTGGACACTGGAAACCGGCGACGGACCGCGCAAGCTCGCCGTGGCGGGGCGGTTCGATGCCGACGATTCGGACGTGCTGACCGACTGGATGCTCGCCGGCCACGGCATCGCCAACAGGCCGCTCTTCGACGTGGCACACCATATCGCGGCCGGTCGCCTCGTCGAGGTGCTGCCGCAGGCGCCGCCACAGCCCTCGCTCTTCGGCTGCCTCTACCCGCACCGGCGCTGGCAGGACCCCAAGGTGCGTCACCTTGTCGACTTCATGGTGGACAACAGCCGCAAGCGCATCCGCGCGGCGCAGTGACACCGGCAAGAAACCCTGCACCGCGCCCCTTGCCAAGCCCGCGCACCTGCGGCTAGAAGGCCGCAACGGAGAGGTGGCCGAGTGGTCGAAGGCGCACGCCTGGAAAGCGTGTAGGCGGGAA
>JADQCC010000141.1 GCA_016278295.1 Roseovarius sp. | reverse complement strand
GCCGGGGATCTTGACGCGCGAGCGGCCGCCGTCGATCGTCGGCACCTCGATATCGCCGCCAAGCGCGGCGCGCGTCATCGACACCGGCACGCGGCAGAAGAGGCCGGCCTCTTCGCGCTCGAATATCTCGTGCGGGGCAACCTCGATGAAGATGTAGAGATCGCCCGCGGGGCCGCCGCGCATCCCCGCCTCGCCTTCGCCCGACAGGCGGATGCGGGTGCCGGTCTCGACGCCCGCCGGGATATTGACGCTGAGCGCGCGCTCCTTGGGCACGCGGCCCTGGCCCTGACATTCCTTGCACGGGTTCTTGACGATCTGGCCAAGCCCGCCGCAGGTGGGGCAGGTCCGCTCTACCGTGAAGAACCCCTGCTGCGCGCGCACCTTGCCCATGCCCGAGCAGGTCGGACAGGTGCTGGGCTGTGCGCCGCCCTCGGCCCCCGATCCCTCACAGGCGTCGCATGTCGCGGCGCTGGTGACCTTGATCGTCTTCTGCAGGCCGGTATAGGCTTCTTCGAGCGTTACGCGCAGGTTGTAGCGCAGGTCGGCACCGCGCGTGGCGCGCTGGCGTCCGCCGCCGCGCCCGCCGCCCATGAAATCACCGAAGAGATCGTCGAACACGTCGGAGAAGGCGGAGGCAAAATCACCCTGGCCGGACCCGCCGCCAAAGCCGCCGCCGGGCCGTGGCCCACCGCCGCCCATGCCGCCCTCGAACGCGGCATGACCGAATCGGTCATAGGCCGCTTTCTTCTCGGGGTCCTTCAGGACGTCATAGGCCTCGCCCGCCTCCTTGAACTGGCGTTCGGCGTCGGCGTTGTCCTTGTTGCGGTCGGGATGCAGCTCCTTCGCCTTTTGGCGATAGGCCCGCTTGATCTCGTCCGCCGAGGCCCCCTTGGACAGGCCGAGCACCTCGTAATAGTCGCGTTTGGCCATCTGGGATCTCCTTCAAGCGCAGGCCGGGGCCGTGATGGGCCCCGGCGCCAGGCGTGTAGCCTCAGTGGCGCTTGTCGTCGTCGATGTCCTCGAAATCGGCATCGACGATGTCATCCTCGCCCGGCCCGGCATCGGCGGAGTTGACCTCGTCCTCGTCCTCCTGCTGGGTGGCCTTGTAGATGGCTTCGCCAAGCTTCATCGAGGCCTCGGCGACGTTCTGGATACCGGCCTTGATCTTGTCGGCGGTGGCGTCGTCCTTTTCGAGGTCGTCCTTGAGCGCGGAGATGGCCAGCTCGATCGCCTCGACGGTGGTCGGATCGACCTTGTCGCCGTGTTCCTCGAGGGATTTTTCCGTCGAGTTGACAAGGCTTTCGGCCTGATTGCGGGCCTCGACGAGCCCGCGGCGGGCCTTGTCGGCCTCGGCGTTCTCCTCGGCCTCCTTGACCATCTTCTCGATGTCCTCGTCCGTCAGGCCGCCGGATGCCTGGATGGTGATCTTCTGCTCCTTGTTGGTGCCCTTGTCCTTGGCACTGACATTGACGATGCCGTTGGCGTCGATGTCGAAGGTCACCTCGATCTGTGGCATGCCACGGGGTGCGGGCGGGATGTTCTCGAGGTTGAACTGGCCGAGCATCTTGTTATCGGCGGCCATCTCGCGTTCGCCCTGGAAGACGCGGATCGTCACGGCCGACTGGTTGTCCTCGGCGGTGGAGAAGATTTGCGACTTGTTGGTCGGGATCGTGGTGTTGCGGTCGATGAGGCGCGTGAACACGCCGCCGAGCGTCTCGATCCCGAGGCTGAGCGGTGTCACGTCGAGAAGGACCACGTCCTTGACGTCGCCCTGCAGCACGCCTGCCTGAATGGCGGCGCCCATCGCGACGACCTCGTCCGGGTTGACGCCCTTGTGCGGCTCGCGCCCGAAGAACTTGGTCACTTCCTCGATCACCTTGGGCATCCGCGTCATGCCGCCGACGAGCACGACTTCGTCCACCTCGGAGGCGGAGATACCGGCATCCTTGAGCGCCGCCTTGCACGGCTTGATCGACGCGGTGATGAGGTCGTTCACGAGGCTTTCGAGCTTGGCGCGGGTGAGCTTGACCACCATGTGCAGCGGCTGGCCGTTGGAGCTCATCGAGATGAACGGCTGGTTGATCTCGGTCTGGCTGGAGCTCGACAGCTCGATCTTGGCCTTCTCGGCGGCCTCCTTGAGGCGCTGGAGCGCCATCTTGTCCTGCGTCAGATCCACGCCGTGCTCCTTCTGGAACTCTCCGGCGAGGTAGTTGACGATGCGCATGTCGAAATCCTCGCCGCCGAGGAACGTGTCCCCGTTGGTGGATTTCACCTCGAAGAGACCGTCGTCGATTTCGAGGATGGTTACGTCAAAGGTACCGCCGCCGAGGTCATAGACGGCGATCGTGTGGGTGTTTTCCTTATCGAGACCGTAAGCAAGCGCCGCCGCCGTCGGCTCGTTGATGATACGTAGCACCTCGAGGCCGGCGATCTTGCCGGCATCCTTGGTGGCCTGACGCTGGGCGTCGTTGAAATAGGCGGGAACGGTGATGACGGCCTGCGTCACCTCCTCGCCGAGATAGCTCTCGGCGGTTTCCTTCATCTTGCCGAGGATGAAGGCGGAAATCTGGCTGGGCGAGTATTTCTCGCCGCGTGCCTCGACCCAGGCATCGCCGTTGCCGCCGTCGATCACGGAGAACGGCATATTCTTCTTGTCCTTGGCAAGATCGGAATCGTTCACCCGGCGGCCGATCAGGCGCTTTACGCCGAAAATCGTGTTTTCCGGGTTGGTCACGGCCTGCCGCTTTGCGGGCTGACCGACGAGCCGCTCGCTCTCGGTAAAGGCGACGATGGAGGGGGTGGTGCGGGTACCTTCCGAGTTCTCGATCACGCGGGGCTGGCTGCCATCCATGATCGCGACGCAGCTATTGGTGGTCCCGAGGTCGATACCAATCACTTTGGCCATGTTTTCGATCCCTTCTGCTTTAGGCGATGTGGCGGAGACCCGACCCGTTTTGGCATCAGGCCCCCGGTTTTTTGTGACACGGGACGGCACCTGCCGCCCCGCGTTTCGTGGGCTATATAGGGAGGGTGGATCACCCCTGCAAGCATCCCGGCGTGCGCTTTGCGGTCAATTCGACCCGATTGCCACAGGGTTCCGCCCGTGCGATGACGAAATCCGCCATGCCCGACCCGACCCTCACCCTGCGCGGCGCCGCGCTCTACCGTGGCTGGCTTGTGCCCGAGGCGCAGGCGCGGCTTGTCGCGGAGGTGCGCGCGGTGGTGGCTGCGGCGCCGCTCTTTCGGCCGGTCACGCCCTCGGGGCGGGCGATGAGCGTGCGCATGACCTCGGCCGGGAAACTGGGCTGGGTCAGCGACCGCCGGGGGTATCGCTACGAGCCGCGGCATCCCGATGGTATGGTCTGGCCGCCAGTGCCAGAGACCGCGCTTGGCGTTTGGCGCGCGCTGGTGGATGGGGGGCGCGATCCCGATTGCTGTCTGGTCAATTTCTACGAGCCGGAGGCGCGTATGGGGATGCACCAGGATCGTGACGAGGCCGATTTCGACTGGCCCGTGGTGTCGATCTCGCTTGGCGACGAGGCACTGTTTCGCGTGGGCAGCACGAGCCGCGGCGGGCCGACCGAATCCGCCTGGTTGCAGTCGGGCGATGTCATCGTGCTGGGTGGCGCGGCGCGGCTCGCCCATCACGGGGTGGACCGGCTTCGCCCGGGGTCGTCGCGGCTGTTGCGCGGGCCGGGTCGCATCAACCTGACCATGCGCGTCGTCACCTGAGACGGACAGGGCACGGACCACGGCGTCAGCGCCGCGCGCTCCACGACAGCGAGGCGTGGCGGCGCGTATAGAACTCGCCTATCAACCCGAGCATGACGAGGCAGATGCCGATATAGATCGGGTACATCAACGATGTCTTGTGCGGGAAATAGTTGATGAACACGAAGCCGCGCGCCTGGTCGATATTGTGAAACAGGGGGTTCCAGGAAAACATCTTGTACATGGTGGGTGGCAGCATGTTGACCACGAACATCTTGCCCGAGGCGATCATGTTGGCCCGCTGGTAGATCGTGGTGAACAGCTTGACGAAGGTCGGGAACCACGGCTTGATCGCCAGCAGTACGAGCCCCGCGCCAACCCCGGTGAACCACGCCAGAAGCACCATGCCGTAGGCATAGACCGGCTGGTAGATGGTGATCGGCTTGAAACCGACGTGGTACACGAACAGCACGATGACCAGCGACAGCGTCTGGATATAGAGCGACCCGAGCGCCGCGGACGTGATGGTGATCGCGGTATTCATGGGCGCGTGCTGCATCATCGGCGAGGCGGGCCCCTCCGAGCCCACGACCGCGCCAAGCGCCTTGATATGCGTGATGTACAGGAAAATCCCCGACATCATGAACAGCAGGAAATCGCCGCGCAGCTTGACCGATTTGAGGCCCAGCACCGTAAAGAACAGGTAGAAGGCGATGACCATGATGATGACGGTCAGGATATTGAGCCCGAGCGCCACCACGGCGTTGCCGTGCTGCTGGCGGATGCTGCGCACGGTGGCATGGTAGATCAATTCGAGAATCACGACCGCCGAATGCAGCGAGGACGACGGTCGAACGGTCTTGAACATGCGCTGTTGCCTCGTTCCCCGTGCCCACTGTGGCCGGTTCCTTGCCGATCCGCGCCGAACCTAGCATAAGGGGCATCGACTGATCCATCCACTAGCGCCGTAAAGTGGCGCAAATCAGGCAGGGGAACGACGATTTGGAGCAGGAACGATTGATCGCGGAAATGCGCAGGCTGGCGATCGCCGCGGGCGCGCGGATCATGGAGATTTACGAAAGCCCCGATTTCGAGGTGAAGGTGAAATCCGACGCGAGCCCGGTGACCGCGGCCGACGAGGCGGCGGATGCGCTGATTTCGGCAGGGCTGCGCGCGGCGTTTCCCGATGTGGCACTGGTGACCGAGGAACAGGCTGCCTCGCACGGGCAAAGCGTGACGAGCTTTCTCATTGTCGACCCGCTGGACGGGACCAAGGAATTCATCAACCGGCGGGGGGATTTCACCGTCAACATCGCCTGGGTCGAGGACGGCGTGCCGGTGCGCGGAATCGTCTATGCGCCCGCGCGAGGCCGGATGTTCTATACCCTGCCCGATGGCCGCGCGGTCGAGGAAGCGGGGCCGTTCGATCCCGACACAGCCGGTGCGCAGACCTCGCTGCGCGTGTCGCAGCCGGACAATGCCGCGCTCATGGTGGTGGCGTCCAAGTCGCATCGCGATCAGGCCACCGACGATTATATCTCGCGCTACAATGTGCGCGATATGACGAGCGCGGGATCGTCGCTCAAGTTCTGCCTTGTGGCGAGCGGCGAGGCCGATCTCTACCCGCGCCTCGGGCGCACGATGGAATGGGACACCGCCGCCGGTCACGCCGTGCTGGCAGGCGCCGGGGGGCGCGTGCTGCGCTTTGACGATCTGACGCCGCTCACCTATGGCAAGCCCGGGTTTGCAAACCCGTTCTTCATCGCCTGCGCGCCGGGCGTCGATCTCGCGGAGGGGTGAACATGGGCGTGCTCGTCGTCATCCCCGCGCGCTATGCTTCGACCCGCTATCCCGGCAAGCCGCTGGTGCCGCTGAGGGGCGCGGGGGGCGTGGCGCGCACGCTGATCGAGCGCTCTTGGGCCGCCGCCTGCGCGGTGTCGGGGGTGGATCGCGTGGTGGTGGCGACCGACGACGCGCGCATCCGCGACGCGACCGGGCGGTTTGGCGCCGAGGTGGTGATGACGCCCGAAACCTGCGCCAACGGCACCGAGCGCTGCGCCGCGGCCCATGCCGCGCTGGGCGGCGGATACGAAATTGTCGTCAACCTTCAGGGCGATGCGCCGCTTACCCCGCCGTGGTTCGTGTCGGACCTCGTGGCCGGGCTGCGCGCCGACCCGGAGGCCGGGGCGGCGACGCCGGTGTTGCGCTGCGACGGGCGCGCGCTGAACGGCTTTTTGCAGGACCGCGCCGAGGGGCGCGTTGGCGGCACCACCGCCGTTTTCGACCGCCTGGGCCACGCGCTCTATTTCTCCAAGGAGGTGATCCCCTTCACCGCCGATCGCTATGACGATACCGATGCCACGCCGGTGTTTCACCATGTCGGGGTCTATGCCTATCGCGCGGCGGCGCTCGCGGCCTATCCGGGGTGGGCGCCGGGGCCGCTCGAAGGGCTGGAGGGGCTGGAGCAGCTGCGTTTTCTCGAGAACGGGCGCGCGATGCTCTGCGTCGAGGTGGAGGCCCGCGGGCGGCAGTTCTGGGAGCTCAACAACCCCGAGGACGTGCCGCGCCTCGAGGCGATGATGCGAGAGATGGATATCGCCTGAGCGCTGCGCCAGGCATTTCTGGGAGACCACGCCATGACTGACCGTTCCTACCATGCGCCCGAGGGCGGGCTTCCGCCGCAGACCCGGCTGATGACCGGGCGCGCGGTGTTTACCGAGGCCTATGCCGTCATTCCCGGCGGCTGCATGAGCGATATCGTCGCAAGCCTGATGCCGTTCTGGGAGGGTGCGCGATTCTGGGTGCTGGCGCGCCCGATGTCGGGCTTTGCAGAGACCTTCTCGCAATATATCGCCGAGATCGCCCCTGGCGGCGGAAGCGATCACCCCGAGACCGAGCCGGGCGCGCAGGCGGTGCTTTTCGTGCTGGATGGCGCGATGCGGCTCCATATCGGTGAGGAGGCGCATGATCTGGGGCCGGGCGGCTATGCCTACATCCCCCCCGGTGCCGAGTGGCGGCTGCGCAACGCGGGCGATGCGCCGCTGCGCTTTCACTGGTTCCGCAAGCAGTATGTCGCGGTCGAGGGGCTCGATGCGCCGCCTGCCCTGGTGCTCGACGAGCGCGAGATCACGCCCGTGCCGATGCCCGGCACGAACGGCGCATGGGCGACGACGCGCTTCGTCGATCCCGAGGATCTGCGTCACGACATGCACGTGACCGTCGTCACCTTTCAGCCCGGTGGCGTGATTCCCTTCGAGGAAACGCACGTGATGGAGCACGGGCTATACGTGCTTGAAGGCAAGGCCGTCTACCGGCTCAACCGCGACTGGGTCGAGGTCGAGGCGGGCGATTTCATGTGGCTGCGCGCGTTCTGCCCTCAGGCCTGTTATGCCGGGGGGCCGGGGCCGTTTCGCTATCTGCTCTACAAGGATGTCAACCGGCACATGCCGCTGGCGACCCCGCCGCGCGCCCCGGTTGTGCGGTGACAAAAATGCCCACAGTTTCACCTTAACCTTATACAAATGCGGCGCCACTTATGTATTGTGACGCAAGATTCCATTCAGGAGCAGGGTATGCGTAAACGAGTGACCAAGGCGATCTTTCCGGTGGCGGGTCTCGGGACACGGTTTCTTCCGGCGACGAAATCGGTGCCCAAGGAAATCATGACACTGGTCGACCGCCCGCTGGTGCAATACGCCATCGACGAGGCGCGCGCCGCCGGTATCAAGGAATTCATCTTCATCACATCGCGCGGCAAGAGCGCGCTGGAGGATTATTTCGACAACGCCCCGCAGCTCGAGCAGGAGCTGCGCCGAAGCGGCAAGGATGCGCTTCTCGAAATCCTGAAATCCACCAACATGGACTCGGGCGAGATCGCCTACATGCGCCAGCACAAGCCGCTCGGCCTCGGCCACGCGGTTTGGTGCGCGCGTCGCTTCATCGCCAACGAGCCGTTTGCCGTGATTCTTCCCGATGACGTGATCGCCGCCGAGAAACCCTGTCTTCAGCAGATGGTCGAAGCTTTTGAGGAAACCGGCGGCAACATGGTCGCCGCGATGGACGTTCCCGACCAGATGACCAATTCCTACGGTATCCTCGACGTCAAGGAGGACATGGGCAGTATCATCTCGACCAAGGGGATGGTGGAAAAGCCGGAGCCGGGCACCGCGCCATCGAACCTCGCGGTGATCGGCCGCTATATCCTCACGCCAGCCGTGTTGCAGAAGCTCAACAAGAAACAGACCGGCGCGGGCGGCGAGATCCAGCTGACCGACGCGATCGACGCGGCGCGCGAGGATGGCGAGGAGGTTTACGGCTACCGCTTTCAGGGACAGCGATTCGATTGCGGCTCCAAGGCCGGTTTTCTCCAGGCGACGGTGGCCTTTGCCCTGGCGCGCGACGACCTGCGCGACGACCTGTGGAACTATATCTCCGACACGGTCCGCGCCGACAAAGCGGCGCAATAGGCGGACGTGTGGACGCTGGACTTTGCGACCGGAACCGCCGACCCTGAAACCGGGAAAGAAGGGGCGGCAGGCGGTGCGCGAGACCTTGAAAGACCTGATCCTGGCCTACCGGTTGCGCTGGCGGCGGCGCAGGCTGCTGGTGCGGGCGGTGGCAAGGCGGCGGCAGCTATGTGCTGTCATCGACAGGACCGGGAGTATCGGGGCGGACGACATCCTGTGCTTTGCCACCATGCGCAACGAGGTGCAGCGGATCGGGCATTTCCTCGCCCATCACCGGCGTCTCGGTGTGAGCCACTTCCTGATCGTCGACAATGACAGCGATGACGGCACGCGCGACCATCTCGCCGCGCAGGGCGATGTGTCGCTCTGGACCACGGTGCACAGCTACAAACGGTCCCGATTCGGGATGGATTGGCTGACATGGCTAATGATGCGGCACGGGCACGGGCATTGGTGCCTGACGCTCGATGCCGACGAATGCCTCGTCTACCCCTATCACGAGACACGGCCCCTGCCCGCGCTCTGCGATTGGTTGGAGCGTCAGGGGCGTGCGTCCTTTGGCGCGCTGATGCTCGACATGTATCCGAAAGGGCGGCTCTCGACGCAGCGCCACGCGCCGGGTGACGACCCGTTCCACAGCCTGTGCTGGTTCGACGCCGGCAATTACGGGCTGCGGCGCAAGGCGGATTTGCAGAACCTCTGGATACAGGGCGGCCCCCGCGCGCGCCTGTTCTTTGCCACCGCGCCGCGCCGCGCGCCGACGATGGGCAAGGTGCCGCTGGTGAAGTGGCACTGGCGCTATGCCTATGTCAGCTCCAGTCACAGCCTGCTGCCGCGGCGGCTCAACCATGTCTATGCCACCGACGGGGGCGAGTTGACATCCGGGGTGCTGCTGCATTCGAAATTTCTCGATACGGCGGTGGTCCGCGCGGGTGAGGAAAAGCACCGGCAGGAGCATTTTGCCAACAGCGCGCTTTACAACAGCTATTACGACGCGCTTGCCGCCGACCCGGACCTGTGGTGCCCCCGTTCCACCCGGCTCGCCGGTTGGCGGCAGCTCGAGGCGCTGGGGCTGATGTCGCGGGGCGGGTGGATTTA
>JADQCC010000315.1 GCA_016278295.1 Roseovarius sp. | reverse complement strand
ATCTGTTCCGCGACGACGATGCGGGCACGTCCTGGTCATTGCACTGGACCCGTCCGCGCCCGCGTGAAGATCGGGACTGAGATCATGCGATCCCATGCTCTTCTTCTCTTCACGGCCTTGCTGTCGCTTGGCAGCGGAGCAACCCACGCCATTGCTCAGGTGCCGCCGCAACCCGCACCTATTTCTGCGCATCCGCATGCTGCGTTCATTGCCGAGGCGTCACAGCGCTTCGGCATTCCAGAGCACTGGATTGGCGCTGTCTTGCGCGTAGAAAGCGCGGGCGATGTGCGCGCCGTGTCGTCGGCGGGCGCGATGGGATTGATGCAGGTGATGCCCGGTACATGGGCGGGCTTGCGCATCCGCCATGGTCTCGGCCGCAATCCTTATGATCCCCGCGACAACATCCTTGCGGGTACAGCTTACCTGCGCGAGATGTGGGACCGCTACGGCAATGTGGCGGCGATGCTCGCCGCATACAATGCCGGTCCCGGTCGTTATGACGAGCATCTCACGACAGGCCGCGTCCTGCCCGCCGAGACGCGGGCCTATATCGCCACGCTCGCGCCGCTTCTCGGCGGCGCGGCTGCGCCCGATGCGCCGACAAGCGTGCCGCCGCCACCAGCGGACTGGCGCGAGTCTCCGCTGTTCGTCGCGCATTCCGGCGGCAATGAGGCTGCGAGCAATACGCCGTCGCGCGATACCCCCGCATCTGTTCCTGTGCGCGATCCCCTCCATGCGGCGCCGCAGGACGGCAACATATTCGTGGCCCGAGCGAGCGATGGGGATGCGCCATGAGCATGGCGTTCCCGCGCTCTTTCGGTCTGGTTCCGGTGTGCAGTCAGGCAGGTTTTCGCCTGGTTGCATTCCCGGCAGGAAGGGCAAAAAGGGAAGGAAGGGCGGAGGGCAAGATAAAAGAACATGGCACTCCATCGCGCCAGTTCGGGAAATTCTTGTTGTCTGCACACTGGTTAGCGGAGCCGCAGGCGGCACCACGGTTTTGGGCATCGCGTGCCGCGATTGTTCGCAATCCCTTGGCTTTGCTGGGTTTTGACCGGCACTACGGCGGTGAAATGACCGGTTTCCGGCAATTTATGCCGAGGCCGCGCCGATGAGCGCCGACGACGAGAACCGCTTTCGCCCGAAGCCCGGTCGCATTCGATCCGACACGCCGAAGCCGGGTAAGGCGAAGAGCTTTCTGACGCAGGCGAAGAAGCTCGCCCGCCAGCAGGGCAACGCCCATTCCAGATATTCGTCCCGCTCTAGCTCCGGCAAGGCCGGAAAGAGTGGAAAGGCATCATCCGGTGTCAGTGGGCCGGGCATCAAACGCGGGCGCGGCGCGTCCTTTGTTCGCGCCCGCAGCCTGTCGGGCGGCTGGCGACACAACACGGCAGGCGTGCGCCGCGTTGTTGTCAAAACCCGTTATGTTCAGCGGGCCGGGAAGAACGGCAAGGCCGCCGCCCATCTGCGCTATATCCAGCGGGATGGGACATCGCGTGATGGCGAGCGCGGCCAGCTCTATTCCGCGAATGACGACCGCGCCGATGGCGAGGCCTTCCTTGATCGCGGCAAGGATGATCGCCACCAGTTCCGGTTTATCGTCTCGCCCGAGGATGGCGTGGATCTCACCAATCTGACCGAACACACCCGCGATCTGATGAACAGCATTGAGGCCGACCTTGGCACCCGGCTTGATTGGGTGGCGGTCAATCATTACAACACCGGCCAGCCTCACGTGCATGTCATCGTCAACGGTCGTGACGACAAGGGCGCCGATCTCGTCATCAATGGCGACTATCTCGCCAATGGTATCCGCGAGCGGGCGAGCGAGCTGACCACGCTGGAGCTTGGCCCTGTCACCGAGATCGAGCAGTCCCGCAAGCTGTCGGCCGAGATCGACCAGGACCGTTACACCCGCATCGACCGGGCGATGACGGCGGAGGCCAATGATCGTTTCCTCGACCTGCGCCAAGAGCCGGGCGATCCGCGTCGCCAGTTCAACCGGACGCTTCGCCTGCGCCGTCTCGCCAAACTGGAAAAGATGGGGCTCGCCGCCGAGCACGCACCTGGCGTCTGGGAACTCGGTGCGAAGCTGGAACCGGCGCTGCGCGAACTGGGCGAGCGTGGCGACATCATCCGGAACATGCACCAGGCGCTGAAGGCCGATGGGTTGGAGCGCGATCCGATGACATTCCAGATCCACGATGCCGCGCTGACCGCCCCGATCACAGGCCGCGTCGTGGATAAATATCTCACCGACGAGATGGGCGAGAACCTGACCCTGGTGGTGGACGGGATCGACGGGCGCACGCATCATGTTCCTGGCATCGATCCCGCCCTCGTCGAGGACGCCCAAATCGGCAGCATCATCGAGGTCGGTCCCGCCGAAACGGCGGGTCGTCCGTCCGATCGCACCATTGCTGCGATCTCAGAGGACGGCATCTACAGGCCGAGCCGTCATCTCGAACAGGCGAAGTTCGAGGGCCGCGTGCCGGGCGGAGATTATGAAGGCTATGTGGATTCCCATGTCCGGCGGCTGGAGGCGCTGCGCCGCGCCGGAATCGCCGAGCGGATCGACGCCGATCAATGGCGCATCCCCGAGGACTTTGAGAGCCGTGCCGCGACCTATGATCCCGGTCGCAACCGGCAGGCCAGCATCCGTGTCGTCTCGACTGTTGAGCTGGAAAAACAGATTGGTGCCGATGGCGCGACCTGGCTTGATCGTCGGCTGGTGACGCCGGATGCCTCGGAACTTACACCAGCAGGGTTCGGGCAGCAGGTGCGCGAAGCGATGGATCAGCGCCGTGAGCATCACATTGAACAAGGCGACGCCACCCGAAGCCGCGAAGGCCGCATCCTCTATCGTCGCAATCTCCTCGCCAATCTACGGAAACGCGAGGTGGCGCGGGTGGGAGCCGAGATGGCCGAGAGCAAGGGGGTGCCGTTCAGGGCGGCTGCCGATGGCGAGAATGTCAGCGGCAAGTTCACGGGGGCCGCGCAGCTATCCAGCGGCAAATTCGCCGTGGTCGAGAAGAGTCATGAGTTCACCCTTGTCCCGTGGCGACCGGTCATCGACCGCCAGCTCGGTCGTGAGGTGATGGGCGTCGTGCAGGGCCAATCGGTATCCTGGCAGTTAGGGCGGCAGCGAGGATTGGGGATATGATCCTGGACTGGCCTTGGGGCTGCGTAAATTGTTCTGGCTAAGCCGGCAAGGGAACCGCCCTTGAACTGACCCATCCGATTTGCCGCCGATGGTATCCGACAGCGCTTCGGCTCGGCCTTTCCTGTTGCCACTCACGCAGCCGGCTATTTTCTGATCGGCTCCATCTCTCTTGCCGATTGGAGCCTGTATGCGTGGAGGCCGAATACTCTGGGGCCAGATCATTGTCGTGTTCACCATCGTCATGGTGATGGTCTGGGCCGCGACGCAATGGGTCGCCTTCCGTCTCGGATTTCAGCCCCAGCTCGGCAATCCGTGGTTCGATGTCGCGGGATGGCCAGTCTATTATCCCCCAGCCTTCTTCTGGTGGTGGTTTTCCTTCGACGCTTATGCGCCTGGGATTTTCACTGAGGGCGCGATCATCGCCACATCCGGAGCGATGATCGCCATCGCCGCCGCCTTTCTCATGTCGATCATCCGGGCGCGCGAAGCCCGCAATGTCGCCACCTACGGGTCGGCGCGATGGGCTGAGGACAAGGAAATCCATGCCGCTGGTCTGCTCGGCCCCGATGGCGTCGTGCTGGGCCGTCGCAGCAAAAAGTATCTGCGCCATGACGGCCCGGAGCATGTCCTTTGTTTCGCGCCCACCCGATCGGGAAAGGGGGTAGGCCTTGTCGTGCCAACGCTGCTGACCTGGCCAGGAAGCTGTATCGTCCATGACATCAAGGGCGAGAACTGGACGCTGACGGCGGGCTTTCGCTCCCGTCACGGCCGGGTGCTGCTCTTCGATCCGACCAACGTCCATTCCGCAGCTTACAACCCGCTGCTGGAGGTGCGGCAGGGCGAAGGGGAAGTCCGTGATGTGCAGAACATCGCGGATATCCTGGTCGATCCCGAGGGTAGTCTCGACAAGCGCAACCACTGGGAGAAAACTAGCCATTCGCTGCTGGTCGGCGCGATCCTGCATGTCCTTTATGCGGAGAAGGACAAGACGCTGGCGGGAGTTGCGAGCTTCCTGTCCGATCCGCGCCGTCCGGTAGAGGCGACCTTGCGCGCCATGATGGATACGCCGCATCTGGGCGAAGCCAGGGTGCATCCCGTTATCGCCTCGTCGGCGCGCGAACTGCTCAACAAGAGCGAGAACGAACGATCAGGCGTGCTATCGACAGCCATGTCCTTTCTCGGTCTATACCGAGATCCGGTCGTGGCCCGCGTGACAGAACGCTGCGACTGGCGCATCGCCGATCTGGTCGGGACCGATGAGCCTGTCAGCCTCTACCTCGTCGTACCGCCATCCGACATCAATCGCACCAAGCCTTTGATCCGCCTGATCCTCAATCAGGTCGGACGGCGGCTGACCGAGGAACTGGAAACCTCCGGCAAGCGGCATCGCCTCCTGTTGATGCTGGACGAGTTCCCCGCACTGGGGCGGCTGGATTTCTTTGAATCAGCGCTGGCCTTCATGGCCGGTTACGGCATGAAAGCATTCCTGATTGCGCAATCGCTCAACCAGATCGAACGGGCCTATGGGCAGAATAATGCCATTCTCGACAACTGTCATGTGCGTGTTGCCTTTGCTGCCAACGATGAACGCACCGCCAAGCGGATAAGCGATGCGCTCGGCACGGCAACAGAAATGCGCGATTCCACCAACTATGCGGGCCATCGCCTCGCGCCATGGCTGGGGCACCTCATGGTGTCGCGGCAGGAAACAGCGCGGCCGCTCCTGACACCGGGCGAGATCATGCAGCTTCCGCCAACCGACGAGATCGTCATGGTAGCGGGTGTGCCGCCCATCCGCGCCGCCAAGGCGCGCTACTATGCCGATGCGCGGCTTCAGGAACGGGTGCTGCCGCCGCCCGATCTAGCCAAGCAGTCGGTGAAGATGGAAACATCGGCACCAGACAACTGGACGAGCCGTGTTGTTACGCCCACGCCTGGCCACGGACCCGCGTCGAACAGGTCCGACGACGATCCTGCCAATGCCGGTATCCGTCGTGAGCTGGAGCTTCCCGAGCATGAGGAAATCATCCCGCCACCACCGCCGCCATCGCAGGAGTTCGACTTTCTCGATGATGAGCCCGACGTCGATGCCGCCAAGGCCCGCGCCATGCGTGAGCGGATGCGCATGGTCGCGCGGCAGGCATCACTTGACCAAAATGACGGCATCGAGCTTTGAGAAGGAAGATAGGCATGACGAGCCGCACCCGCATGAATGTCTACTTCTCCCCGGATCTGCTGAAGCAGGTCGAAGCCCTGGCGCTGCGCCGTAATGTTTCCAAATCCGCAGTGATCGAGGCGGCGGTCGCATCCTTCCTGTCCGGTGACACGACCGAACGGCTGGAAGCCGCAATGTCGCGACGCCTGGACAAGCTTGGCCGCCAGTTCGACATGCTGGACGAAGATGTCGCCATCCTCGGCGAGACGCTTTCGCTGTTCGTACAATTCTGGCTCACCATGACGCCGCCGCTGTCAGACAGCGCGAAACAGTCGGCACGCATCAAGGGCAACGAGCGCTTCGAAGGCTTCATGCAGACGCTGGGCAAGCGTCTTGCAACTGGCGACAGGTTCCTGAAAGAACTATCACGGGATGTGGATACGCCCCACGATCATTCGGCGCAACGCTAGGCTGAAGCCGATGGAAACCAGTCCTGAATGTTCGATCCATCCGATTTACCGCCGTCAGCCGCCGATGCCCGCACGCGCATAAACAACTGTTGAAACGGCCCTAAATCAGGTTCTTTTAATCGACCCCAATCCGGGGTCCGTCTATTGCGCGTCCCGCCATGAACGGGGCCGCTATGACCACATCACATCAGAAACCCGAGACGATTGCGCGTGGTGCGCGGATGCTGCGCACCGCACTCGGGGCATCGATTGCCCGGTTTCTGGAAGATCCGGCTGTGGTCGAGGTGATGCTGAATCCCGATGGCCGCATCTGGGTGGATCGGCTCTCCGAAGGTCTGGCCGATACGGGAGAGAGGCTGTCTGCGGCTGATGGCGAGCGGATCGTCCGGTTGGTCGCCCATCATGTTGGCGTCGAAGTTCATACCCGAAGTCCGCGTGTATCGGCCGAACTGCCTGAGACCGGAGAGCGCTTCGAAGGGTTGCTGCCGCCTGTTGTCACGGCGCCGACCTTTGCCATCCGCAAGCCCGCCGTCGCGGTGTTCACGCTCGACGACTATGTAAACGCCGGGATCATGACCAGCCCTCAGGCCGAGGTGTTGCGCCTGAACGTCGCCACGCGGGCCAATATCCTCGTCGCAGGCGGCACCTCCACTGGCAAGACCACGCTGACCAACGCGCTGCTGGCAGAAGTCGCCAAGACTTCGGATCGCGTCGTGATCATTGAAGACACGCGCGAACTGCAATGCGCCGCGCCCAATCTGGTCGCGATGCGCACCAAAGATGGCGTGGCGACACTCTCCGATCTGGTGCGTTCGTCGCTACGCCTGCGCCCGGATCGCATCCCGGTCGGCGAGGTGCGCGGGTCCGAAGCTCTCGACCTCCTTAAAGCCTGGGGCACCGGCCATCCGGGCGGGATCGGCACCATCCATGCGGGTTCCGGCATTGGCGCGCTGCGACGCCTCGAGCAGCTCATCCAGGAAGCCGTCATCACGGTTCCGCGCGCGCTGATCGCCGAGACCATCGACCTTGTCGCCGTTCTTGCCGGACGTGGATCGTCCCGCCGCCTGGTCGAACTCGCCCGCGTCGATGGGCTGGGACCGGACGGCGACTACGCCATCACGCATCCCATTACTTTGGCAACCACCCCGAAAGGAAACCCTTCATGATCCGCACGATTTCACGCGGCTGCCGCATCATGGCAACCGCCGCTGCCACTGTTTCCATCAGTCTGATGCTGGCGCCTGCCGCACACGCGTCCGGCTCCTCCATGCCCTGGGAGGCCCCGCTTCAGTCGATCCTCCAGTCGATCGAGGGTCCTGTCGCCAAGATCATCGCCGTCATCGTCATCATCGCCACCGGCCTGGCGCTGGCCTTCGGCGATACCTCCGGCGGCTTCCGCCGCCTGATCCAGATCGTCTTCGGCCTGTCCATCGCCTTCGCCGCGTCGAGCTTCTTCCTGTCGTTCTTCTCGTTCGGCGGCGGGGCGCTCATCTGATGGCGGGCGGGTTTGAACAGCTCGATGCGGTGCCGGGCTTCTCCATCCCGGTTCACCGGGCACTGACCGAGCATATCCTGCTCGGCGGCGCACCGCGTTCGATTGCCATCGTCAACGGCACGCTGGCCGGCGCCGTCGGCCTCGGCCTTCGTCTCTGGCTGGTTGGCATCGCCATCTGGGCGGTCGGTCATTTCCTCGCGGTATGGGCTGCCAAACGCGATCCGCTTTTTGTCGAGGTGGGCCGTAGGCATCTGCGCATCCCCGGTCATCTGTCGGTGTGAGGGCGCAGCCATGATGAACCTCACCGAATATCGCCGTACCGCTACCCGCCTCGCGGATTTCCTGCCCTGGGCCGCGCTGGTTGGCTCGGGCGTCGTACTGAACAAGGACGGCAGTTTCCAGAGGACTGCGAAGTTTCGCGGGCCGGATCTGGATTCCGCTGTTGCCGCCGAACTGGTCGCGGTCGCCGGGCGTATCAACAACGCCGTGCGCCGCCTCGGCTCCGGCTGGTCGATCTTTGTTGAGGCACAACGAAGCGAAGCCGCGACCTATCCCGGCAGCCAATTTCCTGATCCGGCCTCCGCTCTGGTCGATGCCGAGCGCAAAGCTGCCTTCGAGGAAGCGGGCACGCATTTCGTGTCAGGCTACTTCCTGACCTTCCTCTGGCTGCCACCCGCCGAAGATGCGGCTCGCGCCGAGACCTGGCTCTACGAGGGCCGTGAGCAATCCGGCGTCAATCCATGGGAGCTGATGCGCGGCTTCATCGACCGCGCCGACCGCGTGCTGGCGCTGCTCGACGGCTTCATGCCCGAATGCCACTGGATCGATGACGCGGGCACGCTGACCTATCTCCATTCCACGATTTCCACGAACCGCCATCGTGTCCGCGTGCCCGAAGTGCCCATGCACCTCGATGCGCTGCTGGCCGATCAGCCGCTGACTGGCGGGTTGGAACCGCGCCTTGGTGACAAGCATCTGCGCGTCCTGACCATTATCGGCTTTCCGACAGCGACCACGCCCGGCCTGCTCGACGAGATGAACCGGCTCGCGTTCCCGTATCGCTGGTCCACCCGCGCCATCCTGATGGACAAGACGGACGCGACGAAACTCCTCACCAAAATCCGCCGTCAATGGTTCGCCAAGAGAAAATCCATCGCCGCGATCCTCAAGGAGGTGATGACCAACGAGCAATCGGCGCTGGTGGACACCGATGCGTCCAACAAGGCGCTCGATGCCGACATGGCCTTGCAGGAACTGGGCGCTGACGTCGCCGGCATGGCCTATGTCACAGCAACCGTCACCGTCTGGGACGCCGACCCCCGTATCGCCGACGAGAAGCTGCGTCTGGTCGAGAAGATCATTCAGGGCCGTGACTTCACGGCCATGCCGGAAACTGTCAATGCCGTCGATGCCTGGCTAGGCTCGATCCCCGGACATGCCTACGCCAATGTCCGGCAGCCGCCGATCTCGACGCTCAACCTCGCCCACATGATCCCGCTATCGGCCGTGTGGGCGGGGCCGGAACGGAACGAACATCTCGGAGCGCCCCCCTTGCTTTACGGCAAGACCGAGGGTTCGACGCCGTTTCGGCTTTCCCTTCATGTCGGCGACGTGGGCCATACCCTCGTCGTCGGCCCGACCGGCGCAGGCAAGTCCGTGCTGCTGGCGCTGATGGCGTTGCAATTTCGCCGCTATGATCGCAGCCAGATTTTCGCTTTCGATTTCGGGGGATCGATCCGGGCATCCGCGCTCGCCATGGGGGGCGACTGGCATGATCTCGGCGGTGGGTTGACCGAGGGATCGGAGGTTTCCGTTTCCCTGCAACCGCTGGCGCAGATCGATGATGCCTATGAGCGGTCATGGGCCGCTGACTGGATCGCCGCGATCCTGATGCGTGAAGGCATGACCATCACGCCGGAGGTGAAGGAGCACATCTGGACGGCACTGACATCGCTGGCATCCGCCCCGGCGGGAGAACGGACCATCACCGGCCTTGCCGTGCTGCTGCAATCCA